>DQCI01000118.1:0-6528 GCA_003545125.1 Paracoccaceae bacterium
CGCGTCGACCTCCGGGTTCTGCACCCATTCCATCCACGCCCAGGTGGCCGCCCGACGGCTGTGGTACTGGATGTAGGAATAGGTGTCGGGCGAGGGATAGGTCGCGCCGTAGAACACCTGGTTGATGCCGGGGGTGATCTCCACGTCGGCTGCCAGCTCCGTCATCCGGTTCCACGGCTCGGGCTTGAGGATCGTGTCGAACCCTATGGTGTCGAGGATCGACTTCATCAAGAGGCCGATCTCCTCCTCGAAGGCGAGGCCGGCGACATACATGATCTCAACGTCAATCGGCCCCTGCCCCGCGTAGGACGAAGCCTCGATGTATTCCTTGGCCTTCTCGAGGTCGAACACCGGCGTGGCCACGTCGTCGGGGTAGGCGTCGGCGAAGATCGGCGGCATCGGCCCGGTCAGCAGCTCACCTGGCAGAAGAACCTCGCGGATGGTGTCGTAATCGGTCGCATAGGCAATGGCCTTGCGGATGTTGAGGTCATCGGTGGACGGACGGCTGTTGTTGAGCTTGAACTGGAAATTCGTCGCCGTCGGGCAGGCGTGGACCCGGTAGTCCTCCAGCGCGCCGATGCTGTCGTAGGTCTCCTGCGCCTGGGCATCGGACGACATCGACAGCTCGCCCGAGGCGGCGAGCGCCTTGACGGTGGCTTCCTCGTTGGTGACGACGAAGCGGGCCTCGTCGATGCTGTCGTCGCTCCAGCCGAGATGGTAGCCGTCATAGGCCTTGATCGTCATGCCGGTGCCGCGTTCCCAGCTGTCGAGCATGAACGCCCCGGCCCCGAGCGAGGTGTTGGCGATGTAATCCTGCGCCCAAGCGTCGTCTTCGGGCACGTTGTCCATCGCAAGGTCGGCATTCACCGCGAACAGGATCGGCGTCGTGGTCAGGAACGGCGCATAGGTCTTCTCCAGTTGGAACTGCACCGTGCGGGCGTCGACCTCGGTCACCGCCCCTTCCGAAAGCACGCCCTCGAACAGACAGGCCGGGCCTTCGTTGATCGCGAGCAGCCGGTTGACCGTCCAGACCACGTCCTTGGCCTCGTCCGGGCTGCCATCCTGGAATGTGGCACCCTCCTTCAGCGTGAAGGTCCAGGTCAAACCGTCTTCCGAGGCCGCCCAGCTTTTGGCCAGCAACGGCTGGATCGCGCCGCCGCCGTCGAGCACGGTGAGCGCCTCGTAGAGGTTCACCCCGGCCATGTATTCGGTGTAATCGTTGATCTTGGCCGGGTCGACCGTGCCGAAGATCTGCACCGCGTTCACGGTGACGACATTCTGCGCCGAAGCGGCACCCGCACCGAGTATCACCGCGGTCGATGCCACGGCGCTGATCGCCATTCTCCTGAATGTGCTATTTGTAGGAACCTCCGTTCTGTCAGGACATTTCTGTTATTTTTTCAATGGGTTGATAGTCTGCCTCGTAGCCGAACTATCCCGGGCCGACGCGCGACAGCCCATGCCCCGTGCGCCATTTCGGATCGCACGGCAGGCCAAACACGATCACCCGATAGCCATAGGCCAACTGTTCGGTGGTGATCGGCTGGATGGTTTCCAGGTCGAGCAGGCAGATCGGGTCGGGCGTCATCGCGCGCGGCGTGCCGTCCTCCGTTTCCGCCATCAGAAACTCGTTCTGGAACTTGAGGGTCAGGTTGCGGCCCTGGTAGGCCTCCAGGCCCTTGATCGTCGCCTGCCCGCGTGCAAAGCCGCCTTCGGTGCGCCGGTCGACATCCGTGACCCGGCCCTCGAACAGGCGCACGCCGTTCAGCTCGCGCGCCAGCCGGTCGGCCGGGGTGCGGTTGGCGGCCTGCTCGGCGCGGATCAGCCGTCCGATATTGCTGATCAGCGACAGCGACCCGCGCAGGATCGACCGCTTCGCCTGCGCGCCGGTCATCGGGTAGAGCGCGATCATCCCGGCCCCGCCCATTTCCACGATGATGACGCGGGCAAATTTTTGGGTCGAGAGATTGTCGACCGTGTTCAGCACCAGCGCGTTGCCCTTCTCGTCCGACATCGCCATCGGGCAGGCGTGGACGCCGAACATCGTCATCGAGACCATCTGGAACTCGGGGAAAGCCCGGCCCATGCCGTCGCCGTCGATGACCGGCAGGCCGACCGTCGCGGCCACCGCGACCGGGGTCGTCTCGTTGAGCCCACCGGCTTCGATACAGAAGATCGCCTCGGCCTTGCGGCCCAAGACCGCTTCGAGCGACCGCAGCGCCGCCACGGCCTCGTCGCCGCGCGGCAGCTCTTCAAGCATCACCGCCGGCGCGCCCATCACCGCCACCGGCACGATCAACGCGTCGTCGTCCATCGCCTCGATGTCGAGCACGGTCACCGGACCGCCCGCCTCGATCGCCTACTCGGCCATCAGCCGGCCGACATGGGGGGCGCCACCGCCGCCGGTGCCCAGAAACGCGCCGCCCTGCGCCACGTCGGCCATATCCGCACGGGCGATCGTGGTAATCGGGTCCATCAGGAGCCTCCCATCGGGGTGAAGGTGATGTCAGGATAGCCGAAAGCCGCCGGACCGACGACGGCGAGCGCCTCGGGGCTGCGCAGCAGCGCGTGAGCGGGCAGACAGAGCACGGCGATCCGCTGGCCGTAGCGCAGCATCTCGGTGGCGATCGGCAGGCCGGTGTCGGCGTCGAGCACCACGATCAGGTCGGGCACGCAAACCTCGACCGCGCCGTTGCGCCTGAACAGGAGGAACTCGTTCTGGAGGTCGATCCGGCCTTTGTCGCCCTGGAAGGCGCCGAAGCCTTCGAGCGCCATGTGCCCCACCGCGAAGCCGCCCTTGAGGTGGCGTTCGAGATCGGCGGTCTTGGACGTCATCAGGAGCTTACCGTTTTCCTGCCGGATCACCGTTTCGACCGGATCGGCGTTGGTGGCGTGGGCCTCGAGCACGGCGCGACCGAGGTTGAGCGCCTGGGTGATGGTGCCCGGCACCGCCGCGTGCTTGACGAACTGCCCCCGCATCGGATTGGTCGCGAGCCCGGCGGCCGCGCCCATCGCCACCACGACCGAGCGTGAGATGCGGTCCAGCCAGACGTCGTCGGGGGTGTCGCGGATGACTACAATGGAGCCCTTCTCCTCGGCCATCGCGCCGGGCGCCTCGCGGTGGCCGTAGATCGGCCAGGAGCACATCTGCATTTCGGGAAAGGCCCGGCCCATGCCATCGCCATCGACCACAGGCAATCCGGCCTCGGCGGCGGTCAGCATCGGCTCCATCGAATTGGCCTCGCCGATCTCGGCCGAGATCAGCGCATCGACCTTCACGCCAAGCTCCTTTTCGAGGGCCCGCAGCGCGCGCAGGCACTCCTCGCCTTCCTCGATCTTCTCGACCCCGACCACCGGCGCGCCGATGCCGTCGAGCGAGACCACCAGCCAATCGTCGGGCACTTCGTCCAGCGGGATCACCGGGATGTGGTGGCCCTTCTTCAGCTCCTCGCGGCAGTGCAGCTTGCCGATATAGGGGTTGCCACCGCCCCCCGTGCAGAGGATTGCGGCGCCGATCTCGATCGCCTCCAGATCGGCGTCGGTGACTTCTCTGAGCGGCTCAGCCGTTCTTGTCTCCCACGACCTTGAGGCGGATACGGGTGGCGTTGCCGGGCAGGTAGGCCAAGGGCACGTCTTCCTGGTCGAGCCGCTCGATGCTCTTGGGCTTGGCCCCGGCGGCAATGGCCTTGTCGGTGGCTTCCTTGCGGGCCGCCGCCAGCGCCTCCTCGCGCGAGGTGCTTTCGAGCGATAAAATGCGGTCGACCTCGCCGGAGATCTGGCCGATGGCGGCGCCCACGGCATTGGCGACCGAGAAATGCGCCGGGCGGATCACCGGCAGATCGCCGATCTGCTCGGGCACCAGGATCGAGCCGCCGCCGACAGCAAGCACCGGGATCGGATCGGGCGAGACCCGCATCCGTTCCGCCGCGTTGGTCAGCATCTCGTCGATGCGCGCCTTCACCTGGGCGAGATTGGCCGGGTCGAGGGCCGCCACCGCCGATGTGTCGCCGAACTCGGCAAGGCCGAGCGCCACGGCCACGTCGGAGGTGGTGAGGGTCTTGCCGCCAAAGATCAGCGCCGCTTCGGTCAGTTCGTAGCCGACCGACTGCGGCCCGACCTGGAGATCGTCGCCTTCGCCCGCGACGATGCTGCCGCCAACGAGACCGATGGCAAAGACATCCGGCATACGGAAGTTGGTGCGCACCCCGCCGACATCGACCGTGGTGCTGGCGGGCCGCGGGAAGCCCTTGGCCAGGGCGCCGACATCGGTGGTCGTGCCGCCTACATCGACGACAATGGCATCGGAGGTGCCCGGCAGGAAAGCCACGCCGCGCATTGAATTGGTGGGCCCGGAGGCGAAGGTCAGCACCGGGTAGGATTGCACGAATTCGCAGCCCATCAGGGTGCCGTCGTTCTGGGTGATGTGGTCGGGGCAATCGAGCCCGACCTTGTGGAGGGCAGACCCGAAGGCCTCGACGGTGCGCTCCGACAGGGCGCGAAGCGAGGCATTCATGATCGCCGCGTTTTTGCGCTCGAGGATGCCGAGCCGACCGTTCTCGCTCGACAGTGTGAATTCCACGCCGGGCAAACGCTCGGCCAGCCGCTCCATCGCGGCCCGCTCCATCTTGTCGCTGACCGGCGAGAACACCGAGGTGATCGCCACCGTGCCGATGCCGGCTTCGTCGAACTCGTTGCCGCCCTTCGCCATCCAGTACTGGCCGCCGACCGCCTCGCGAATGTCGTCGGGCCAGTCGACCATCGGCGGCAGGCATTGCGCGGCGGGCAGGCACAGACGTACCGCGGCGGTGCGCGCGAGCAGAAATTGCGCATCAGGCTGAGGTCGTGGCTGATGAAGATGTAGGTCAGGTCGAACTCGTCGCGCAGCCGCAAAAGCAGGTCGATGACATTGGATTGCACCAGCACATCCAACGCTGAAGTGGGCTCGTCCGGCACCACGATTTTCGGGTTGACCGACAATACGCGCGCGATGGCCACCCGCGGCTTCTGCCCGCCGGACAGCTCGTGCGGATACATCGAGCGGTAGCTCTGCGCCAGATCGACGAGGTCCAGAAGCTCGGAAATCCGCCGTTGGGTCGCCGCCCTGTCCTCGCCGGTGAAATTCAGCGGCACGGCCAGCTGGTCGGCCACCGTGCGGCGCGGGTTCAGCGACGAGGCCGGGTTCTGGTAGACGATCTGGATCAGCTTGCGGAATTCCCTTGTGCCCGCGAACCCGGTGATGTCGCGGCCCTCGATCTCACCGCCGGTCGGCCGGCTGAGCCGCATGATCATCTTCGCCAGCGTCGTCTTGCCCGAGCCGCTTTCGCCGGCGATGCCGAAGATGTCGCCCTGGTGCACGGAGAGCGACACCTTGTCGACCGCCCGGATCTTGCCGCTCACCCGATTGAAGACACCGCTGCGGGTCTGGAAATCCTTGCAGACGCCGCGCAGAGTGACGATCTCGCGCGGCCCATGATGATCCACGGTTTTCACCTTGTCGCCGTAGAGCGGCGGCACGGCGACCATCAGCTTGTGGGTGAAGGGGTGTTCGGGCGCGTCGAAGACGGCGTCGCGGGTTCCGGTTTCGACGATGTGGCCGCGCTCCATCACGAAGACCCGGTCGGCCATCTCACCCACCACGCCGAGGTTGTGGGTAATGAGCAGGAGCGACAGCCCCTCTTCGGCCACCAGCGAATTGAGCAACGCGAGGATCTCGTACTGTGTGGTCACGTCGAGCGCGGCGCCGGGTTCGTCGGCGATCAACAGGCGCGGCTTGTTCAGGAGCGCCATGCCGATCAGAACGCGCTGGCGCATGCCGCCCGACAGCATCATCGGGCAGCTGTCGAGCACGCGGTCTCCGTCGGCTAGACGGACCTTGCGCAGCGTCTCGATCATGTGGTCTTAGCGCGCCGCCTTCGATCCGCTGCGCCCGAGACGGAGATCGGCATAGCGGATGATGTCTTCCATCCGGCGGCGGATCGTCAGCACCGGGTTGAACGAGGTCATCGGGTCTTGCAGCACGATGGAAATGCCGGTGCCCTTCAGGCGGTTGCGCTCGATCGGGCCCAGATCAAGAAGCGATTGTCCCGCGTATATGATGCTGCCCTGTGCGATCATTGCCGGCGGCATCGGCAGGGTGCCGATGATCGCGCGCATGGTCACGGTCTTGCCCGAGCCCGACTGCCCGATCAGCGACACGCGCTCGCCCTCAGCCACATGCAGGTTCACATCATGCAGAACCCGGCGGTGCTTGCCGTGGGCGCTGAACCCGATGCACAGGTCGCGGATATCGAGAAGCGGGCTCACAGGTCCACGTGCAGCATGTCGCGCAAGCCGTCCCCCAAAAGGTTGAAACCGAGGGTCGCGTAGAGGATCGCCAGACCCGGCATCGCCGCCTGCCACCACATTTCCGGCAGGTTCTCCGAGCCGGAGGCGACCATCGTGCCGAGATCGGGCGTCGGCGGCTGGACGCCGAGGCCCAGGAACGACAACGCCGCGCCGAACAGGATCACGAAGCCCGCATCGAGCGAG
>DQCI01000118.1:6594-9245 GCA_003545125.1 Paracoccaceae bacterium
GTGCGAGGCCCCGGCGACACGGGCCGCCACGACATAATCCTCGTTCATCTGCGCCTTGACGATGCGGTAGATCAGCCGCGTGTGCCAGGTCCACCACAGGAGCGTGATCGCGATCATCGCGTTGATGAGGTTCGGCGACAGCACCGCGGTGATCGCGAGCGCCATCGCCAGTGGCGGCAGCGCCAGCATGATGTCGGTGAAGCGCATCACGATGGTCTCGATCCAGCCGCCGAAATAGCCCGCAACCAGGCTGAGCACGACCCCGACGGGCACCGCGAAGAACACGCCGGAAACCAGCACCACGCCGACCACGGCGTTGAGGTCCTTGTGCAGGATCGTGCGCACGCCGTAGCTGGCGATGCCCGGCCAGGAGAACACGAACTCGACGATGAAGGCGTTGCCGATCAGCGAGGCGAATTCGAGGCCGAGGATGGTGAGCGGCGCAACGCTGGCGACACGCAGCATGTAGCGGAAGGTCACGACCCGTTCGGGGATGCCATAGGCACGCGAGGCCTCGACGAAATCGCGCGAGGCGACCTCGATCATCGCGGTGCGCATGATCCGCATCACCTGCCCGATCCCGCCCGCCGCAAGCGCGATCGCGGGCAGGAAAAGATGACGCAGTGCGTCCATCACCACGTCGACGCGGCCGGTCAGGATACCGTCGATCACCAAGAGGCCGGTGATATCGGCCGAGACCTCGATCCCGCCGTCGAGCCGTCCGGTCACCGGGAAGAACCCGAGGTAGTGCGCCGCGACCAGTTGCAGCAAAATCGCAAGAACGAAGCCCGGGGTCACCACGCCGATCAATGAGACGATGCGCAGCACCTTGTCGATCCAGGTGTTGCGGTAGACAGCGGCGAGCACGCCGAAGGGGATCGACACGCCGATCTGGATCACGATGGTGAAGAGCACCAGTTCCAGCGTCGCCGGCAAGGCGCCCAGGATGTCGTCCCTCACCGGCCGCGAGGTCAGCAGCGATTTGCCGAGATCGCCCTGTACCAGCCCCTTGAGATACATCCAGAGCTGCACGATGAAAGGATCGTCGTTCCCCATCTCCCCGCGCAATTCGCTGACCTGCTGCGCCGTCGCGAGCGGACCGAGTCCGATGCGCGCAGGGTCTCCGGGCACGATCCGCGCGATTACGAAAATCAGGATCGCCAGTCCAAGCAGGACCAGAAACAGAGTGAGCGCGCGCCGGAAAAGGTAAGCAAAAATGCGGTGTTTTCTCCGCTGCCAATCTCGGCGATGTTTCGGAGCGCCTGTGAACGTGAATTGGTCTAGTAATGAACAAAAAGGGTCAAAATTTTCCATCATTCCCCAAATTCATACATAAAATCAATCAGTTCCGATCTACGCTTACTGCCGGTCAGCCGATCGATCGATGTCAGGGGATATTTGACCGTTGCCTCCGATGCGCCCAGTTGAAGGGCGATCTGCTTGTTCGTCGCACCCGACGGCAACGCAGAAACGACCCGGTATTGGCGCCGGTTGAAGCCGATGGCGCTCGGCCGGTCCGGCACCATGTAGCTGCGGTCGACCTGGCGCGGGACCTCGGCGACCAGCCGCGCGTATTTGCGGTTGCGCCGCGCAAACGGGCTGTTGGCGAGCTTCGAACTCACGCCGAGAAACACGTCGCGGTCTTCCAGGAACGGGCCGATCTGCCAGTCGTCCATCGCCAGCTTCAGCGCCGCCTCTATCGCGGTGCGCCGGGCATGACCGCGGCCGCGCTGGGCCTTCTGCAACCTCGCCACGATGGCGCCGCGCGGCGTCTGCGAGG
Organism: Paracoccaceae bacterium; assembly: GCA_003545125.1. Classification (GTDB taxonomy): domain Bacteria; phylum Pseudomonadota; class Alphaproteobacteria; order Rhodobacterales; family Rhodobacteraceae; genus Sinisalibacter. The sequence continues at coordinate 8,375 of DQCI01000118.1, forward strand.
CCACGGGCGNNGGTGGGGCGAACTCCATCGCCGCCTGGTGCTCGCTCAGAACAAGGTCGCCGATGGCGCTTTGCATCGGCGCGCCTTGAACCAGGTCCAACGCGCGCTCGGCCTCGTTCGGGTGCCAGTCCAACTGCCAGATCCGCGCGCTCAGGGCATCGACGGTGCTGGCCACACCACCGTAACGCCAGGCATGGTCGGCGTGAAACACATCGAGCTCGCGCCCCGCCGCCTCGCGCCCTTCGAGGAATTAGGCGCTCAACACGGCGATCCGGGCGAGTTGGAAGAACAGTTCCGACCAGCTGTCGCCGCCAAGCTGGCTGGTGCGCAGACCGTCCGCTTCGCGCCGGATGTGCTCCAGATCGCCGCGCTCGTAAGCGATCGCCGACCGGATGACCTCGATCAACGCGTCTTCGTTGCTGTAGGACACGCCCGCTTGGGCCAAGCCGCGTTCGGCACGATGCAGCCGGCCCTCGATCACGTCGAGGTCGGCGAGGAGAATATGGATGAAATGCTCCAGGTAGACATGGCCGTCCTCGCGGCAACACGAGATCGCCTGCTGGCCCGCCACCCGGGCTTCGATGAAATGGCCCAATCGCACCGACATGGCCATCATCGCGTTGTAATCGAGGCCGAGCAACAACGGCTCCGCAACCGGCAGGCTGCGTTCGAGGCGGCGCCAGGCGGTCACGTTGCGGTCGCTGACGGGCTCGCCCATGGGCAGCGCAAGCAGCAGTTCGAGGAAGTCGAAAAGGTCCGTCTTCCTGAATCTCACATCGGCGGCGCGCAGGTACGACTTCGCCCGCGCCGCCTGCCCCTGTTTGACGAGGTGGAGCATGAGCTCGCCCAGAACCGCCTCGTCGCCGCGCCA
>DQCI01000307.1:0-5475 GCA_003545125.1 Paracoccaceae bacterium
AAGGACGAGTGCCTGAACGAGCACCTCTTTGCCAACCTGCGCCATGCCCGCCATTTGATCGCGGCATGGCGCGACGACTACACCCACCACCGCCCCCACTCGAGCCTCGACGGGCTCACCCCGTGGGAATATCGCCAGCGGTCAAGCGAGGACCAAACCCTGAACAGAGCTAACTCATGAACGAGGACTCTCAGTGGAGCATGTATGAACTGCCTTCTCCTGCAAGCGTTTTGCGATGTCCCTTTGACCCTGCTTCCATTTACTCGGTCTTTCGACGAGGCCGTTTGATTTGCCCCTGACCGAGATGGGACGTCGCGCGTCCTGTGTCTCGTTAGCTCATCGGCACTCATAGGCCATGCTCTCCGTCAGACTGACAAGACGCCGTTAGGTCGTTGGTCCATCTCCTCCTCGCTCGCAGATACCTATGTTTCTCTCACATCCCAGTGTGTCTACGCGCCGACAAGTGCGGTGGGGCGATATCGCTCGCCCTTCGTCAGGACCGCCCAGGCGATCCGCCCTATCTTGTTGACCATTGCCACGGCAGCCACATTCACATGTGCCCGCTCTTTTGGCCCATCTGCCCATCGCGGGATCGGTGACGACCTGTCACGCACCAGATGCAGAACCGTCCGCGCCCCATGGATGAACAGCTTGCGCAGGTAACGATTGCCGTGCTTCGAGATGCCGATCAGCTTTGCTTTTCCACCTGTGGTGATCTGCCGTGGCACCAGGCCAAGCCATGCGGCAAGATCGCGCCCCTTGGCAAAGCTTCTGCCGGTCCCAACGGCGGCCACAAGCGCGCTGGCAATGGTCGGACCCACACCAGGGATTTCCATCAGTCGCTGCATGTCGGCGTCCGCCTTGGCAAGAGACTTGATCTCGGTGTCGATGGCGTCAACCCGGCCGTTGATTGTGCCTAACTCGATCGCCATATCCGACAACATCGACAGCATACGGGTCGATAGATCGGCGGCGCCTTCCGCCGCCAATCTCATCAGCTCCTTCTGGAAGACGTGACGGCCTGTTCCGACCCGGACGCCATGCTCCATCAGAAATCCTCGCCCCTGATTGATCAGGCGCGTTCTTTCGGTCACCAAACGCTCGCGGGCGCGATGCAGCGCCTGAAGATCGAGCTGTTCTTCCGATTTGATCGCGACGAACGACATGGTCGGGCGCGTCGCAGCTTCGGCAATCGCTTCTGCATCACGGTCATCGTTCTTGTGGAGCTTGACGTAGGGACGGACATAAAGCGGTGACATCAGCCGTGGTTCGTGCCCGAGTTGAAGGCAATAACGACCGATATGATGCGCACCTCCACAGGCCTCCATCGCCCCTACGCAGGTCGGCAGGCCGCCCAGGAAGTCCAGTAACCGGTGCCGCTGAAGGCGCTTGCGAAACACAACCGCGCCACTCGCATCCAATCCCGCAAGGCTGCAAACCGTCTTGCCCAGATCAACGCGCAAAAATTCGATATCCATCAGAATGCTCCTCTCTCCACCTATGCCCGCAACAATAGCTACGGTTTGGTGGCAAGGCAGTTCATCCCATTAGGTCAGTCATCCCGCAGGAATCCTCATGTCCAGACCGACCCGAACCCGCGACCTCGAACAGCGGCCGTCCGGCCACTTCTTCCGGCGCCGCGTGCCCTTTTCCGTCCTGTCCGGACAAATCGCGCAGAAAACCTTTGGGTTCTCTCATTTCGGACTCATCTCCTTCACGACGCGGAACCCCTGGCCCGGCGCCTGACTGCGCTGACCGACCCGGGTTTCGCATGGATCACGGAAAACGAGATGTCGCACATGACGCCGGAAGGCATGCGAATCCTGCCCGATCTGGCGCGCTTCGAAATCGCGTCGCACGAAACGGCGCGCACCCTCGCCCCCGAGCGCTGTCGGGTCGAGGCGGATCTCGCCTTTCAGCGCGGACAGCCGCTCCGGCAGACGCTTCACGATGCGTTGGCCTGCGGCATTCGAGAGATCGCGCGCGCGCCGCTCAAGGATGGCGCCCAGCGTCTGGACGTCACCTTGGACGAAGGCCGCTTGCACGACCCGGCCCTCGCCTATGAAGCGACCCGCGTGCTGCTCGACCTCAGCGAGGACAGCGCCCAACGCGGGATCGCTCATGCGGGGGTCCAGACGACCTCTTGCCGGTCCGCGCGCCGATTGAACGAAGACATCATCGCCGTACCCCGGCCCGCGCCTGCCGCCCGTGTCGCCGCAAACGGGCTCGCCCCGGTGACGACACAGATGCCCGCTGAATGTTGTCAGACATCTCTTCCGGTGACGTCCGTGACACCTTCGGTTCTTGGCGCGGATCGGGACGATCGACATCTCAACAGGGCTCTACAGCAAGAGCCATGCGGGCCGTGTCGAGATCGCGCGGCGCGATAGCGCCCTCAACGTGCGCTCGTACACCCAAGAGATGTTTCGCACCGGGGTCGAGGTATTCCAGCAAGAGCCGATCCGTCAACGCCACCTGATGGATGGGTATGCCCGGAAGGTGCTCAAGGTGCCGGAGCTTGCGTGGCACTACCGCTCCGACGGCGCGATCCTGCGGGCCGCCGCCGACATCATCTCGCGCGGCTCGGATCGCCTGAAGACGCGCGCGTTCGAGATCGACCCCGGGCGGACCGATGACCCGCTCCAAGGGCGCTGTTACCGGAAGGGCGACCCGGACCTCGGGAGGGTGACGGCGCTCGCCAATGCCCAGAGCAACATCGAAAGCCATGCAGCGTTGGCGACGGCCGAACTGCTGCGTCTCCGCTCTGCCATGGGCAAGGACAGCTGGCGCTGGGCCTCTATGGCCGTGCTGGTGCGCCGGCGGGCACATATCCCGGTCGTGGAGCGGGCGCTCACGGGCGCGGGGATCGAGGTGTCCCGCGATCTCCAGGGGCTCGCTCCGCTGGCGCGCGTGAAAGAGGCTGTCCTTGTCAGCCGGTGGCTGGAGCGCAAGGAGCGGCTTGGCCGCCTGATCTCTCCGGTCGAGGTGGCAGAAGGAACCGGCTGGCTTGAAACAAGCATCGGGAGCCACTGGGCGCAGGCAATGGGCGCAGGCAATGGCGCTGTGGCTGCGGGACGACCTGCGCGATCATCTCGTCATGGCCCGCGCGGATTCTATGAGGGCGGCGGTGAGGGCGATAGTGTGACGGCGATCTCGCCGAGCCTCGCCGCCGAAGATTTCGTGGAGTGGGCCCATGGCTGGCGCCCCGAGCAGACGGGGATGATGGTTTTGACCGCGCATAGCACCAAGGGGCTCGAGTTCGACAATGTCGTTGATTGCGATTGCGACTGGTTGCAAGGGCCCGAGATCACCGGAGCTGATCGCCGTCTCTTCCATGTCGCGGCGACCCGGGCGCGCAACAGGTTGAGCATTGTGACGTCCGGGGTCATTGGGGCATCCACCCGAATGATCAGTGACGAAAGGTCCGAACACCGCGCCCCATTCGATCTCGCGCCGCACCAGCCCTGTTTCGACGCACAATCGAAGGCGCCGCTGACACCCTGCCCTGTTCGAGATGTCTTTTTGTCTTTTCCGGCCTGGACTGGGCCGGGCCGCTACCAGGACGAGTCCAGCCTCAAGAAGACCCAGGCGGTCATCGCTCGGTCCAAGCCCGGCGACCGGCTGCGGATCTGCAAGGCGCAAAACGGCAATGATCGGAATCCCTGGCACGTGTTCGCCCGCTGCGATGGTGGCTGGCACCGTGTCGGGAAGATGCTGCGCGGTTTCGAGCCCAACATGTCGAGCCCAACATGTAGAGCCCAGAGTGTTGCGCCGAAGTCCCCGCACACGTTTCCTGGTGCAAAGACGACAGCGAGGAGGACATGCGCGGCAATATCTGCCGCGACCGTTGGTTCACCCTCGTCAAGGAATGGGGAGCGTACCCCTCCGGTGAAGGCCGCCTGACGAGGTTTGGGCGCCGGTGATAGGTCCGACAGTACGACGACGGCCGAAGCCGGATGGTTGCTGGGGACCGGCACTGAACTGGAGCGAACACGACCGGCATATGGTGCGGGCGCGCTTGGCTGCCAACCGCGGTCCGGGACGGATATCGCATGCTCGGGATCGTGATCAGGCCGGGTCGTTGCGGGTCAGACTCAGCCCCGTGAAAAACCGGCTTGCGCGGGGGCCAGGGCAAGGCACATTTGGGGTCACATCGCGGAGTCCGAGTGCGACTTGTGCACCGTCGCTCCTTCGAGAGCCCTTGTTTTCTTAGGCATGACGGGTTTTCGCTCCGGCCCCTACCGCCGGAGCCATAAAAAGCCACCAAGGTCAAAACCTTGAGGGTTTTTTGCCGGGTGCCGTCATGCAACGTGCGGGCAACACCCGGACCAACCACACGGGCTTGCCTGAACCCTGAGGCGTTCCGGGGCCGTCTTTTGCTCCGTGATGTTCGATCGGCATCGCTTGCACCGGGCATTGAGCAAGAGCTGGGTTGTTCCGGCCGAAGGGTCAGTCGTTTGGCGAGCCATACGCGGACAACCGCGACGGAGACGGAATGCCGGCGCTTGCGTGCCATCGAGCGAGCCCCCGGAAGATCGATCTGCACGATCCACCTGATTGTGCCTGGTCGTCGCCGGGCATTCCGCCATGACGCCTCGCAGTGGATATGGCGCCCGTGGCTTCAAGACAGCCCACGACCGGCGAACCAAGACCATGGGCCGCGGGCGCTATGAAGCCCGATGCGCGCGGTGCGCTTACAAATGATCCTTGCCGTCAACGTGCCAAATGGGCGATAGGCTTTGCATCGGGCAGGCGATGGCGTCGTCGGCGCTCGACGCGCGCTCGATCACCCCCATCCTGAACGCCGGGATCTTGCTTTCGCGCGCCGGTCGAAAGGAAGGCTCCGTCCTCCCTTCGCAAAGCGCCCCAAGGAGGAGAGTTCCAATGGACCGCCCCGAGTTTTACCGTTTTCACCAAGGCGACCGCGTCCTGCCGTTCGACGCCGCGGAATATGAGACCCGTCTCGCAGGGCTGCGTGCGATGATGGCCGCGGCAGGGGTCGACGCCTGCGTTTTCACCTCGATGCACAACATCGCCTACTACTCCGGCTTTCTTTACTGCGCTTTTGGCCGACCCTACGGTCTTGTGGTGACCCCGACCGACAGCGTGACGATCAGCGCCGGGATTGATGCGGGCCAGCCCTGGCGGCGCTGCCACGCCGACAACATCACCTACACCGACTGGCAGCGGAACAACTTCTGGCGCGCGATCCTCTCGGTGACCGGCGCCGGCAAGGCGATCGGCTACGAGGGCGACCACATCTCGCTCGCCCAGAAGGCACTGTTCGACGCGTTTCTCGCGCCCGCGACGACCCTTGACATCGCGCCCGCGACGATGCGGCAAAGGCTGCACAAATCGCCTGCCGAGATCGCGCTCATCCGCGCCGGCGCGGCGGTCGCCGATGTCGGCGGCTACGCGATCAGGGATGCGGTGAAGGCCGGGGTGCGCGAGATCGACGTGGCCATGGCGGGGCGC
>DQCI01000307.1:5557-5759 GCA_003545125.1 Paracoccaceae bacterium
CCTCGCGCGCGATCTGGGACGCCAACGTCGCCGCCCATGAATACGGCATGAGCCTGCTCAAACCTGGCGCGACCTGTGCCGACGTCACAGAGATGATCAACGCCTTCTTCGGCGAGCGGGATCTGCTGCAATACCGCAGCTTCGGCTATGGCCACAGCTTCGGGGTGCTCAGCCATTACTATGGCCGCGAGGCGGGGCTCGA
>DQCI01000307.1:5819-7449 GCA_003545125.1 Paracoccaceae bacterium
TGACGATCCCCGAGGGCCAGCCCGGCGCCGGCGGCTACCGCGAGCATGACATTCTGATCATCACCGAGGACGGCAACGAGAACATCACCGGCTACCCCTACGGCCCCGGGTTCAACGTGGTCGGGTGAGACGGGAGCGGCGCGGGCTGCACAGGCCGCGCCGGTCACCGGCTTGCCCTGTGCGAGCCGGGTGGCCCGCGCCTCTTGCGGCGGTTTCGCTCGGTAGCCCTACGGGGTCGCGCACGCCGCTCACACCCTTTGCGGTGGGCTCCGGGGGCGAAATTGCAGGGCCAGACCAAATGCCAGCAGGCCATCCACCGGACCGAGGCCACAGCCTTCCGTCCCTGGCCGGGCTGGGCCTTTGGGCGTTGTGCCTGCTGCTGGAAACCGCGGGGATCGTGGCCCGCGCCTTGACCGGACCCGCCGAGTTATTCGGCCCCCTGCCCGGCCCCCTGCCCGGCCTCGCGCCCAGCCTCGCGCCCGGATGTCTGGTGATCGACACCTGGATGCCGGCGTTCTCGGGTCTGAAGCTGCGCGAACGTCTCGCCGCGAAGGGCGTCGACGGACCGACGGTGGTGATCTCGGGGCATGGCGAGATCGAGGCCTGCCGCACGGCCCTTCGCAACAATGCCATCGACGTCCTGTCGAAACCGGTCGCCAACAGGATATGATCGATACGATCCAGAAGGGCCAGACGGCTCTGGCGGCGCTGGCGGCGCGGGCGATCATGCTCGGCGACGACCCAGGGTTGGTGACCAGCCCCTGCGACGGCACCGCGCTGATCGCAGCGGCACATCTCGGCCATGTCGAGGGCGTGCGGCGGCTGATCGGCGCGGGCGCGCCGCTCGACCACATCAACACCCTGCATTGGACTGCGATGATGGAAGCGGTGGCGCTCGGCGACGGCGGTCCGGACCACCTGGCCGGTCTCGACGCGCTCCCAACGGCTGGGGCCGATCGAACGCTCGCGGACCGGGACGGTGCGACACCGCTCGATCACACCGAAGGCCACGGGTACTCTGAAACGGTGGCGCGGCTGAAGCAATCGGATTGATCTCGACAAGACCGGGCGGCATCAAGCGCCGCCCCTTTTTGTCATCCGGTCACGTCGCGGTACCAGGCCACGATCTGGTCGCGCGCCTCCGGATCCATCTCGAAGGCATTGGGCGGCGGCATCGCGTGGCTCAAACCGGCCTGCAGGTAGACCACCTTCGCGTGCCGCGCGACATCGGCCTCGGTTTCGAGCACGATCCCCTTGGGCGGGGCGACGATCCCCTCCCAACCGGGCTCGCGCGCGTGGCACATCGAGCAATTGCCGGTCACGGCGTAGTAGGCGTCTTCGAAGCTTTCGGCGGAGGCGAACTTCTGCTCGTGCGGCGTGAGGGTCCGCCCCTCGCTCTCCTCGTAGCTGTCGATCCCGCCGGACACTGTCGACAGGGCCACCATCACCACGAAGATCACCGCCGTCGCGCCCCAGGTCCACATCGGGCCCTTGCCGGTGGCGTGCTTGGTGTTGAAGTAGTGGCGGATGGTCACGCCGGTCAGGAACACCAGGCTCGCGATAATCCAGGCGTACTCGGTCGCGAAGGCGAGCGGGTAGTGGTTCGAGAGCATCAAGAACAGCACCGGCA
>DQCI01000307.1:7456-14142 GCA_003545125.1 Paracoccaceae bacterium
TGGGTCGAGCGCAGCTTGGCGATACGCCCGTATTTCGCATCCGGCGTGCGCCCTGCCTGGAGATCTTTCACCACGATCCGCTGGTTGGGCATGATCACGAAGAAGACGTTCGCGGTCATGATCGTCGCGGTGAAGGCACCGAGGTGCAGCATCATGGCGCGGCCGGTGAAGATCTGGTCGTAGCCCCAGCCCATCGCCACCAGCAGGATGAACAGCAGCACCATCAGCTGTGTCGGCCTTTCGGCCATGCCGGATTTGCACAAGGCGTGATAGACAAGCCAGCCAATCGAAAGCGAGCCTGCGGAGATCCCGATCGCCTGCCACTGTGCCAATTCGACCTTGGAGGGGTCGATCAGGAACAAGTCGGCGCCGAGCCAGTAGACGATCGCCAGCAACACCGCGCCCGACAACCAGGTGGTATAGCTCTGCCACTTGAACCACACGAGGTGGTCGGGCAATTCGCGCGGGGCGACGGTGAATTTTTTCATCTGGTAGAAACCGCCGCCGTGCACCTGCCACTGCTCTCCGGCGACACCGCTGCGCCGGTCCAACGACCCCCGCAGTCCAAGATCAAGCGCGATGAAATAGAAACTGTCACCGATCCAGGCGATGGCGGCAATGACGTGGAGCCAGCGCACGGCGAACGCGAGCCAATCCCAGACGATGGCCAGTTCAAACATGGCATTCTTCCCTGTTTCCTGTTCCCGGGCAGACTATGCGGGGGCATTTTGTTCTGCTATTGCTTGTAAACGCCAAGCAGCATCAAAAAAACCCAAACAATGTCCTATCTCGACAACGTTCGCACTTTCGTTCGCGTCTACGAGCTCGGCAGCATGTCGGCGGCGGGCCGGGACCTGCGCATATCGCCCGCTGTAACCTCGTCGCGGATATCGCAACTCGAAGAACATCTCGGCGTCCGGCTGTTTCAAAGGACGACGCGCAGCCTCACGCCGACCGAGCAGGGCACGTCGTTCTACCGCGGGGCGACCGACATCCTCGCGGCCGTCGAAAGCGCCGAGGCGCAGATCGCCAACATCACCGACAATCCGAAAGGCTCGCTCTACGTGGCCGCGCCGCTTGGCGTGGGGCGACGGCTGATCGCGCCGCAGGTGCCAGCGTTCATCAAGGAATACCCCGAGGTCTCGGTGCGGCTCAGGCTCACCGACCGGAAGGTCGACCTGACGACCGAGGGGCTGGACCTTGCGTTTTTCCTGGGACAACCCGAGGACAGCAACTTGCGCATCCGCAAGATTGCCGACGTGGACCGCATTCTCTGTGCGGCGCCCGCCTATATCAAGCAGCACGGGAAACCCGTCTCCGGGGCGGAGATCATGTCAGCGGGGCACGAATGCCTGAGCCTGCGGTTCCCGGGTGCGACGGAGTTCCGATGGCGGCTGTCCACCCCGGATGGCCCCAAACGCTTCCGGGTATCGGGGCGCTATGAGTGCGACGACGGGGATGTGCTGACCGATTGGGCTCTGGCCGGGCATGGTATCGCCATGAAACCGGTATTCGAGATCGCCCAACACCTGCGCGCCGGCGCCCTCGTGCCTGTCGCCACCGACACGCCCCCCGAGCCCATCCAGATGGCCTGCCTGTTCACCCACCGCCGTCGGCAAGATCCCAAGACGAGATTGTTCATGGAGTTCATGATCGACCGGATCAGCGCCACCATTCGCGACACGGGCTCGCTGCGATGACCCCGGTCAGCTTCCCCGGTAGGTGCTGAACCCGAACGGCGAGAGCAGAAGCGGAACGTGGTAATGCGACGCTTGCGACATGCCGAACCGGATCGGGACGGTGTCGAGAAAGCGCGGCGATTGCGGCGGTGTTCCCGTGCGGTCGAGGTAGTCTCCCGCGTGGAAGACCAACTCGTAAACGCCGGTCTCGAAGGCCTCGGCCGGCAGGATCTGCTCATCGGTCCGCCCGTCGCCGTTGGTCGTGAGCGTTTTGAGCAACGTCCGGGCCTCACCGTTGATCCGAAAGAGCTGGATACGCAGGCCCTCAGCCGGACACCCCCGCGCGGTATCCAGAACATGTGTCGTCAGATAGCCGGTCAAATTCGCCTCTCCTCTGCTGTGGGCTGGTTGTAGTCCCGGCAGGTCGCACTGGACAAAGCCCCCCAACCCGAAGGCTCCTTTTTGGATAATTTGAAAAAGCCCAGGTATTTTCCGGATTATCCTGTTGCAAACCAGAGGGCCGCTCATGACCAGATACCCGCGCGACATGACCGGCTACGGGGCCGAAACGCCGGCCGCGACCTGGCCGGGCGGCGCGAAGATCGCGGTGCAGATCGCTGACCATTGGGCGCAGATGCATCCGCCCGTACGCAAGACACGGCCCTCCGAGATGGACAAGGAGACCTTCGTGGCGGCGTTCGGAGGCGTCTTCGAACAGAGCCCCTGGATCGCCGAAGGCGCGTATGATCTGGACCTCGGGCCCAGCCATGACACCGCAACGGGAGTTCACACCGCACTTGCGCGGGTGTTCCGCTCGGCAAGCGAAGCGCAGCGCCTCGGCGTCCTGGTCGCGCACCCCGACCTCGCCGGCAAGCTCGCCGCGGCCAAGCGTCTGACGACCGCGTCGACCGCGGAACAGTCTGCCGCCGGCCTCGATGCCTTGACCGATGAAGAGCGCGCCGCGTTCACCGAACTGAACGAGGCCTGCACCGCCAAATTCGGGTTCCCCTTCATCATCGCCGTGCGTGACAACACCAAGGCGTCGATCATGGCGGCCTTCACGGCCCGGGTCGACAACGCCCGCGCCACCGAATTTGCCGAGGCCTGCCGCCAGGTCGAGCGTATCGCGGACCTCAGGCTTCAGGAGAAATTCGCCGCATGACCGAGACGACCGGGGCCGCACCCCCGATCGCCGACATCTTGGCGCGGTTCTTCGATAGGCCGGGCCATCAAGACCGCCGGTTCGACGCGGAACGCACCACAGCAGAATAACAAGAAATGCCAGTGGAGGAGCTGGTTCTCGCATCAAAAGGGAGGAAACCATGGCTGATGCAACCATCGGGACACCGGAGCAGCTCCGCGACCCAAACTATACGCCACCGCTTGTAAAGGCGATACCGCTGGGGATCCAGCATGTGCTGGCGATGTTCGTCTCGAACATCACCCCGGCGATCATCGTTTGCGGCGCGGCCGGCTTCGGCTTCGGCTCGAACAGCCCGGACTTTCCGCAGATGATCTACATGATTCAGATGTCGATGTTCTTCGCCGGCGTCGCGACACTGATCCAGACCATCGGGCTCGGCCCGGTTGGGGCGAAACTGCCGATCGTGCAGGGCACGTCGTTCGCCTTCATCCCGATCATGATCCCGCTGGTCGCCGGCAAAGGCGTTGACGGCATTGCCGCGGTGATGGGTGGCGTCGTGATCGGCGGCATCTTCCACGCCTTCCTCGGCCTGTTCATCGGCAAGATCCGCTTCGCCCTGCCCCCGCTCGTCACCGGGTTGGTGGTCATGATGATCGGTCTGGCCCTGGTCAAGGTCGGCATCCAGTATGCCGCGGGCGGGGTGCCGGCGATCGGCACCGAAGAATATGGCAGCGCCGCGAACTGGACGGTGGCCGGCGTGGTCATTCTCGTGACCCTCGGGCTGAAGTTCTTCACGCGCGGGATGCTGAGCGTCTCGGCGGTGTTGATCGGCCTGCTCGCCGGTTATGTGGTCGCAATGCTCATGGGCATGGTGAGTTTTGGCGGTGTCGGTAACGCGGCCGCCTTCGCGCTGCCCAATCCCTTGCATTTCGGCATCGAGTTCACCGCCGCCGCGATCATCGGCTTCTGTCTCATGGCCTTCGTCTCGGCGGTGGAAACCGTCGGCGACGTCTCGGGGATCACCAAGGGCGGTGCCGGTCGCGAAGCGACCGACACGGAGATCCAGGGGGCCACCTTCGCCGACGGTCTCGGCACCGCTGTCTCGGGCCTGTTCGGCGCCCTGCCCAACACCTCGTTCAGCCAGAACGTCGGGCTGATCGCCATGACCCGCGTGATGAGCCGCCACGTGGTGACAATCGGCGCGCTGTTCCTGATTGCGGCCGGGCTGATCCCGAAAGTGGGTGCGGTGATCTCGACCATCCCGATCGAGGTGCTCGGCGGCGGTGTGATCGTGATGTTCGGCATGGTCGTGGCCGCCGGTATTTCGATGCTGTCGGACGTACACTGGAACCGCCGCAACATGGTGATCTTTGCCATCGCCCTGTCGCTGGGTCTCGGCCTCCAGCTCGAACCCGGCGCGCTTCAGTACCTGCCGTCGACGCTGAAGGTGATCGCGACGTCCGGCATCCTGCCCGCGGCGCTGATCGCCATCGTCCTCAACCTCATCCTGCCCGCCGAACTCACCGACGAGGCGACGGAAGAGGTCTCGGGCGGCCTGGCAGGCCATGCGCACGGCGACTTCGAGAAGGACGGCCACGTCTGATCGTCTCTGCGGCGGCGCTTCGGCGCCGCCGCGTCTGTCAACGCAGGCAAGGCGGCGTGCTCCGGTGCGCCGCCTTCTCTGTTTGCGAAATGCCGTGAATGCGCGACCATATCGTCCTCGCCCGCCTGTTTTGAACGACGAAAGCCCCGGACATTGGCCCGGGGCTCCCGTTTCTCGGTGGACAGGCAGATATCAGTGTCCGCCGTCGGCCTGCATCGCCGCCGTGCGCAGCGCGTCCTCGTCGATGTCCTTCGCCCCGTTGAACACGAGGTTCAGAACCACCGCCGAAATCGAGGCCAACAGGATGCCCGAGTCGATCAGCGGATGGATCGCATGCGGCATATGCATTTTGAAGTCCGGCGCGATCAGCGGGATCATCCCCATCCCGAGCGAAACCGCGACGATGAAGGCGTTGTTCTTGTTCAGCTTGAAGTCGACCGCGCCGAGGATCCGTACCCCGGTCGCCGCGACCATGCCGAACATCACCAGGCCCGCACCGCCCAGCACGGCCACCGGCAGAGCCTCGACCAGCGCGCCCATTTTCGGCACCAGCCCGAGAACGATCATGATCGCACCACCGGTCACGCAGACATAGCGCGACCGGATACCGGTGACGCCGACGAGCCCCACGTTCTGGCTGAACGATGTATAGGGGAAGGTGTTGAAAATCCCGCCGATCAGGGTTCCCAGGCCGTCGGTCCGAAGCCCGGCGGCCAGCGAGGCGCGCTCGATCTTCCTGCCGCACATGTCGCCGAGAGCCAGGAACATGCCGGTCGACTCGATCATCACAACGATCATGACGAGGGTCATCGTCAGGATCATGACCGGGTCGAAGATCGGAACACCGAAACGGAACGGCGTGATCAGCTCGAACCAGCCGGCATTGGCGACCTTGTCGAAGTGCATGAGGCCAAGCGCCGCCGCGAGGCTTGCGCCGACGATGATGCCCAGAAGCACCGAGATGTTGGCGAGAAAGCCCCTTGCGAACTTCATCATCAGGACGATCGAAATCAGCACTGCTGCGGAAATGGCGATGTTGGTGCCCGAGGCGTAGAGCGGATTGTCCGCGCTCGGGGCGATGCTCAGCCCTTGCGGAAGCGCCGGCACGCCGGGCAGCGCCTTGACCGTGTCCAGCCAGGCGAGATGCTCGGGATTGACGATCTTCGGCGCGGTCGGGCCGACCGGAAGACCGAAAATCCAGTTGATCCCGATCCGCATGAGCGTGACGCCGATCACCAGGATGATCGTGCCGGTCACCACCGGCGGAAAGAACCGCAGCATCTTGGCGACGAAAGGCGCGATCAGCATGCCGATGATCCCGGCGCCGATGATGGCGCCGAAAATCATCCGCGCCCCGTCGATACCGGGGTTGGCAATGGCGATTGACACCATCGGGCCGACCGATGCGAAGGTCACGCCCATCATCACCGGCAGACGGATGCCGAACCACTTCGAGGCACCGAGCGACTGGATGATCGACACGACCCCGCAGACGAAGAGGTCCGCGGAGATCAGGAACGCGACATGCTCTGGATCGAGCTTCAGCACCCGTCCGATGATGAGCGGTACCGCAATGGCGCCGGCATACATGACCAGCACATGTTGCAGCCCGAGCGTCAACAGCTTGGGCGGGGGCAGTGTTTCGTTGACGGGATCAACCGTCGCACCAGTCGTCATTTCAGGTCCTCCTCCTGTCGGGCCCATCGCCCGCATTGTACCCGGCAGCGCGGCCGGCAAACCGGGCCGCGCCGTCGGTTCTCAACCGTATGTCGATATGTCGGCTCCGGCCAAGGCCGCAATGTTGAACGAGCCGCGGGGGCGTCACATCCGGCGTCACGATAGGCGCGCGGGTCGCCATGCCGATCAGGATCGGCCCCCCTTCGCCTCCCCGGCCGCGCTTTTCAAAAGGTTGCGCGCCGCGCCGGTCGGGTCGGTGTTGGCATCGACAAGACCCTTGGCCTTGCCCGAGCGGCGATTGCCGGGCGGCAGGAGAGCTAGGCAGATCGGGGTCCAGCGCGGCATCGGCTTGGCCGGCCGGATCTCGAGTTTTCCCGGGCGGGGAAACGCGTGGTCGTCGAGCGCTGCGCGCTTGTGGTGTCTTCTCCGGGCCTCTCGTCCGCCACTCGTCTGCCCTCGCGTCAGGCGGCCGTGACCGCTCAGCGTTGCGCCATTTCGATCACACGGGCCGAGAACCCCCATTCGTTGTCGTACCACGCGATAACCCGCAGCTGCCCGGTATCGGCCCCCAACACCTCAGGTA
>DQCI01000307.1:14248-14563 GCA_003545125.1 Paracoccaceae bacterium
AAGCACCCGGACCGCCGCCGCGCTGGTGCCGGTCGCGATCATCGGGACCGCGGCGGCCCGAGAGCGCAACCGCCAGGGCAAACCGGCCCGAACTCTAGAAATCGACCTCGATGGCGATCCCTTTCTCGACGGCGAGATCGACGACGGCAGCGGCCACGGCAAGATCCTGCAAGCCGACGCCGGTGCCGTCGAACAGGGTGATCTGGTCGTCCGCTGTCCGGCCCGGGAACGTGCCGTTGATGACCGCCCCAAGCTCGGCGACATCCGTCTGCGCGATCAGCCCCTGCCCGACCGCGTGTTGCGCCTCGCCGATGG
>DQCI01000167.1:0-2980 GCA_003545125.1 Paracoccaceae bacterium
CGAGAACCCGGGCACCGACATTGCCGTCGCCCAGATGACGACGAATGCGCCGACGGCCAATTCCAAGGGCCTGCGGCTCGGCTCCTTCGACCAGATCCGTACGATCATCGACGAAGAGCTGGAAGCGGTCTGGGCCGGTGACAAGTCGGCCGAAGAGGCGCTCACGAGCGGTGTCGAGCGGGGCAACCAGCTCCTGCGCCGCTTCGAGCAAGCCAACCAGTAGGGAACAGCGCGCGTCCCGGAATTCTTCCCGGGGCGCGCGCGCCTAAGCCCCCCGCATGGAAAAACGCGTCACGTTCAAGGGCATCTGGTTGCCGCTTCTGCTGGTCCTGCCGCAGATGGTCATCACGGCCGTGTTCTTCTTTTACCCAGCCGGCCAAGCGATCTGGCAATCGTTGTTCATCCCCGACCCGTTCGGGTTGTCGATGCAATGGGTGGGCCTGGGCAATTTCGAATACCTGTTGTCGGACCCCTATTATCGTGCCTCCTTCGCCACGACCGCGCTGTTCACCTCGCTGGTGGCCGTGGTCTCGATGGGTGTCGCGCTCTATCTCGCGGTGCTTGCCGACCGGCTGATCAAGGGCTCGGGCGTCTACCGGACGCTGCTCATCTGGCCCTACGCGGTCGCCCCCGCCGTGGCTGGCGTGCTGTGGATGTTCATGTTCAACACCCGGGTCGGCGTCGTCTCCTGGTATCTCGGGCTGTTGGGGTATGACTGGAACCATGTGCTCAACGAGGGTGAGGCGATGGGACTGGTCGTGATTGCGTCCGCCTGGGGGCGGATCAGCTACAACTTCCTGTTCTTCCTCGCCGGCCTGCAATCGATCCCGAAGAGCGTGATCGAGGCTGCCGCCATCGACGGCGCCCGGTTCTGGACGCGGTTTCGCACCATCGTCTTCCCGCTGTTGTCGCCCACCACCTTCTTCCTCCTGGTGGTCAACATCGTCTATGCCTTCTTCGAGACCTTCGGGGTGATCCACACGATCACCAGCGGGGGGCCGCAACAGGCGACGACCATCCTCGTCTACAAGGTCTATGCCGACGGGTTCGTCGGCCAGGACCTCGGCTCCTCGGCGGCGCAATCGGTGATCCTCCTGGTGATCGTGATGCTGCTGACCGTGGTACAGTTCAAATTCGTCGAGCGGCGGGTGCACTACTGATGGCGCGCAACCGCAAAGCCCCCCCGCCCGGCATGGTCGAGAAACGCGGCGCGGGCTATTGGCTGACCCATCTGGGTCTGATCATGGGCGTGTTGTTCATCTTCTTTCCGATCTGGCTCGCCTTCGTCGCCTCGACGGTGAGCCAGCCCGAGATCGTGCATCCGCCGATGCCGCTCTGGCCGGGCGACCAGTTGTGGGAGAACTATTCCAAGGCCCTGGTCTCCGGCATCAACGCGCCGGTCGCGACGATGCTGCTGAACTCGTTGGTGATGGCGATGGGAATCGCGGTCGGCAAGATCATCATCTCGCTCTTGTCGGCCTTCGCGATCGTCTATTTCCGGTTTCCGTTCCGCAAGGTCATCTTCTGGCTGATCTTCGTGACACTGATGCTGCCGGTCGAGGTGCGGATCGTACCGACCTACGAGGTGGTGGCGAATTTCGGGATGCTGAACAGCTACTCGGGCCTGATCTTCCCGCTGATCGCGTCCGCCACCGCAACCTTCCTGTTTCGGCAGTTCTTCATGACCGTGCCGGACGAGCTGGCCGAAGCGGCGCGGGTCGACGGCGCGCGCCCGATGCGGTTCTTCTGGGACATCATCCTGCCGATGAGCCGGACCAACATCGCGGCCCTGTTCGTGATCCTGTTCATCTACGGCTGGAACCAATACCTCTGGCCACTGCTCATCACCACCGACCCGTCGATGAACACCATCGTGATGGGCATCAAGCAGATGTTCCCCTCCGGCGACGACATCGCCGACTGGCCGGTCATCATGGCGACCTCGATCCTCGCGATGATCCCGCCGGTCTTCGTGGTGGTCGGTATGCAGCGCTTGTTCATGCGCGGCCTTGTAGACAGCGAGAAATAGAAAATGGCGACCGTCAGCCTCGACAATCTCAAGAAAAGCTTCGGCCGGATCGACGTGATCCACGGGGTCTCGATCGACATCGAGGACGGCGAGTTCATCGTCATCGTCGGGCCGTCGGGCTGCGGCAAGTCCACGCTTCTGCGCATGGTCGCGGGGCTCGAAACGGTCACCGAAGGCGAGGTGCGGATCGGCGGCGAACGGGTCAACGAGATCGAACCGATGGACCGCGACATCGCCATGGTGTTTCAGAACTACGCGCTCTACCCGCATATGTCGGTGTTCGACAACATGGCTTACGGGCTCAAGATCGCGCGCAGGCCCAAGCCGGAGATTGCCGAGCGGGTGGCCTCGGCGGCGAAGCTCTTGCAGCTCGAACCCTACCTCAAACGCAAGCCGCGCGAGCTGTCGGGCGGGCAGCGCCAGCGGGTGGCGATGGGACGCGCGATCGTGCGCAAGCCCGCCGTCTTCCTGTTCGACGAGCCGCTCTCGAACCTCGACGCCAAGCTCCGGGTGCAGATGCGGCTCGAGATCAAGCAATTGCAGCGCGAGCTCGGTGTCACCGCGCTCTACGTCACCCACGACCAGGTGGAAGCGATGACCTTGGCCGACCGGATGATCGTGATGAACGACGGGGTCGCCGACCAGATCGGCGCACCGCTCGACGTGTATTCCGACCCCGAGACCGCCTTCGTGGCCGGGTTCATCGGCTCACCGCCGACCAATTTCTTCCCGGCGGGGGCCGTGGGCTTGAGCGGCGGGGCGAAGACCCTGGGCATCCGGCCGGAACACCTGGAGCTTGCAGGAGAGAACGCGCGCGCGCGCGGCACGGTGCTCTACGCCGAAGCGCTGGGCGCGGAAACCCTCGTGCATCTGCGCATGTCCGATGGCGAGATGGCGACGGTGCGCCAGGACAGCTCCGCCCCGATGCCGGTGGAGAAAACCGAGATCGGG
>DQCI01000167.1:3097-21656 GCA_003545125.1 Paracoccaceae bacterium
GCCCGGGATTCATACGCTTCGGAGTTTCTGGATCCCGGTGAACCGGTATCCCGATTGTCGGCGTCAACGTTCGGCCCTTGCGGCGCGGGTCGAGGCGACCCGCCCGCGGTTCACGAATTGGCAAGTGATCCCGGTGGCCGCTGCAGGCAAGAAGCTCGTTCCCTGGCTTCAGGTGCCCGGCGCGCGCCACAGTGAGGTCGTGATCCCCGCGTCGACGAGACCCTTCTGCACCCGGTAGGCTTGTTTCCACCGCTCCGTCGCCGCGTCATAGGTCGGCTTGTTGGCGAGGTTCGGTTCGACCGTGCGCTCCCAGGCGACAAAGCTCTTGCCCGCCTCCGCCAGGGTGGCGAACTGGCCAATCCCGGTGGCCGCCGCGGCCGCGCCGCCGAGCGCCGTCGCCTCGCGCACCACGGGAATTCTGATCTCGCGGCCGGTGACGTCGGCTAGGATCTGCGGCCAAAGCCGGCCTTTCGAGGCACCGCCGGCCAACGTCAGCGGCCCTGAAGCGTCGACCTTGGCGAAAGCCTCCACCCGGCCCAGGTTCACCGCGGCGACAATCGCGGCGTTCTCCTGGATCGCACGGAACATCGAGCCCTTGTTGGCGATGTCGGGGTCGATCGACAGGTTCAGGAACGACGGCGCCGCGTGATACCAGTTGCCGAAATCCATCGCGTCGGAAAACACCGGGATGATCCCGTGCGCGCCGACCGGCACTTGCATCGCCAGGTCTTCCATGAGCTCGTAGGCATCGCGACCCTGCTCGGTTGCGCGGCGGATCTCCTCCTGGCAGAAGGCGTCGCGGAACCAGCGCGCGGTGAGGCCGACGAAGAAGCTGATCGCCTCGGCCTGGTTCATCTGCGGAAGAGCTGCCGAATTCACCCGAAGGCGCATGGTCTCGTCCACGAGGCCCGTGGGGATATTGACCACCTGCTGCCAGAAGGTGCCCCCCAGCACGGCCGCCTCGCCCATGCCGACGAGCCCGAGCCCGAGCGCGCCCATCTGCACGTCGCCCCCGCCCGCAACGAAGGGCGTGCCTTCGCGCAGCCCGGTGTCGGCCGCGGCGGCGGCGGTCACTTCGCCGACCACCGCACCCGGTTCGACCACGCGCGGGAACCACGCCCTGTCGAGCCCTGCGCGCGCGATCAATTCGTCCGACCAGTCGCGGGTGGCGAGGTCGATCAAGCCGTTGGTCGAGCCGTTGGTGGGTTCGACGGTGATCTCGCCGGTAAGGCGCGCGCCAATCCAGTCGTTGATCATCGAGACTGAGCGAACCCGTTCGAAGATCTGCGGCCGGTGCTTGCGCAGCCAGTTCAGCCGCGGCAGGGCGCCGAGCGCGAAGGTCTCACCCGAAACGTCGTAGAAGCTCTGCTCGAACCCGGGCCCGCGCGCCTTGAGTTCCTTGACCTCTTCCACCGCGCGGCCATCGACATTCGCGACGGCCCAGATCTCGCGGCCATCGGCATCGTAGAGCACGACGGCCTCGCGCATCGAAGTGGCGGAGATCGCGGCGATGTCGGCGCCGGTCAGCCCGCATCTGTCGAGCGCCTTGCGGGTGCAGCGGCGCAGAAGCGCCCAGGCGCCCTCGACGTCGAACACCATGGAGCCCGGCACACCCTCTTCGGGGAGGTGCTTCCATTCTTCCTGAGCGAACCCGGTCTGGTGGCCGTCGCGATCGAAGATCACGGCCCGGCCGGAGCCGGTGCCAGCGTCGAGTACGAGAAGATGCGTGCTCATTCCTGTCTCCTGAGCAGTTCGGTGGCGGTGTCCTCGTCGGTGACGAGGATGTTGGTCAGTTTGCCGCGCAGCGCTCCGAGGATGGCTTCGACCTTGTGCGCGCCCGCGGCAGCGGCGGCGACATTGGGGATCTTGCGCAGATCGTCGGGGCACACGGCGACGACAAGGCGGTGGAGGTCCAGATCGAGGATCTGACCCTCGGCGTCGTAGAAATAACCCAGCACGTCGCCGACCGCACCGCGCCGCTTGAAAAGCTCGATCTCGCCGCTCGAACAATAACCGTATTGCACGAGCGTGGCAGAGCTGGTCACCGCGCCGACACCGATGAGGGCGAACCGGGCCGTCGCCGCCATGTCGAGCACATTGCGCACGAAGGGTTCGACCCTGAGCATCTCGGCGAGCTCCGCGGAGGAAACCCGGAGCGGTGTCGGGATCAGATGCGCGCTGTTCTGCGGCCCGTAGAGACCGGTGGTGCCGATATAGGCGGAAACCCCGCCGGTGAGGCTGACGATCGAAATCTCGGTCTGCGGGAAGATCGGCGCCATGTAGCGCAGGGTGGTCGCGGTGGTCTCCCCCCAGCCGATCGCGAACAAATCGTTCGGTTCGAGGTTCTGGATGAGCAGACTGGCGGCGGCGCGCCCGATCCGGGGGGCAGGCGGCAGGTCCGCGGCCGTGGGCACGACCCGCGCATCGACCAGACCGAACGCGTCGATCAGCTCCTGCTGCAATTCCAGGCAACCGGCGTAGGGCGAATTGATCCGAAGTTCGATCAGCCCGGACTGGCGTCCCTTCTCGAGAAGCCGCGATACCTTGATGCGCGAAGTGCCGAGCATCTCGGCGATCCGGTTCTGGGTTAGCCCGTCGTTGTAGTAGTGCCACGCCGCACGGGTGATCTGTTCGGTTTCGTCGAGATCGGTGGAATCAACCTGATCCGGCAGCATCGTCTGCGCCCACTCTTCTTTGGTTCTTAACTCGCCGAACTCGAACATTTGTTTCTCATCACGTCAATGGAAACGGCATCTCGGCTCCAGAGGCAGATATGGCGTCGAATATCTCGGCATTTTCTTGACAATCTTGTTCAGATGTTTTTTCCTGAGACAAATGATCGTATCACCGCGTTCAGGCGCGAGTCCACTCCGGGAGGTTGGAATGTTCGTTCAATTCGTCCACATCAGGATCAAGCCGGGCCGCACGGCGGAGTTCTTCGAGGTGTTTCGCGAGAACTTCGAAGGCACGCGCGCGGAGCCCGGAAATTTCCGGTTCGACGTGATGCAGGACCGCGAAGACGAGAATCACTTCGTCATCTACGAGGCGTTCGCCGACCAGGCCGCCTTGGACGCGCACCGCAAGACCGCGCACTACGCGCGCACCGTCGAGGGGCTCAAGGAGCTGATGACGACCGGCAAACGGGAGAAGGATTTCTTCCGCATGGTGATGCCCGATCACGACGCCGCGCTCGGCGGGGCGTGAAGCGATGACAGCCGCCGGGCATGATGTCCTTCGCCAGCGGGCACGCGGGATCAGCGCGGGTCCGTTCGCCGCGCCGCTGGGGCTTCTCGCCGAAGCCGCGCAGGAACTGATCGCGTGGCAGGCGGGTATCGTGCATTTCGACGTGATGGACGGCGTCTTCGTGCCGCAGATCACCGCCGGGCCCGGCTTCGTGGCCGCGCTCGGTGCGCAGATGCTGCGCGACGTGCATTTGATGGTGGCCGATCCCGCGGGCGACCTTCATGGCGCTCACGCGCACCTGGTCCGCCCAGGCCCGGCCCTTCGCCGAAGCGGAGACAGAACATGCCTGACGACATGACCCAAAACGCGCCCGTCGTTGCGCTGCGCGGCATCTGGAAGGTGTTCGAAAGTGTCACCGTGCTGCGCGGGATCGACTTCGACATCCATGCGGGTGAGGTCCACGCGCTGCTCGGCGGCAACGGCTCGGGCAAGTCGACCATCGTCAAGATCATTTCCGGCGCCTACCGTCCGACGGCGGGCACAATCGAGGTCTCCGGCATGGCGCAGAGCTTTTCGCGCCCCTCCGAGGCCCATGCGCAGGGCATCTACATGGTGCCGCAGGAACCGCAGATATTTCCCAACCTGTCGGTGCGGGAAAACCTGCTCATGGGCCTCGTTGGAGACCCGGTGGAGAACGCGGAGCGTGCCCGCGGGATCGCCGACGAGATCGGCCTTGCCGCCGACTTCAACGCACCCGGGGGCGAGCTTTCCATCGCCAACCAGCAGTTGATCGAGATTGTCCGGGGGCTGTTGCGCAAGGCCCGGGTGCTGATCCTCGATGAGCCGACCTCATCGCTGACCCGGCGTGAGGTGACGAGCCTCGCCGCCCAGATGCGGAGCCTCACCGCCCGCGGGATCGGCATCCTGTTCATCTCGCACCGGCTCAACGAGGTAATCGACCTCAGCGACCGGGTGAGCGTGCTGCGCGACGGGCATTTCGTGCTCGAAGACGCGACCGCCAACCTCACCACCGAGAAGCTGGTCGAGGCAATGCTGCCGGCCGATTTCTCGGCGCCGGTGGAACAGGAGACCGCCGCCGCCACCGCCCTCGGCACCAAACCGGTGCTCGCGGTGCGCGGGCTGTCGAGCCGCGTGTTCCGCGAGGCCAGCTTCGAGGTCTACCCCGGCGAAGTGGTGGGGATCTCGGGCGTCGTCGGCGCCGGACGGACAGAACTGGCCGAGGCGATCTTCGGGATCGACACCGACGCGAGGGGCGAGGTGGTGATCGACGGCAATACCGCGCCGGTGCGGTCGCCCCAGATCTGCCAGGAAATGGGGCTGTCGTATGTGCCCGAGGACCGGCACGCGCATGGCATCTTTCTCGATCTGCCCAGCGCCCACACGATTTCGTCCAGCCTGATGGCCCTCGGGCGCTCCCGCTTCATGGCGGCTGCGAAGGAAATGGAACTCGCCGAAACCTTTGTCGAGCGGCTGCGGATCAAGCTCGCCTCGCCGATGCAATACGCCCGCACGCTTTCGGGGGGCAATCAACAGAAAATCGTGCTGGCCAAGATCCTCGCCCCCGCGCCGCGCGTGGTGATCCTCGATGAGCCCACCCGCGGCATCGACGCGCACGCGCGCCAGGATGTCTACCGGATCATCCGCACGCTGACCGCTGACGGCGTCGGTGTGGTGGTGATCTCCTCCGAGGTCGGCGAGATCGCCGAGGTGAGCGACCGGATCATGGTGATGAAACGCGGAAACCTCGTGGAACTGCCGGCCGGCGTGCGCTCCGTCGAGCAGATCTCTGCGGCGACGTTCGACACAAACGGCGAGGTGACGGCATGATGCGGATCCTGAAGTCCCGCGAATTCCTCGTGCTGGTTCTGCTGGTGGTGATGATCCTCTCGGTGGCGACGGTCAACAAGGCGGTGCTCTACCCGATCACCCTCATCAACATCCTGAACTCCTCGCTGTTTCTGATGCTGCTCGCCATCGGGCAGATGTTCGTGGTGCTGACCCGCGGCATCGACGTCTCGGTCGGCGCCACCGCCGGGCTCTCGGCAGTGATCTTCGGCTTCGCGCTCAACGCCGGCCTGCCGTTGCCGCTGGCAATGCTGGCCGCCCTTGTCACCGGGCTTCTGGGTGGCATGGTCAACGGGCTCGGCGTGGCCTTCGTCGGCATCCCGCCTATCATCATGACGCTGGGCACCCTCGGCGCCTACCGCGGCCTGATGCGGGTGCTCACCGGCGGCAGCTGGATCGAGTCGATCCCGCAGAATATCAAGTCCTTCGCCGTGACCCGCTATCTCTCCGTGCCGCTGATGGTCTGGACCATGGTCGCGGTCGTGATCGTCGTCGCGCTCCTGCTGTGGAAGCTCAAGCCGGCGCGCTACTTCTACGCGGTCGGCGACAACTACGACGGTGCCTACCTGCTCGGCATCAACGTGAAGATGACCCGGTTCTGGGCCTTCTCGCTGGCCGGCGCCTTCGCCGGGGCCGCAGCCGTCGTTTTCGTGGGCCAGATCGGCTTCGTGCCGATGCAGACCGGCAACGGCCAGGAGCTCAAGGCCATCGCCGCGGTGGTGCTGGGCGGTGTGAGCCTGATGGGCGGCACCGGATCAATCTGGTCTGCCGTCATCGGCGCCCTGTTCCTGACGGCGGTCGACTCGATGATGATCTTCCTCAAGGTGCCGGGGTCCTGGAACAACGCGGTGGCCGGTTTCGTGCTGCTCGCCGTGGTGGTGTTCGACTTCCTGATCCGCCGCACCGTGCGCAACCGCAGGCTCGCCGCGCGGGCCGCCGAGATGCGCCGGTCCGAGCTTGACCATGACGGCGCCGGCGCCCCTGCCCTCGTCCAGACCCCGGAGGCGACGTCATGAAACTCACAGGCTTCTTCAAGAGCTGGGAATTTATGCTGGCCATGGTGCTGGTGATCGAACTGGTGGTGCTGGGGCTCATCAACCCCGCCTTCCTCAACATCGAGAACCTCTTGTTCTCCACCTCGGACTTCGTCCACGTCATCATCGCCGCGGTCGGTCTGACACTCGTCATCATGACCGGCGGGATCGACATCTCGGGCGTGTCGATCATGGGGCTCGCCTCGATCGTGCTGGGGCTGATGTTCGTGGCCGGCATGCCGATCGGCTTCGCCGTCATCGCGGCACTTGCGGTCGGCTCCGGTGCCGGCGCCTTCAACGGCACGGTGATCGCCAAGACCGACATCAACCCGCTGGTCGTCACCCTGGCGATGCTGTTTCTCTATTCCGGCATCGCCACCGGCCTGCCGACGCTGCTCGACATGCTGGGCTTCAAAGCCTACGGGGCGGGCGGGTTCGAGGCCTACCAGTATGAAGGCATCGGCGGGTTGCCGAAGAGCTTCACCTGGATCGGTGCGGGCGGGATCGGCTGGGTTCCCATGCCGCTCATCATCACCGTGCTGATCGCCGTCGTCGCGTCCTATCTGATGACCCGAACGCGGTTCGGCCGGTTCCTCAAGCTCATCGGCGTGAGCGACCAGGTGGCGCGGTTCACCGGTGTTCCGGTCCAGCGCACGCTGATCACCGTTTATGCGCTCAACGGCTTCGCCGCTGCGGTCGCGGGGCTGGTGCTGACCGCCTACTTCACCTCTGCGCGCTCCGACCTCGGCGCCGAGGCGCTGCTCAACATCATCACCGCCGTCGTGCTCGGCGGGTCGTCGATCTACGGCGGACAGGGCTCGGTGCTGGGCACCTTCCTGGCCGGTCTCGTGCTCGGCTTCCTGCGTCAGGGCCTTCTGGC
The DNA here is from genome assembly GCA_003545125.1 of Paracoccaceae bacterium. Classification (GTDB taxonomy): domain Bacteria; phylum Pseudomonadota; class Alphaproteobacteria; order Rhodobacterales; family Rhodobacteraceae; genus Sinisalibacter. Next base: position 10,061 of record DQCI01000167.1, read on the forward strand.
GCTCGGCATCACCTCCGACGTGGTGCCGGTGATCGTCGGCCTCCTGCTGATCGGCTCCGTTGCGCTGAAGATCGGCATGGGCGTGCTGCACACGAAACGCGCCAACCGTGCCGCTTACGAGACCGAGCGGATGGCGGTCGCACAGAACGGCGGGTAGGCCGATGGCCCCCGCCCAAGAGAAGGCCGGATTACGGCACGTATTTCCGGATAACCCAAGTGGAGGACCCACAATGAAACTCGTACGCAAAGCCCTCACGATCGCCGGCGCGCTGTCGATCGGCATGGCGGCCAGCATGGCGATGGCCCAGGACGCCAAGATCGCCTTTATCCCGAAACTCACCGGTGTCGGCTTCTTCGAGTCGGGCGGTGCGGGCGCGATGGCGATGGGCGAACAGCTCGGCGTCGACGTGAAATACGACGGGCCGTCCGAAGCCTCGGTGTCGGGCCAGGTCGAATTCATCAACAACTTCGTCAACCAGGGCTACAACGCGATTGCGATCTCCTCGCTGTCGCCCGAAGGTCTCTGCGAGTCGCTCAAGCGCGCCGAAGCGAAGGGCGTGAAGGTGCTGACGTGGGATTCGGACGTGAACCCCGAGTGCCGCAGCTACTACATCAACCAAGGCACGCCCGAACAACTCGGACGTCTGCTTGTGACGATGGCGGCCGACCAGATGGAAGACCCGACCGCGCCGCAGAAAGTGGCGTTCCACTACTCGTCGCCGACCGTGACCGACCAGAACCAGTGGGCCGAAGTCGCCAAGGCGGTAATCGCGGAAGAATTCCCGAGCTGGGAAATCGTCGCGACCGAGTTTTCCAACCAGGATGCCCAGAAGGCCGTCCAAGTGCCGACCGCGCTCTACCAGACCTACCCGGATCTCGACGCGATCATCTGCCCCGACGCCAACGCGCTTCCGGGCTCGGCGCAGGCGGCCGAAAACCTCGGCGTCGCCGGCAAGATCATCGTCACCGGCTTCTCGACGCCGAACACCATGCGGCAATACGTCAAATCCGGCACCGTTGACCAGTTCGGCCTGTGGGATGTGGTCATGCAGGGCAAGCTCTCGGTGTTCATCGCCAACGAACTCGTCAAGGGCGCCGTCTGGGAAAAAGGCGACATGATCGAGGTTCCGGGTGTCGGCACCGTCGAAATCTCGCCGAACTCGGTCCAGGGATACGAGTACGAAGCCGACAACAACGGCATCATCCTGCTGCCCGAACGCACCGTGTTCACGGCTGAAAACATCGACAACTTCGACTTCTGATCGGGTTGCCCCCGCCCGTCGCGCACCCTCCCGCGCGGCGGGCAATCATACGGACCGGCACGCGACCTCATGTGCCGGCCGTCATGCGGCGAGAAAGGACATCACATGGCCGACTTGGACGACATCAAGGACGGAAAGGACTTCGGACTGGACCGGCCCGCCGATACATCGAGCTTCTTTCTCAAGGGAAGCGCACATCTCGACTGGGGCATGAAGAACCGCCTCAGCCGCATCTTCAACCCGAAGACCGGGCGCACCGTCATGCTCGCCTTCGACCACGGCTACTTCCAGGGGCCGACCACCGGGCTCGAGCGGATTGATCTGAATATCACGCCGCTGACCGAATACGCCGACGTACTGATGGCCACCCGCGGCGCGATGCGCTCGTCGATCTCGCCCACCACCCAAAAGCCGCTTGTGCTGCGCGCTTCGGGCGGCAACTCGATCCTCGGCGATCTCTCCGAGGAGACCGTGGCCGTCGACATCGAGGACGGGCTGCGGATGAACGCCGTCGCGATGGCGGCGCAGGTCTACATCGGCGGCACCTATCAGCACCAGTCGATCAAGAACGTGCTGAAGCTGATCGACACCGGCATGCGCTACGGCATGCCCACCCTCGCGGTCACCGGCGTCGGCAAGGACATGGCCAGAGACGCGCGCTACTTCGGGCTCGCCAGCCGGATCGCCGCCGAGATCGGCGCGCACTACGTCAAGACCTACTTCGTCGAGGAAGGGTTCGAACGGGTCACCGCCGGCTGCCCGGTGCCGATCGTCATTGCCGGCGGCAAGAAGCTACCGGAGCTCGACGCGCTCGACATGGCCTACAGAGCAATCGACCAGGGCGCCTCGGGGGTCGACATGGGCCGCAACATCTTCCAGGCCGATGACCCGGTGGCGATGATCCAAGCTGTCTCCAAGGTGGTGCACGAGCTGGAGAAGCCCGAGAAGGCCTTCCAGATGTACAACGACCTCAAGGCCGGCGGCTGACAGGGGCCATCACTCCATCCGAAAAGCACGCCCCGGCCCCCACGACCGGGGCGTTTGTTTTTGGCGCGTCAGCCGGACCCGCCCGGCCGTGCGCGCGGCGTGTCACAGCCCCGAACAAGGCGCTGCCGCCCGATTGTTCACACTTCGCCCGAACATCGTCCGATTTCTAACGAATTGCTGACCTAGGTTCGTGAGGAAGACCCAAGCAACGAGGCAAGTGGCCAATGATCTTTCAAGGCGATCCCAGGGCCGAATGGTCCAACTGGTTCGACTCGACCGGCCGCGAGCAGCGGATCAAGGACTATGTCCATCTGACGAGCAAGCTGATCTGGCAACGCCAGGCAATCTTCCTCGCCGCGACGCTCCTCGCCGCCTTCTATTTCGACCCGGTCCGGACACTCGCCTGCTACTCGGGTGTGCTGTTCTCCGAAGTCCTCGACATGCTGCTGATCCCGGCCGTGCAGAAGTGGAAGAAGGGCGACGCCCGCACCGGACGCCGGATCCTGATGAAGATCACGATCAACACCGTGATCAGCGCCGGCACGATCAGTTTCTTCGTCATCAACGTGGCTCAGCAACAGGCTATCGGCGGGCATTTCACACCGTTGTTCTTCCTGTTCGCCGCCTCGCTCTTCGCGGCAATGAACAACAACCAGATGATCGGGATCCTGCTGCTCAGGCTGACCATCTACGGCGGCGCTTTCGTCTACATCGCCTTCTACGACATCCTCAAATACCGCCCACCGCTTGCCTCGAACGTCTGGCTCGAGTTCTTCACCATCGCTTTCGTGCTCTACTTCATCATCGACATCTCGCTGGTGTTCTACCGAAGTTACCAGGAGCGGCTGGAACAGATGCAGCTTATCCGCGAGGAGAACGAGCGGACCAAGGCGGCCTACGAGATCAAGACGCAGTTCCTGTCGACCGTCAGCCACGAGCTGCGCACGCCGCTCACCTCGATCAAGGCGTCGCTCGACCTGCTCAATACCGGCGTGCTGGGCGATGTGCCCGACTACCTCACGCCGGCGCTCACGATCGCCGCCAAGAACAGTCAGCGGCTGGCCAACCTGATCGACGACCTGCTCGATCTGCAGAAGATCGAAGCGGGCGAGATGGTGTTTCACTTCGAGGCGCTCAACGTGGGTGACCTGGTGAAGGAGGCGATCGAATCCACCAAGAGCTACGGCGAACGGCTCGGCATTCACGTCACCATGGTCGTGCCCACGGAGGATGTGCAGATCCAGGGCGACCAGTCGCGGCTGATCCAGGTGATGAACAACCTCCTGTCCAACGCGCTGAAGTTCAGCCATGAGGGCGGCACCGTGCAGGTGCGGATCGAGCGCCGGGGGGAACGGGTGCGGATCTGCGTCCAGGACGATGGCGTCGGTATTCCCGAAAACTCCCACGACAAGGTGTTCGGAAAGTTCAGCCAGGTCGACAGCTCCGACATCCGCAGGGTGGGCGGCACCGGGCTCGGCATGAACATCACCCGGCAGATCGTGGAGCGTCACGACGGCCGGGTCGACTATGAAAGCGAATTGGGCCGAGGCTCCACCTTTTACGTGGAATTCGATCGGATCCCGGCTGCCGCGAAAGTCGAAGCCGAGGCACAACCGCTGGCCGTTTCCGCTTAGCGCCGGGGTCCGCATCCGCGCCAGTTCCGGCCGCATCGACGCGGCATAAGCCGAAAACAGTTGAAGAAAGGGTTGGGGCTCGCGTAGAGATGAGCACGCGACAATGCGCGAACTTGCCGGTTGCAGCTGGTGCGAGTGCCGCCCTGTTTCATGTGCGCCGTTCCCGAGGTGCGATGGAGTATTTTGCGGGCTTTCAACCGACAGCGTTGACGCCGAACGGAGTTCGAAATGAGCAAGCTTGAACGGATCCTGCACGTCGATGACGATGAGGACATCCGCACGCTCACCAAAATGGCGCTCGAGCTTGTCGGAAAATACCAGGTCGAGCAGTTTCCGACCGGCGAGGCTGCGTTGGAACAGCCAGAGGGGCTGACCGCGCAGCTGTTCTTGCTCGACTACATGATGCCCGGGATGAGCGGCGAGGAGCTCTGGCGCCGCCTCAAGGAGGTGCCGGACCTCGGAGCGGTGCCCGTGGTGTTCATGACGGCGAAGACGGAGGCCGCCTTCACCGAGCGGCTGATCAACATGGGTGCGCTTGCCATAATCACGAAGCCTTTCGAGATCGGTGAATTGAGCGCGCAGATCGCGCAGATCTGGGACAAGCACGAAGCCGGCTAGGCTTTCGCGCCGACCCCTTTCGCCCCCCACTCATACGCGATCAGCGGCGCCTGTCCGGGCATGGTCAAGCCCGGCAGTCGTCGTTTTCCGCGCAGATGGTTTCGATAAGACCCATCAGCTTGCAGATCCGCGAGACCGCGTCATGCCGCATGTCCGCGGTGCTTTCGAGCTTGTAGGCGGCGATGGCCGCTTCGGCCTGTCGCGCCGTATCGCCGAGGTCGGCGAATCCGAGGGTCTTGCCGACGCCGGCGATTCGGTGGGCGACAAACTGGGCCTCATCCAGCGATGCGCCAAGCCCGTCGGGTCCGGGGGTCTTGAAGGTGTCGCAGTCGAGCTTCCTGCGGTATTCCAGTAAACGGGCCATGAATTCGATGCGGCTCTTTTTCACCGCCGCCTCTACGGCCGCGTAGACGCCCGCCGGCATGTCCCCGCCGGGTCCGGGCGTGGTATCCGGGGGGCTGGACTTCGGCATCCGGGGATGAAGGCCGCGGCCGTCATGGCCCCTGCGTTGTTCCGCTTCCTCCGCTTCGCCCTCTTCGGCAAGCGTGCTGTCCGCCTGCGCATTGCGCAGCGCAGCGAGGGCGGCCAGTCGTACTGCGGTGGTGCTACCACCGCGGTCGATGTCATGCATTCGAATACCTCAATGAACCCGGCCCCTCGCCGGAGATCGGCAGAACCTCGGCGTTTCCGCCGGCCTTCTCGGCTGGCTCGCCCAAAGCCGTCTCGGGATCGGCCTTCTTCTTCGATTGGTTGGGAGGGTTGGGGAAAAGCTTCGTCGAGTTCTTCATGCTCTTCTTCAGCGTCATGGCGTCCCTTTTTTTGAACGCGCTGGTGCGTGGTTTGGCCTTCTCCTTCGCCTTCGCCGCTTTCGGATGTTCCCCGATCTCGGAACTCAACTGGTCGCGCAGCATTTCCTTGAATTCGTCGCGCAGTGTGTCCTCGCGCTCTTCCGTCTCGCGCTTGAGCCGGGTGAACGGATGGGCCCACTCGCGGCCGGGCCGCGCCTTGCCCTCGTGGCGCAGGAGCGGATCGGCGGTGATCCGCACCTTCTCGACCGCGGTCCAGATCGCTTTGCTGAGTTCACCGCGGGTCGGCAGCCGAACCGGTACAGCGGGGCCGATCACCAGCTTCGCCTCCGAGGGCAGCTTGCCGGCATGCTTGCCTTCGCTCTCCTCGATGGCGAAGGCGATCTCCGATCCAAGTGTCTTCAGCGCGTGCTGCCCTTTTCGCGGGATGACGCCAACGAATTCGCCGTTGCCGCGATAGGTGACGAAGGCCTCGTGCTCGGCGAGGTTGCCGATCAGCGAGGCCGCGGCGGTGCTGAGCAGGTTCTTGAATTCGAGCGGCGGGAGCTTGTGGTGAAGCTCCCGCACGTTGCGGATCTTGGCCGCGAAGACGGTGGAGAGGAACAGCACCCCGCGACCGGACTGGTAGAGGTAATTCTCGAAAGCGGGGTAGCGCAGAAGCCGGTCCATCTTGCCGATGTCGATCGCTTCTTCGAGGTCGTACTGGGTCGACCGGTCGAGCACTTCGATCAGGCTGTCGACAACGCCGGCGGCCTCGGCGAGCGATTTGCGCTCGCGCATCAGTTGTTCGGCAAGTCCGAGGCGCACGATGATCTCGGTCGGGTCGAAGGGCTTTGACAGGTAGTCCGTCGCCCCGGCGGCGAACGCGCGATCGATGTAGGATTTCTCCGACATCGCCGTCAGCATCAGGATCGGCGTGCGCGCGTATTGCGGAATATCGCGGATCCGGGCGCAAAGCGTGATCCCGTCCATGCCACCCATCTGGATGTCGAGCAGGAAGCAATCGAACGGCACCTTGGCCTCGGAGACAACCTCGAGCGCGCGTTCGGCCGAAGGGCAGGTCTGCACTTCGCCGTATTCAGCGCTCTCGAGTACTTCGGTGAGAAGTCCGAGGATGATGCTGTCGTCATCGACAGCCAGGATTTTCATGGCCAACCATCCGAATATGATGGGCATCCGGGCTTTCCGGACACCGGTTGCGTACTCACGCGACACATGCGTCACTCGTTCAGGTTCGATTTTTGCTAGAAAATTTGCCGATTCAGAGGCATTCGCACGACGAGATCATGCAGGAGGAAAAAATGGCCCCTCGCCGGGCTGTTTTATCGCGATCGGGAAACGCCGACAGGCGCCTTCGTGCCGAAACCGCTTCGCCGTGGCCACGCGGCGGCGGTGCTTTCTTGGGGTCCAGATCGGCAGCGGATGTGCCGCAAGCCCTTGATTCGGCGTGCGGGCGTGCCTCAGTGCAGGGTCTGCGTCACCTTGAAAAGAGCGGCCTGACTGCGGGTTCCGTCGATCTGGAAGCGGCGCCCGACCGGCACGGCAGCAAGCTCGAGCCTTCTGAGCCAGCGTGAAAACACCGCCGGGACGATGCCGATCACATGGGTCGCACCCACTTCGCTCGCGGTGACCGTCATCTGCTGCATCAAGACGCCCTGGACATGCGCCCGGCGGGAGGCAGTCACCTCTTCGGTGATGAACAGCCGCGAGGCTTCCCAGACCTTCGGGTCGACCGGCGCGTCGAGGAACAGCACATCGCGCGGGATCGGGTCAAGCAGGCCGAGTTGGGCGTCGCGCAACATGTAGGAATAGATGCCGCACCGCGACGTGGTCGGCATCAGCCGGACACCGCCGAGGATCTGCCCGAACTCGTGGATCACCACCCATTTGGCGAAGGGTGTGTCGTATTGGTCGAACTCCATGCCGTCGACCATGGGAACATCCCAGTTCAACTGGTCGATGAACACGCGTTTTCGCGCTTCCATGAAGCTGACAAGCAGATCGCCATACTGGCTCATTGTCCGGAACGAGATCGTCGTGGCGCGGACCCGCCCATCGGTCTCAGGCGCAAACCCATCCGGCTTGCGCAACAGGTCCGGAAAGTGCCTGGACACGACTGTCCCTGGCGCTGCCGGTTCCAATTCCGGAAACACCCACGACTTGCTACCACTATGATCGATCGCCCCCGGCACTGCACCCACCCACCAAGTTCGTTGCATTATTCGAACTAGTTATTGAATCCTGGGGCGAATTGTTCAATGGGAAAACCATAATCAAACCGAAAAGTTGCCATATTTGCCGATCTGGAAACGATTTCGCCGCGCGCGCGCAAGGGCACGGGCGCGAGAGACGCGCCAATTGGCACGCCATTCCTGGCGACGATGGATGGAGGCTTTGCGTGCCGTTCCGGTCACGGATGCTACAAGGCTTTGAATCGGCGGGCGTTCTTGCAGCGAAGTTCGGCGTCGGCGCAAGTACGTGTGGAATCACTTGGCACGGACGCCGGTTTCGCATCGCGGCCTGAGCGCGGTGCCCAAAAACCGGGCATCCAGCCCGTTCGGCAGGCTCCGAACCAGACGTGGCGAATCGGACGCCGGATCACCCGCCCGCCCACTCGACATGTCCCTGACCGATTCTGCGACGCGCGACCTTGCGCGGGCTCACATCAGCGGTTCGCCGGCCCCGTCGTCCCATTGACCGGTGCCATCGTTGAGGCGGTCGTTGTTGAGGAAACGCTTCGGCGCGTCCAGCAGATCGCCGAGGCCCGGGTTCTGCGCTTCGACGCTCTCGATCGCCAGTTCCAGCGACGCCAGCACGCCGGCGCCGGTGCCGGTGCCAAGCGGGACCTGGTCACCCACATACAGGCTGGACGGGATCCGTCCCAGGGTCGGATGCACGACCCGGTGACGTTTGTTCAGAGCTTTCTGCATCGCGTTGCGCCGACCCTGCAGACGCCGGTCGGGCACGCAGAGAAAGATGCCGTTGCCGCGATAGGTGAGGATGCCGCCCACGGCCAGGAGCGCGGTGCGCACCTCCTGGGCCACGTCATGGATCAACGCGCGGAAATCTTCGGGGCTGAACTGGGCGTGGATCTGTTCCACCCCGCCGATCTTCACGGCGATGGCCGAGACCCTGTAGAGACGCCGGTTCAGGAGCTGGCGGACGTAGTTCTCGAACTCGCCATAGTCGATCGCGCCTTCCACCTCGGGCAGCGAGATCGGGTCATCAAGGCGCGATCCCCGTGCCAGATCCGCTTCGCCAACGTCGGGGTCCGGTCCGGCCTCGGAGCTGTGCCGAGCCTTGGCTTCGGCGGCCTCCCCCGCGGCGTGGATACGGATCTGGAGATCGTAGAAGTCGAACGGCTTGGTAACATAGTCGGTCGCCCCGGCCGCGAAGGCCCGGTCGACGTGATCCTTGTCTTCCATCGCCGTGAGCATGATGATCGGCGTGTGCCGGTACTCAGGGCGTTCACGGATGAACTCGACGAGGGTAATGCCGTCAACCCCAGGCATCTGGATATCGACCAGGAAACAGTCGAACACGGCACCCGGCTCGCCGACCGCAGCAAGCGCATCGCGCGCCGAATGCTCGGCCCGCACCTCATGTTGCGCGGACAGGCTCAGGTACTGGGTGACGAGTTCAAGGATCGCCGGATCGTCGTCAATAACTAGGACTTTCATTCCACCCCCCGTGGGTTGGATCATTCGATATGCAAGTTTCTAGGCAAAGAATGCGACCTTGCTCTGCCGAACCGACGACAAAATCGGGGATATTCTGGGTCATGGTTTACAAACAAGGCGGCCGCCCGGGCGCGCTGGATGTTGGGGCAATCACCGCGGCCGTTGGCCCGCAGGCGGTGTCGTTGGCAACCTGGATCGCGTCTTGGTCGTCCAACACCCGGGTGATCGGCTCGGCCGGCCCGAAGCTCTCTTCAGCGTAGATCGCGATGTCCGGGGTCACGCCGCCGATCAACATCGCGATTTCCATCCATTCACTCCCCGAGAATGTGTCAGGCGAGGCCGTTCAAGGTCGCGTCGATACGGGCGCGCAGGCCCCCGTCGGCGGCGATATCGGTGCCGCGCAGCCAGACAGACCCATCCGACAGCAGCAAGGCCACCAGCCGGGCGATGTCGGTTGGTCTGCCAGGCCGGTCGATGATCTACGTGCCCCCTCGGCCCACTCGCCGAGGCTTTCGAGGAAACCGTTTTGGATCGGCGTGTCGATGCGCGGGTGAAAGGGGCCCGGGGCGAACTCGCTGCCCTTGAGAGGCACTGTCTTGCCGCAAAGGAGCGGCGCGCCGACATGGCCCCCGGCGCCTGCCGCGCCATCGTTTCGCGGCCCGATGGGGAAGATCCGGTCGAGCTCCGGTGGGGGTTTTCCGACTGGCCGTGAGCGGTCCGGCGGCTGGTGGCTACCCCGCCCGGACCAGGTCCGACAGGACCTGGTCGCGCCAGGGCCAGATCCAGCTCGCCGCGTAGTGCCGGATCGCTGCCGCGCGCGCGGCCCGGCCCAGCGCCTGGCCCCGGGCGCGGTCGTCGAGCAGGCTCTCGATGGCGTCCGCCAGCACGTCGATGTCAGTATGATCGACAAGCAGCGCGGTGTCGCCATGCGTCGCCGCCTCGCGCACGGGTTCGATGTCGGAGGCGACCAGCGGGCAGCCGGTGCTCATCGCCTCGATCATCGACCACGACAACACGAAGGGCACGCTGAGATAGACATGCACATGGGTCGCCTGGAGCAACCCGAGGTACTCTTTGCGGGGCAAGAGACCGGTCCAGTGGATACGGGTTTCATCAAGGTCGAGCTCGTCCAGCATCGCCTGTTTCCAACCGCGTCCGTCCGCACGCGCGGGCCCGTAGGCGACCCGGTCCTGCCCGCCGATGATCGCATGGAGGTTCGGGCGCCGTACCTGAAGCCTCGCCAACGTCCGCATGAACTCGGGAAACCCGCGGTGCGGTTCCATCCCGCGCGTGGCATAGCTCACGATCTCGGCGTCGGCGGGAATGCCGGCCAGCGCCTTCGGCAACGCCGGGCTGGCGGCGGGGGCGTGGTAATCGGTGTCGATCCCGTCGTGCATGATCACCATGTCACGGCGCAGTCGTTCGGGGAACTGGCGGGCCTGGAACCGGGACGGACAGAACACCAGATCGGCCTCTGCGAGATCGAGCAGGGTGGGTGCATTGCGCGCCAGCGCCCGGGCGCGGGCATCCTCCTCGGTCTGCCGTTTCGCGGCCAGCACCGCATCCACCGGCGGGTGGCGGTAATACCATTCGACGTAGGACACGAATTTGCACGCGGGCCAGACCGCCTTGGCGAAGGTGCCAGATCCCCAGCCGGCATGGGCGACGACCACGTCGGGGTTCACCCCCTCGGCCCGGGCGCGGATCGCCGCGTTGGCGAAGGCCTGGCCATTGATCATCGCCTTCTCGAGACTGACAGCGAATCGGTGCACGCCCTTCGTCGGCTCACGGTGCGGCGTCATCTTCACCATCCGGCAGCCCGGCGGCGGCTTGGTACCTGCCGCGCTGGTGACGAAGGTGACGTCCCAGCCATTTCGGGCAAGATAGGCGCCGAAGTCGCCGAATTGCGCGGGGTAATTCTGGTGCGCGAAAAGGATCTGCATTGGTCTGGGTCGTTCGTTGCCGGGGTGTTACGGGAGATGTAGCACGAAAGTTATCAGTGTGTTGCACAAATGCGTTGGGCTTGCGGCCCGCTGTCACGCCTCGCCGCGCAGGATGCGCCCATCGTCGAGGTAGACAAGATCGCCGCATTGTCCCGCGATCTTGTCGTCATGGGTCGAGATCAGGAAAGTCGTGTGGGCCTCTTCGTTGATTTCGGCGAGCAGCTGCATCACCTGGGTAGCCGACTCGCGGTCGAGGTTGCCGGTCGGCTCGTCGGCCAGCACCAGTTCGGGCGTGTTCATCAGCGCCCGCGCGATGGCGACACGTTGCGTCTGGCCGCCCGACAACGCGGTGGCGCGGATGTCGGCCCGGTCTGCGAGGCCCACCCGCGCCAGAAGCTCCGAGGCCCGGCGGCGGGCCTTGCCGGTCTCGCGCCCCGCGCGTACCGCGGCCGGGAACATCACGTTCTCCAGCGCCGTGAGGTCGGGCAGCAGGTGGTGGAACTGGAAGACGAACCCGATGTGGCGGTTGCGAAACTCGGTGAGATCGCGCTCGCTCACCTCGAGAAGATCCTGCCCGAGCATGTGGTAACGCCCCGCCGTCGGCTGCATCAACGTGCCGAGGATCGACAGGAAAGTCGATTCGCCGGAGCCCGAGCGCCCCTGCAA
>DQCI01000191.1:0-378 GCA_003545125.1 Paracoccaceae bacterium
TGGTCTCGGTACGGGTGGTCTCGGCACGGGTGGTCTCGGCACAGGTGGTCTCGGTATGAGCGGTCTCGGCACGGGCGTCCTGCCCTCGCAAGCCATCTCCGCAATGATCTCCGACGGCGCATTGGCCGCGACCCCGCCAATTCTCGACGACCAGATCCAGCCTGCTTCGCTCGACCTGCGCCTCGGCACCACCGCCTACAGGGTCCGCGCCTCGTTCCTTGCCGGCAGCGGCAACCGGGTCGCCGACCGGCTGGACGAATTCGAGATGCACCGGTTTTCCCTGGAAAAAGGCGCCGTGCTCGAGAAAGGCGCCGTTTACGTGGTGCCGCTGATGGAGCGGTTGCGGCTGCCCGAGGGCATCACCGCCGTCGCCAATGC
>DQCI01000191.1:430-3081 GCA_003545125.1 Paracoccaceae bacterium
GGCGTCGAGTTCGACCGGATCGCGCCGGGCTACGACGGCCCGCTCTACGCCGAGATCTGCCCGCAGAGTTTCTCGGTGCTGGTGCGCCCGGGCATGCGCCTGAACCAGGTCCGGTTCCGCGCCGGCCAGGCGGTGCTGTCCGACGACGACCTGCGCGCCCGCCACGCCGAGAGCCGGCTGGTCGACGGTGACGCGGTAATCGATCACGGCCTGGCCTTTTCGGTCGATCTCGCGCGCGCCGCGGGCGACCTCGTCGGCTACCGTGCCAAGCCACACACCGGCGTGATCGACCTCGACCGGATCGGCTTCTACGACCCGGGCGCGTTCTGGGAGCCGATCCTTACCGCCACCGGCCGGATCATCCTCGATCCCGGCGCCTTCTACATCCTGGTGAGCCGCGAGGCGGTGCACATCCCGCCCGATTGCGCCGCCGAGATGGCGCCCTACCTCGCGATGGTCGGCGAGTTCCGGGTCCACTACGCAGGCTTCTTCGATCCCGGCTTCGGCCATGACGCGGCCGGCGGCGCGGGCTCGCGCGGGGTGCTCGAAGTGCGCTGCCACGAAGCCCCGTTCGTGCTGGAGCACGGCCAGGTTGTGGGTCGGCTGGTCTACGAACGCATGGCCGCGGTGCCCGCGACGCTTTACGGCGCCGGTATCAGTTCCAATTACCAGGGCCAGGGGCTGAAACTGTCGAAACATTTCCGCGCCGGCTGACGCTGCCGCTGCCTCGCGTTCACACCGCCGCGCCGCGATCGCGCAGCCGTTGCGGCGCGATCGCCGTCCCGGCGCCCGCGCTGCACCCGGCGCAACCGTTGCGCATCACCTTGTCGCGGCCACCATCCTTGGCCGCGTACAGCGCCGCATCGGCGCGGTGCATCGCGTGCTCGAGAGTGTCTTCGGCCGCGTGCCGTTCCGATACACCGAAAGAGGCCGTGACCTCGCCCACCGCGCCGCTCGGCCCCGGCAGCGCCGCGAGCCGGCTGCGCAACTGTTCGGCCACCGCCTGGGTCCGTTCCAGATCGCAGCCGGGCAGGACCACGAGAAACTCTTCGCCGCCCCAGCGGGCCACGGTCTCACCGAACCCGAAGCCGCCCCTCAGCACCCGGGCGACATCGGCGAGAACCCGATCGCCGACCGCGTGGCCCCAGATGTCGTTTATTTCTTTGAAATGGTCGAGATCGGCGAGGATAACCCCGACCGGCCGCATCCCCTCCAGCGCGTCGATCCGCGCCTTCGCGCCGTGCCGGTTGGCGAGGCCGGTCAGCTGATCAGTCGCCGCGGCCGCCTGCAGCGCACGAACGCTGGACCGGCGTTGCATCTCGGTCACCGCATGAGCCCGTGTCTTGATCACGACGACCGTCACCGCGAACATCGCCATCACCGCCGACTGGATCGCCGTGTTAGAGGTTTCGCGGACCTCCTGGTGCGCCAGTATCTGCCCAAGCAGCCAGGGAAAGCCGAAACCGGCGAGGATCTCCATACGCGCGCCGCGGCCGAACGCAGAATCCGCGAACAGCGGCCGCAACATCGGGCGGCGGACGAAGCTCATGACCCCGACCAGCGAGAGCGGCAACAGCAATCCGGCGGTGATCGGCGACATCTCGCCGTGAAAATGCTCGAACCCGAAGGAGTAGCCAAAAACCGCCACCAGCGGCGACACCGGGGCGATGGACGCCGCGAACATCGCCGCGCGCGGCACCCGGGCGCGCAGCAATTGGCCTGCGGCGATCAGGAGACCGGTCACCAGGGTGTTCAGCCCGGTGTTGCCGAGTTGATCGGCGTGTTGGCTCCCGCCGGCACCCGCCCCGAACAGTGGCCCCGCGGCCGTCAGCGGATGACCGAGGACGATCATCTCCAAGAGCCGCAGCAGCGCGAGCCCCGCCGCCAGCACGAACAGCAGATGCGCCGCACCGTCGACCTTGCGAACGGGGCTCACCCGCAGCATCGCAAATCCGAGCCAGACGGTGATGACCAGAGTGATCGGGTGCGTGGCCGGCCCGCCCGGGGTCAGGCGGTACAGCCCGCTTGCGCCGGAGAGATAGCCGACCGCGACCACCACGGCAAACGCCAGAACCGATACCGCCGCGAACCGCGCGACCAAAAACGCGCGCCGCACCGGCGAAGTTTTGATCCGGAAACCTTGCGACATTCACTCCTCCCGACCGCGGTCGCCCCGACTGACGTCCGTCAGCATCGAACGCGCCCCGCGTCCGGACCCACAAAACACCGCCACCACACCCCGTGCCCAAATGTCCTTCGGACAAAGGGACACCAAAGTAGTTAACAAGGTGTGAACAAGTTCGTTTTTGACGATCCTGCGAGGGGTTTTCTGCGCGCTCAGCGCATCCGACGGGTCAGCCGCGCCGCTTGCCGCGCGCGTTTCGCGGCCTGCTTTGCCTGGGCCGCACGCTGTCGGTCTTCCGGGGTCATGTCGTCTGCGGGACGGCCACCGGCACGGCCTCGGCCGGCGGCGAGATCAATCCCGGCATCGACGCCGCGGTTCACCAGCTTTCGGGTGACCTGGCGCAGGATCATGGAGATGAGACGCTCGACATTCATGGCGTGCCTCCTTCGGGTTGTTCCCCCCCGCACTATCGCAAAGTGTAGCAGGGAATGTGGCGCCCCCCAAGCAATTGCAGGGCACGACCACC
>DQCI01000191.1:3146-10850 GCA_003545125.1 Paracoccaceae bacterium
GGACAGCCGGCCTGGGACAGCCGGTTCGGGGGGGCCTCATCGCTGCGCTCTTCGGAGCGCCCGGCGCACCCGGGTCAGTCCTCTTCGAACAGGTCTTCCTGATCCTCGTCGCCGATGTCCTCATCGTCGTCTTCGCCCAACCCCGCACCGGGGGGCCGACGGTTGTCGAGCAGTCCCGCGGCGCGCAGTTCCTTGAGCCCCGGCAGATCGCGCGCACTCTCGAGCCCGAAATGGTCGAGGAACCCTTGCGTGACCACGAACGTCACCGGCCGCCCCGGCGTCATCCGCCGCCGCCCGAAGCGGATCCATTCAAGCTCGATCAGCAGGTCCACGGTGCCCCGGCTGACCGCGACGCCACGGATCTCCTCGATCTCGGAGCGGGTCACCGGCTGGTGATAGGCGATGATCGCCAGCGTTTCGATCGCGGCGCGGCTGAGTTTTCGGGTCTCGACCACTTCCTTGTGCATCAGGAAACCGAGATCGGGCGCGGTGCGGACCGCCCAGGCGTCGCCGACCTTGACCACCCGCACGCCGCGCCCCTCGTAGCGTTTGCGCAAGCGCACCAGCGCCTCCGCCGGGTCGGAGCCATGCGGCATCCGCGCCGTCAGATCGGCCACCGTCACCGGATCGGCGGAGGCGAACAGCACCGCCTCGACCATGCGCTCCTGCTCGCCCATCGGCGGCGCTTCGAACAGACTTTGTTCCTGCCCGGTCTCTTCGGTGTCGGCCATCAGGGTTTCTTCCGTATCTGGATCGGGGCGAAGGTCTCGCCCTGGCGAAGCTCGAGGTGCCCCTCCTTCACCAGTTGCAGAGAGGCCGCGAAGGTGGCGGCGGTCGCGGTGCGACGGCGCACGGGGTCGGTCTCCCAGCCCTCCGGCAGCCAGGAATGGAGATCGGACCACTCGCCGGCAAAGCCGATGAGCCCGCGCATCCGGTCGAGCGCCTCTTCCATCGTCATCAGGTTGTTGCGGTCCATCGTGAAGGGACGGAACTCGTCCTTGGTGCGGATCCGCGCATAGGCCTGCATCAGGTCCATGAGCGTCGCCGTATAGGTCACGTGGCGCGAGCGGACAACGTCTTCGGGCAGGCCCCGGCTGAAAAACTCGCGGCCGCGCTGGTCGCGCCCCATCAGCCGGGCGGCGGCGTCGCGCATCGCCTGGAGCCGTTCGAGCTGGTAGGCGAGATGCGCCGCCAGGTCCTCCCCCGAGGGGCCTTCCTCACTGGGGTCTGGCGGCAGCAAAAGGCGCGACTTGAGGAACGCGAGCCAAGCGGCCATCACCAGGTAGTCGGCGGCAAGCTCCAGGCGGAGCGCACGCGCCTTCTCGATGAACGCAAGGTATTGCTCCGCGAGCCCGAGGATCGAGACCTTGCGCAAATCCACCTTCTGGGTGCGCCCGAGCGTCAGCAGAAGGTCGAGCGGCCCCTCGAAACCATCGACATCGACAATCAGCGCTTCGGCGGCAAGCCGCTCGGAAACGCTGAGCACGTCGGGTTGAAAATCGTCATCCTGCATGGCGTGCGGCGGGGCTCAGACGGCCCCGGGGGCCTCTCCGGTCATCAAGGCCCGAAATTCGGCTTCCAGCGCGCCAATGTCAACGGGCTCCGGCGGCCTGCGCCAGCCGAGCGCGTCTTCGGCACGGATCCGCGCGTGCGCCGTCATCCCGCCCGCCGCGGCGGCCACCGCGTCCATGTCGTCCAGCTTGCCGTTGCAGTGGAGCACAACGTCACAGCCGGCGTCCAGCGCGGCCCGGGCGCGGGTGCCGACAGGCCCAATGAGCGCGCCCATCGAGATGTCGTCGGTCAGCAGCAGGCCCTTGAAGCCGATCGTTTCGCGGATCGCCCCAATCACCGCGCGCGAGGTTGTGGCCGGGTTGTCGGGATCGAGCGCCTCGTAGACCACATGGGCGGTCATCGCCAGGGGAAGCCCGGCGACGGTCTGGAACGCGAGGAAATCCGACACCCGGAGCTGCTTGAGCTTCGCACCCACCCGCGGCAGGCCTTCGTGGCTGTCGACCCTGGCCCGGCCATGGCCGGGGATATGCTTGACCACCGGCAGCACGCCGCCTTCGACAAGGCCGATGGCAGCGGCGGCGGCGATGTCGGCCACCCGCACCACGTCGTCGCCGTAGCAGCGGTTGCGCAATACCGGATGGGTTTCGGGGTAGGCCAGATCGGCGACCGGCGCACAATTGCCGTCGATGCCGAGCGCGCGCAGCTCATCGGCGATGATCCGGTATCGGATCTGCATCGCACGCGCCGCCCCGCGTTTGTTCTGGGCCACCTGCTCAAGCGGCGGCAGCCATTCGCGCCAATGGGGGCTGCGCAACCGGGCCACACGCCCGCCCTCCTGGTCGATGAAGACAGGCGCCTCCCAACCGACCGCTTCGCGCAGCTCGGTGGTGAGCCAGCGCACCTGGTCGGGATCGTCGATGTTGCGGGAAAACAGGATGAAGCCGAACGGGTCCGCCTCGCGGAAAAACCGGGCCTCGTCGCGGGTCACGCGGAGGCCTTCGCATCCGAAGATCGCGGCCCCCGCGCCTGCCATCAGTTGCTCACCGTGCCAGGCGCCGCAAGGGTTGCCGTATCTATGCCCGTATTGGCCCCGGTGTCGATCACCGGCACGCAGGTGCCCTTGGCGGCAATCAGCGCGGCGCAGAAGGCGCGTGCGTCTTGCAGCCCCTCGAAACCGATCGCGCGCAGCCGGTAGAACGGCGCGCCGCCCGATTCCCGGCGCTCGATGGTCCAGTTGCGGTTCTGGAACAGCTCCGGGTTCAGGGTGGCGATTTCCGTCCAACCCGCGCGCGCCTGCTCAACGCTCGGATACGCGCCGAGCTGGACCAGCCGGGCGCTGGCGTCGACCGCGGCCGGGCCGACTTCCTGGCCGAGCACCACCGCAGGCGCAGCCCCGGCACTGTCGGCGGGGCGTGCCGGGGCCGGCGTGTCGGCCGAGGCCGAGACGTCAACGGCGCGCAGCGGTTCGGTGATCTCCGGAAGCGCGGCGTAGCCCGCGGGCCGCGGCATCGGGCGCGGTGACCGCGACACGCCAGGCACGCTCTCGGGGATCACATCCACCGGGGCGCTCACAGGCGTTTCGACACCGGGCGCATCAAGACCGGATGCATCGAGACCGGGGATGTCGGTCAGCCCGAGCGCCTCGGCCACCGCGGCATCGGCGTTGATCTCGCCGCCGCTGGACGGCAGCGGCGCGGTGGACGGGCTTTCGGCTGCGCGGCCGACTTCCACCTCCTGGTGGGCCGGTACGTCTTCGTCGCTCAACTCGGCCACCGGGGGCGCCAGCTTCAACTGGTCGACCGGCCCGGCGCTGATCCCGTCGGCGGCCACGTCGTTGACCGCGAGCCCCTGATGCGGCGCAACGGCGCCGCCCGGCTCTTCCGGCTGGATCCGCATCGGCCCTTCCAGCGCCTTCACAACCGGCACACCGGTCACGTCGCGCACCGCGAGTTTGTAGCCCCAGACGCCAAGACCGACGACCAGCGCCACGGACAAGAGCGCGCCGATAACGTTCAGAGCGGTGGACCCGCCCGGCCCGGATCCGGGCGCCGATCCCTGCCCAGATGCAAGCCCATATCCATGCCCATATCCGGGCCCTGCGTCGGCGGGCTCTGCGCCGGCGGGCTCTGCGGCGTTGTAGTTCTGCGTCGTGCCGTAGGCCTGCGGGGCTGGATAGCCGGCTTCGGCCCCATACCCCGCCGCGGCACCACGCTGGGCGTTCATCGGTGGAACGTATCGCGGATCCGGGCCGCCATGGGCCGGGTGGACCGCCCGCCCGCTCACCCGCGCGTTCACCTGTGGGTTCACCTGCGCATTCACTTGTCCGGGCCGGCCCTGCTGGAAACCGGACGCCCCGAAGGGAGCTGCGGCGCTCCCCCAATCTGATACCGTCATTTGCCTGCTCCGTCCGGCGTTCCGGGCGGAAAACCCCGCCCTCACCGGTATTGTGTAACTGCTCGCGCCCCGGAGCCGGGCACTTGTATCAGCACGCCTTTGTCAGCGCATTTCCTCGGCCGGGGTCACCCCCAGAATACCAAGACCCGCGGAAATCACAACATGAACGGCACGGGCGAGCGGGATTTTCCGGGATGTTGCCTCCGCGTCACCCTCCTGGACGAAGCGCAATTCCGGCGCATCGTTGCCCCGGTTCCACAGCGCGTGGAAGTCGGAGGCAAGCTCGTAGAGGTAGAACGCCACCCTGTGCGGCTCATGGGTGCGCGCGGCGATCTCGACGAGGCGCGGCCATTCGGCGAGTTTTTTGGCCACCGCAAGCTCGGCCGCATCCTCAAGCCCCGGCACACCCTCGGTGGGCAGGCCGGCGCCCGCCGCCTTGCGCAGCACCGAGTTGATCCTTGCGCTGGCGTATTGCACATAGAACACGGGGTTTTCGCGGCTCTGCTCCAGCACCTTGTCGAAGTCGAAATCGAGCGGCGCGTCGTTCTTGCGGGTCAGCATGACGAACCGGGTGACGTCCGCCCCCACCTGGTCGACCACGTCGCGCAGGGTGACAAAATTGCCCGCCCGTTTCGACATCTTGAACGGTTCGCCGTTCTTGTAGAGCCGCACCAGCTGGGTGAGCTTGATGTCGAGCGGCACTTTGCCGTCCGACAGCGCCGAAACCGCCGCCTTCATCCGCTTGACATAACCGCCGTGATCGGCCCCGAAAATGTCGATGAGCTGGTCGAACCCGCGCGTCACCTTGTCGTAGTGATAGGCGATGTCGGGGGCGAAATAGGTCCAGGCGCCGTCCGATTTCATGATCGGCCGGTCGACGTCGTCGCCATAGTCGGTCGACTTGAACAGGGTCTGCTCGCGCGGCTCCCAATCCTCGGGCATCTTGCCCTTCGGCGGCTCCAGCGTGCCGCGGTAGATCAGCCCCTTGCCCCGCAGAGTATCGATCGCTGCCTCGATCTGGCCGGTGCCGTAGAGTGCCTTCTCGGAGCTGTAGACATCCATCTTCACGCCGAGTGCTGCCAGATCGCTGCGGATCATGTCCAGCATCTTGCCGATGGCATATTCGCGCACTTCGTCGAGCCAGGCGTCCTCGGGCTGGTCGATCCATTCCTCGCCCACGCGCTCGGCCAGCTCTTCGCCCACGGCGACCAGGTAATCGCCCGGATAAAGCCCCTCCTCGATCAGCGGCACATGGCCCATCGCCTCACGGTAGCGCTCGAAAACGGACCGCGCCAGCACGTCGACCTGGGCGCCGCCATCGTTGATGTAATACTCGCGGGTCACCTGATGGCCGGAATACTCGAGCAGCGCCGCCAGCGCGTCGCCGAACACCGCGCCCCTCGTGTGGCCGACATGCAAGGGCCCGGTCGGGTTTGCGGAAACGAATTCGACATTGACCCTGGAGCCCGCCCCCATCGCCGAGCGCCCGTATCCGGGCTCCGCGAGGATCGCGCCAACGAGCCCGCCCCAGACTTCGCCGGACAGTTTGAGGTTGATGAACCCGGGCCCGGCCACGTTGGCGGCGGCGATCCGGTCGTCCGCCACCAGCTTGGCCGCGAGCCCCTCGGCAATGTCGCGCGGCTTCTGGCCCGCGGGTTTCGCCAGCACCATCGCTGCGTTGGTCGCCATGTCGCCGTGGCCTGGGTCACGCGGCGGCTCGACCGCGACATTGGCGGTGTCCAGCCCCTCGGGCAACTGCCCGGCCGAGACCATATCGTCGAGCGCGGCAATCACCAGGGCGCGAATATCGGCAAAAATGTTCATGGGCTTCTCCTGTCGGGATCTTGCGCGGTCTAGCCACAGGGGCGCGCAAGGTCAACGGGGGCCGGGCGCCTGCGGCGGGCGGGGGGATCGCGGCGCGCGCCGCGATAAGCCGGCGCGCGCCGGCTTGGCCCCAGGCCCGACCGCTCCGCGAAGCTTTGCCGGGTCCCCTGCCCGCCCCGCTTGCCCCTTCCCGGCCCCTCGCCTATTGAGAACCCCGAAAGACAGGGCAGACCCATGCGCATTCTCATCACCAACGACGACGGCATCAACGCCCCCGGCCTCGAAGTGCTGACCGAAATCGCCGAGCAGGTGGCAGGCCCCGGCGGCGAGGTCTGGACCGTGGCCCCCGCTTTCGAGCAATCGGGCGTTGCCCATTGCATCAGCTATTCCCGGCCGATGTTGCTGGCCGAGCTCGGCTCCCGCCGCTTCGCCGCCGAGGGCACGCCGGCCGATTGCGTGCTCGCGGCCCTCGGCGAAGCGATGCCCGGGCGGCCCGACCTTGTGCTTTCGGGCGTCAACCGCGGCAACAACGCAGGCGAAAACGTGCTCTACTCGGGCACCATCGGCGCCGCGATGGAAGCCGCGCTTCAGGAGATCCCGGCGATTGCCCTGTCGCAATACATCAGCCCGGAAATCGCCAAGGCCCCGGACTTGTTCGAGGCGGCGCGGGTCCACGGCGCACGCCTGGTGCGGCGCCTCGTCGATGCCGCGCAGTGGGACAGCGAAGCCGGTTACCACCTGTTCTACAACGTGAATTTCCCGCCAGTCCCGGCGGCCGAGGTGCAGGGCACACGTGCGGTCGCGCAGGGCTGGCGGGCCGACGCCTTCTTCACCACCGAACCCGCCATCGCCCCCTCGGGGCGGCGGTACCTCTGGATCAAGGGCGGCCCCCAACACGGCGGCGCCGACACCGAGACGGATGTGCAGGCAACCCTTGACGGCTACATCTCGGTCACCCCGATGCGCGCCGATCTCACCGCCCGCGACCGGCTCGCCGGGCTCGACACGGTGCTGAACGTGGACCCTGGCGAGAACGCCGACATCGCCACCGACGATGCCCCCCCCGGCGCACCTAAAGAGCCACGGCGATGACCGACGCGCCGATCCCGGACGCCGAACGCAAGATGCAGTTCCTGTTCCAGCTCAGGTCCAAGGGCGTGACCGACACCCGGGTGCTGAAGGCAATGGAAGCGATCGACCGCGGCGATTTCGTCAAGGGCATCTTCGCCGACCGCGCCTACGAGGACATGCCGCTGCCGATCGCCAGCGGCCAGACCATCAGCCAGCCCTCGATCGTCGGCCGAATGACCCAGGCGCTGGAGATCACGCCGAAATCCAAGGTGCTCGAGGTCGGCACCGGCTCCGGCTACCAGGCGGCGATCCTCGCCAAGCTCGCCCGGCGGATCTATACCATCGACCGCCACCGCGCATTGGTGATGGAATCACGCAAACTGTTCGAACGGATGGGGCTGCACAACATCACCGCCATCGCCGGCGATGGCTCTTTCGGCCTTCCCGAGCAGGCGCCGTTCGACCGGATCGTGCTGACGGCTGCGGCGGAAGACCCGCCCGGGCCGCTCTTGGCTCAACTGGCGATCGGGGGTATCATGGTGTTGCCGGTCGGGCAATCCGACGCGGTTCAGACGCTTCTGAAAGTGCGGCGGCTGGACAGCGGTTACGACTACGAAGAGCTCATGCCGGTGCGGTTCGTGCCCCTGCTGGAGGGGCTGGTTTGAACGGGTGGGGCCACGCGCGCTGTCGCAGAAACCCCGAAGAGGTGACATTGGCAGACGGTGACCCGAGATCGCCGCTGCGAGACCGGCCGGGCACTCCCGGCCCCGGAGAGGACAAGAGCATGGGTTTCCCGCAACATTCACTGCCCCGCCGCCTGTCGCCGCGCAGCCTGGCGCCGCGCAGCCAGTCGCCGCGCAACCAGTCGCCGGGCCGCGCTTCGGTCCGCGGCCTGGGCGTGCG
>DQCI01000191.1:10878-13424 GCA_003545125.1 Paracoccaceae bacterium
GCATCGGCAACATGGATTTCGACCTGCGCGGCATCGGCGGCGGCTTCACCACATCCGACGCGGCGCGCAATGCGCGCACCATTGACCGGCCGGTGCCGGATTCGCGCGGCGTCATCTCCTACCCGACCTACGATGTGGCCGTTGCCCCCGGCGGCGAGAGCGTGGCCGAGATGGCCGCCCGCCTGGGCTTCGGCGCCAACGAGCTTGGCGGCTACAACGGCCTGCCGCCGGACACGGTGCTGCGCACCGGCGAAATCGTTGCCCTGCCGAAACGTGTGGTCGGCGGCGTCGCCACCCCCGGCGCGCCGGCGCCCAGCGGCACGATCGCCCCCGCGGGCGGCAACGTCAACGTGACCACACTCGCGCAGGGCGCGCTCGACCGCACCGGCGCGCAAGCGGGCGCCGCCCCCGGCGCCAACGGCCCCGAACCGGCCCGCCACCAGGTCCAGCGCGGCGAAACCGCTTATACCATCGCGCGCGCCTACGGCGTCTCGGTCCGTGCGCTCGCCGAATGGAACAGCCTCGACAGCGCGCTCACGGTGCGCGAGGGACAATACCTGCTGATCCCGGTGGTGATCGAGGAGGACCGGCTCGCGGCCGCCCCGGCCACGGTGGTCGAGGCGCCGGGCGCCGGCTCGGCGATCGCCGAGCCGCCCTCCGCCGCGGCCCCGCTGCCCGAAGCGCCGGTGGCAGCGCCGGAAAAACCCACCACGCCGGATCTGTCGGACAACCGCACCGCCGCCTCGGGCAGCCGCATGGCGATGCCGACCGACGGCAAGATCGTGCGCGCCTTCCAGAAGGGCCGCTCCGACGGGATCGACATATCCGCCGGGGCCGGCAGCCCGGTTCGGGCCGCCGCCGACGGCACCGTGGCGGCCATCACCCGCGACACCGACCAGGTGCCGATCCTCGTCGTGCGCCATGCGGGCAATCTGCTCACGGTCTATGCCGGGATCGACGGCATCACCGTCGCCAAGGGCGACAAGGTCAGCCGCGGCCAGGTCCTCGCCAAGGTCCGCGCAGCCGATCCCGCGTTCCTGCATTTCCAGGTGCGCGAGGGCACGATCAGCGTCGACCCGATGGCCTACCTGAACTGACCATACCGCGTGGGCGGGCCGTCCTCCGGCCCGCCCATGTTTCAGCGACGGAACCCGGCCGCCGCGCCGTTGAAACCGAAAAGACCGGTTGCACATGATCGCTTTCCTCAAACGCCACATTCTCCGGTACTGGGCGGCGGCCCCCGTCGCCACCCTGCTTCTCGCCGTCGCCCTCGCCGCCACGGCGGTGTTCGGCGTGCGCTCGGCGGTGTTCTGGGCGCACGGGTTTGAGCGGATCGCGCGCGAGCAGCCCGTGGCCGCCTGGATGACCCCGGGCTATGTCGCGCTTTCCTGGCACCTGCCGCGTGAGGCGGTCATCGAGGCGCTGACACTCGACCCGAGAGCCGGATCGCCCCGCAAGACGCTCGCCGATCTGGCCGCGGAGCGGAATGTCCCGGTGACAACACTCATCGACGCGCTCGAGGCCGCCATCGCCGACCACCGCGCAGCCCACCCGCCCCCGCCCGGCGAGGCGCGAAGCGATGAGCGCAGCCCAGGCGATGAGCAGAGCGAAGAGCCGGCCCCCGGCGTAGAAGGCGGGGCCGAATGACCGAAACCGTCTTTGCCCTGGTGACCGCATGGGGCCCGCTGGTGATCTTCGCTTCGGCCTTCCTTTCCTGCCTCGCCTTGCCGATCCCGACCTCGCTGATGATGCTCACCGGCGGCGCGTTTGCCGCTGCGGGCGATCTCTCGCTCTGGCAGGTGGTCGCCGCCGCCTGGATCGGCGCGGTGCTGGGCGACCAGACCGGCTACACGATCGGCCGGTTCGGCGGCAGCGCTCTGGTCGAGCGCCTTGCGCGCGCCCCGGCCCGCGCCGCCGTTCTGGCCCGCGCCCGCGACCTCGTCGACCGGCGCGGCGGCATCGGCGTGTTTCTCTCGACCTGGGCGGTCGCGCCGCTTGGTCCCTGGGTCAATTTCATCGCCGGGGCGACCGGTCTGTCCTGGGTCCGTTTCACGGTGGCGGACGTGATCGGCGAGGTGATCTGGGTCACGCTCTACACCGGGCTCGGCCAGATCTTCGCCAGCAACATCACCCTCGTCGCCGACGCGATGAGCGACATCGTCGGCCTTACGGTCGCGCTGGTGGTGGCCTTCGCCGCCGCGCTCTGGATCCGTGCCGTGCTGCGCGCCCAGAAGGCCCGGGGCACACGGCCCGACCCGACCGCCGCCGAAGCCGGTTGACAGACGGCGGTGTTGGCGCTCGTCTGGGACGGCCCCGAAGACACCCCGCATGACCCGCGAGATCCACCCGCTCACCCCAGACCGCTTCGCCGATTTCGAGGCCGTGCTCGGCCGCGGCGGTCGTGGCGGCTGTTGGTGCATGTATTGGATCCACCCGGACGCGCAATCGGTGACAGAAGGCGCCAAGGGCGGCTCGAAAGCGGCCAACAAGGGGCTGTTTCGCGCCCTGGCCGAAGCCGGACCGCCACCCGGGCTGATCGGCTACGA
>DQCI01000121.1:0-13046 GCA_003545125.1 Paracoccaceae bacterium
GGCTCGGGCGCGCGCGGCACGGTGCCCGCGGGGGCTGCCAAAAGGGCCGCGCCCTGGCTTGTGCCGGTCGCCGTCGCGCTGGCCACGACGGTCGCGCCCGTCGCCGCGGCGAGCATGTCGAGGCAGGCGCGGTTGCGCGCGAAAGGTCCCTCGACGATGACCGGACCACGATGGCCGATCAGCGCCAGGCAATGGGCCGTCTCGAGCGCGAGGTAGAACGCCACCGCCGCCGCGCGTTGGCCGCTGCCCGCTGCGGGTTCTTCGCCGAGCCAATGCGCCCTCTGTCCGCGAAACGGGCCGCTGGTATCGACCAGCGCCGGCATCAGCATGATCCCGCCCTCAAGAACGGCACGGATGTCTTCCGCATCGGGCGCGACCTGCGCACCGCCCATGGCAAGCTCATACTCCCGCCCGCCCATGAAGCGCGCCGAGGGCACCGGCTGGCCACGCGCGTTCACATTGATCAGCGTATCCGATCCCGGGTTGAGCGCGACCGGCGCGCCGCCGACCGACAGGACGATCACCCAGGTGCCGGTCGAGACGACCGCGAATGGCGCGGGCCGGCTCAGGATGTGTGGCAGGAGCGAGGCATTGGAATCGTGGATCCCGGCGTGAACCGGCGTGCCCGGCGTTAGCCCGGTGCGCAGGGCGATCTCGGGCAGAATTGGCCCGAGCAGGTCCGCAGAAGGCCGTGCCGGAGCGATCTTGTCCGCGATGCCGAGCGTCTCGACAAGGGAAGAAAAGCGGCCTTCGTGCGGGGTCCACAGATCGCTGTGACAGCCAAGCGACGACATGTCGGTGGCCAGGGCACCGGTCAACCGGAAGCCCCAGTATTGCGGGTAGGTGAGGATGGTCGCCGTGCGCGCCTTGAGCCCCGGATCGGTCTCGAACATCCAGTGCAGCTGGGCGCCGATGTTGAGCCCCATGCCAAGCCGGGGCGACCCGGTCTCGGCGAAGTCCGGGCGGATCGCGTCGTAGCGCGCAGCACTCGCGTCCGGACCGGTGTGCTCATAGTCAAGCATCGGGGCCGCCAGGTTGCCCGCGCCGTCGAGCAACACGGCAGAAGCGCCATGCGTGGTCACCGATATCGCATCGACCCCGTGGCTCGCATGAAAGCCCGCCAGCGCGTCGAGCAGGAAGGCCCAGTGTCCGTCCAGGTCGAAATGCGGCCAGGGCGGCCCGGGCAGCACCGTGTTGGGGCGGGTGACGACGGCTTTCTCCTCGAGCGTTTCGAGGTCGACCAGCGCCAGCTTGGCATTGGTCTTTCCGATGTCGATGACGGCGACGTGTCGGGGTGCCTGTCGGGGGGTCATGGCATGTGGAAAACAGGTTCCAACGGCACCGAAACCGGCTCGTTGTCGGGGTTGGTTTGCATGATGTCGGCCATGTGGGCCCACCATTTTTTCATCACCGGCGCGCTTGGCAAATCGTCCATCTTGTGATCGTCCGCGCGCCAGAGCACCCCGAACAGGGTGTTCGTTTCCTCGTCGAGGTGGATCGAGTAATCCGACACCCCGGCGTCTTTCAGGAGTGCGACGAGGTCTGGCCAGATCTGATCATGGCGTCTGCGGTATTCGGCCTTCGCGCCCGGGTTGAGCCGCATCTTGAACGCGTATTTCTGCATCACCCCCTCCGCCAATATGACCACAGGCGTGGCAGGGCGATCACCGAGATCAAGAGCGCGCCGATCACGATCGACATCACGATCCCCGGCACATTCAGGAGGCCGAGGCCGAAGGTGACGAGCCCCATCACGAAGGCGGCGATCACCACGCCGGGGATCGAGCCCGAGCCGCCGAGGATGTTGACCCCGCCGAGCACGACCATGGTGACCACCTCAAGCTCCCAGCCGACGGCGATGGAGGGCCGGGTCGAGCCGAGCCGCGAGGTGAGGCAGATCGCGGCCACGCCCGCCATCAACCCGGTCAGCAGGAACAGGATGAACTTCACCCGGCTTACCCGGATGCCGGAGAACAGCGCGCCGGTCGGGTTGTTGCCGATGGCGAAAATGGCGCGGCCGAAGTTGGTCTTGTGCAGCACGACCCCGTAGATGACGGCGACAATCGCGAACAGCACGAATTCGAACGAGATCACCCACCAGACATAGCCCTGGCCGAAAAACGCGAAGCTTTCGGGATAGCCGCGGTAGGCCTGATCGCCGAGCACGATATAGGCAATGCCGCGAAACAGGCTCATCGTACCGATGGTGACGACAATGGACGGCAGTCCGAGCCCGGTGACCAGGAAGCCGTTGAAGGCGCCGGCGAGCAGGCCAACGCCAAGTCCGACGGCGACGAGCGTGGGCGTGTCGGCGCCAAACTGGACCGCCGCGCCCATCGCCGTCGAAGCCAAGGCGATGATCGAGGCGACCGAAAGGTCGATCTCGCCCGAGATGATCAGGAGCGCCATCGCGAAGGCGATCATCGCCTTTTCGGTGAAGTTGAAGGTGGCGTCCGACAGGTTCCAGGCGTTGAGGAAATAGGGCGAGGCGAAGGAGTTGGCGAGGAAGATCGCCACCGCAACGACCAGGAGCAGGCTCTCCCAGCTTTTCAGCCGGCGTTGCAGCGACGACTGCAGGCGGTCGGGGACGTGATGCGAGGTGGTGCTCATGCGGCATGCTCCGCGCTTTTGAGGATGACCCGGCCCTTGGTCCGGTTGGCCTGCGCGTTGAACGCAACCGCGATGATGATCGCGCCGCCCGAAATCGCGAGTTGCCAGAAGGGCGAGACGTTGATGACCGGCAGGGCATTGGAGACGACGCCGAGGAACAACGCGCCGAGCAAGGCACCGCCGACCGAGCCAAGGCCGCCGGCGATGGAGATGCCGCCGATCACGCAGGCCGCGACCACGGTAAGCTCGAAGCCGCCCGCGATGTCGACATAGGCCACGGCGTAGCGCGAGACCCAGAGATACCCCGTAAGCCCCGCGAGCGCGCCCGACAGCGTGTAGGCCCAGAACTGGGTGCGCCCGACATTGATTCCGGCATAGACGGCGGCATGCGGGTGGCCCCCGACCGCGTAGAAGGCGCGCCCCAGCGTGGTGCGGGTCATCAACACGAAGAACGCGATCACCGCGAAGATGGCGATCCAGCTGAGCACCGGCAGTCCAAGAAACGCGGCCCGCGGGAACGCCTTGAAGGCGGGAGACATCTCGTGCGAATTCACCCACTTGCCGTTCGAAATCAGGAAGATGATTCCGCGGTAGATCGTCATCGTGCCGAGCGTCACGACGATCGGCGGGATGCTCACTTTCCACACCAGCAAACCGTTGAACATGCCCATGAGTGTGCCGAGCCCGACGGCGACCACCAGGATCACCGGCACCGGCACGCCGGGGGCCACGACGTTCAGCATGGAGACGACCATGCCCGAGAGCGCGAGGTTCGCGGCCACCGACAGGTCGATGCACTTGGTCAGGATCACCACCATCTGGCCGAGAGCCAGGAGGATCAACGGCGAGGTGTCGTTGAACACATTGGCCAGATTCGCAGGCGCGACGAAGGCGGGGAAACGGGTGGCGATCAACCCCAGGAGGACGACGATGGCGCCAAGCAGGATGGCTTCTCGCGAAGTGACAAGTCGTTTCAGCATGTCTCGGCCTCAGGTGATGCCCGCAGCATGGCGGACGAGTGTTTCGGGGGTCATGTCATCGTGGGCGACTTCCGCCACGATCCGGCCTTCGCGCATGACGATGATCCGGTCCGACATGCCGAGAACTTCGGGGATCTCCGAGGAGACCATGATGATGGCAAGGCCCTCGGCGGCGAGCTCGGCCATGAACTCGTGCACGGCGGCTTTCGAGCCGATGTCGATGCCCTTGGTGGGCTCGTCGAGAATGATGATCTTCGGCATCGTCGCGAGCCATTTGGCGATCACCACCTTTTGCTGGTTGCCGCCCGACAGGCTTTCGACCTTGGTGTCGAGCGAGGCGGCGCGCAGGTCGAGCCGCTCGGTGAAGTCGCGCGCCAGTTTGAACTCCTCGGCCAGGCGGATGAAGCCGTTGTGCGAGGTGCGCGACAGCGACGGCAGGGTGATGTTCTGAAAGATCGGCATCGCGATGATCGCGCCCTGCTTGCCGCGGTCTTCGGGCACGTAGACGATGCCGTTGTTCGCCGCGTCCGCGGTCGCGCGGATCGTCACCTCCTGGCCGTCGATCCGGATCGTGCCGCCCGAGGCCCGGGTGATCCCGAACAGCGCCTGCATGGCCT
The DNA here is from genome assembly GCA_003545125.1 of Paracoccaceae bacterium. GTDB lineage: Bacteria > Pseudomonadota > Alphaproteobacteria > Rhodobacterales > Rhodobacteraceae > Sinisalibacter. Next base: position 4,208 of record DQCI01000121.1, read on the forward strand.
CCGAGCGCCCGGCGCCGACGAGGCCGTAGAACCCGAGTATTTCGCCGCTGCGCAGGCAAAACCCGATGTCGGCGAACTCCGTCGGGTGATTGTAGTTCTCGACCTCCAGCACCACGTCGCCGCGACCCGGCGGGCGCGCGGGGAAGATGTTGGCCACCTCGCGCCCGACCATCAGCTTGACCAGCGCATCGTTGGTCACATCGGCAATCTTGCCCTCGCCAACGAACTGGCCGTCGCGAAACACGGTGTAATTATCGGCGATCCGGAAGATCTCGTCGAACTTGTGGCTGATGAACAGGATCGCCTTGCCCTGGCCCTTCAGCTGCTCGACCAGCTCGTAAAGCTCCTGGATTTCCTTGTGGCTGAGCGCCGCCGTCGGCTCGTCCATGATCACCACGCGGGCGTCGATGGAAAGCGCGCGGGCGATCGCCACGAGGTGCTTGTTGGCAATGCCAAGGTCGCGCAGCTTGGCGCCCGGGTCGATCTCGGCGCCGATCCCGTCAAGGATCTCGCGCGACATCCGGGCCATCGCGGCCCAGTCGATCAACCCGAAACGGTTGCGCGGCGCGTGCCCGAGAAAGATGTTCTCCGCCACCGACAGCTCGTCGAACAGAACCGTCTCCTGGTGGATCGCGGTAATCCCGGCGTCGGCCGCGTCCTGGGCGGTCGGGAACCGCGTCTCGGTCCCATCGGCGAGGATGCGCCCCTCGGTCGGCTGGTAGATGCCGGTCAGTATCTTCACCACGGTCGATTTGCCGGCGCCGTTCTCGCCCACGAGCGCGGTGACCTGGCCCGGGTAGAGGCTCAGCGACACATCCGACAGCGCCTTTACCCCCGGGAACGTCTTGGTGATGCCGTCGAGGGCAAGGATCGGGATCGGAGGGCTCACGTCTTCGGCCTCGGCATGGGTCTGGTATATCATCGGGAACGCCTGTCTCGCGCCGCTGGCGGGTCGGTTTCCCGGCGCGAGGGACCCGCGCCGGGAGGGAGGAGACGATCAGAAGATCGACTTGAAATCCTCGATGTTCGAGGCGTCGTAGGTGAAGGGATCCGACATCGCACCGGAGTTCGTGTCGTCCAGCATCACGTCGCCGATCCGGCCCATCGGGATCGAGGCACCGGCCTCGGCCACGGCGTTGCCGGCGGCCAGCTCATGGGCGATGTAGGTTGCCGCATAGCCGAGGTCGATCGGGTTCCAGATCGCGAAGCTGGTCGTGGCGCCCGATCCGACGCATCCGGCCATTTCCGACGGCAGGCCAAGGCCGGTCACGTTCACCTGGCCGATCTTGCCTTCGTCGGTCACGGCCTGGCAAGAGGCGAGGATGCCCACGGTCGTCGGCGCAATGATCGCCTTCAGATCCGGGTAGGTCGCCATGAGGCCCTGCGCTTCGCGGTAGGACTTGTCCGACAGGTCGTCGCCATAGACGGTCGAGACCAGGTTGACACCCGGGTAGTTCGGCAGCACCGCCTTGGCGGCCTCGATCCAGGCGTTCTGGTTGGTCGCGGTTGCCGAGGCCGACAGGATCGCGACGTCGCCGCCGTCGGGCATGTGATCGGCGGCCAGCTTGAGGATCGTATTTCCGATCAGCTCGGTCGACGACGGGTTGAGGTGCATCTGCCGGCCTTCTTCCGCCACGCCCGAATCCCACGAGATCACGGTGATGCCGCGTTGCATCGCTTTCTTCAGGGACGGGACCAGCGCGTCGGGGTCGTTGGCCGAGATCGCGATGGCGTCGACGCCCTGGGCGATCAGCGAGTTGATCACCTCGATCTGGCCTTCCGCGGTGGTATCGGTCGGTCCGGTGTAGATGATCTCGGTGTCGCCAAGCTCGGCGGCCGCTTCCTCGGCGCCTTTCGCCGCGGCCTCGAAGAAGCCGATGCCAAGCGCCTTGACGACCAGCGCGATGCGCATGTCCTCGGCATTTGCTGCGGTCCCCGCGGCGGCCATGGTGGCCGCGACAGCGACCGTCGAAAGAACTTTCTTCATAGCACTCATGATTTCCTCCCTGAGCGTCGGTTGATCGTGGCTACGAGGCCACTTCGTGGTTTTGCTGACCCGCGCCTGATGTTGCGACGATCAGCTCTACATCGGCGGCTTCGAGCATTGCCGCCGCCTTGTCCGAGATCCCCTCATCGGTGATCACCGTGTCGATCCGGTCGAGTGGGCAGAGCACCAGGCTCGAGCGGTTTTCGAATTTCGTGCTGTCAACGAGCACGATCAGCTCGTCCGCCTGACCGATCAGCTTGTGCTCGGCCTGGATCAGCAGCGGATCGGCCTCCATCAACCCGAGCGGCCCCAACCCCTGCGCGCCCATGAACATCCGTTTTGCATAGAAGTTCTTGGTCACGTCGTTCTCGAACGGCGACAGGATAATGTTCTGCTCGCGGTAGATGACGCCGCCGGGCACCATGATCGTGTTCTTGGAATGCTTGAGCAGGTGCTCGGTGATCGGCACCGAATTGGTGAAGATCTGCAACCGGCGGCTGGCCAGCGGGTGCACCATCTGGAAGGTCGTCGTGCCGCCGTTGATGATGATCGGCTCGCCATCGGCACAAAGGTCGACCGCGGCGCGCGCGATTGCTTGTTTCTGCTTGATCCTGATCGTTTCATTGACCGCGAAGGTCCGGCCGGCAAGCCCGACGAACTGCGGCGGCGAGATCGCCTCGGCCCCACCCCGGACGCGGCGCAGCTTCTTCTGCATATGGAGGGCGGCGATGTCACGCCGGATCGTCGCTTCCGACACGCCGGTCAGGTTCACAAGGTCGATCACGGTCACGACCGGACGATCCTGGATGGCTGACAGAATAAGCCTGTGGCGTTCAGATTCGTGCATCGCGTCCTCCCTTGGCTGAGAAATGTGGGTGGAATCGTTGGGTCTGTCAATCATTTTTCGTCAATTCCAATCATTCTGCGTCGCAGCATGATCGGAGATGATCGTTTGTGATTGACAAAACGCCACACCAAAGGCAATTTGCACCCAAACCTGAATCGCGGCCCACATGCGCCACCTGGGAGGACCACATGCCTGATACCGCCAAGACCGAACCGCTCGTCAACGGCTGGGACGACACCATCGCGGCGTCGATGAGCGAGCCGGAAAAGCTGCTCTACCGCTCCAACCTGCTCGGCGCCGACAAGCGGATCACCAACTACGGCGGCGGCAACACCTCCGCCAAAGTGTCCGAGCGCGATCCGGTCACCGGCGCCGCGGCCGAGGTGCTCTGGGTCAAGGGCTCGGGCGGCGACGTCGGCTCGATCAAGATGGACGGTTTCGCCACGCTCTACATGGACAAGCTCAGAGCCCTGAAGGATGTCTACCGCGGCCCCGAGCACGAGGACGAGATGGTGGGCTACCTGCCCCACTGCACGTTCAACCTCAACCCGCGCGCCGCCTCGATCGACACGCCGCTGCATGCCTATGTGCCCAAGCAGCACGTCGACCACATGCACCCGGACGCGGTGATCGCCATCGCGGCGGCAAAGAACTCGAAAGAGCTCACGCAGGAGATCTACGGCGACGAGATCGGCTGGCTGCCGTGGAAGCGGCCGGGCTACGAGCTCGGCTTGTGGCTGGAGAAGTTCTGCCTCGAAAACCCGGATGCGAAAGGCGTGGTGCTCGAAAGCCACGGGCTGTTCAGCTGGGCCGACGACGCCAAGGAATGCTACGAACTGACCGTCGAGATCATCCAGAAGGCACAGGACTGGTTTTCCGCGAAGACCGCGGGCCTGGCGGCTTTCGGCGGGGCCCGGCACACGAGCCTCGATGCCGCCGGCCGGCGCGCCGTGGCGGCCCGGCTGATGCCCGCCATCCGTGGCATGGTCTCCGGCAACCAGCACATGGTCGGCCATTTCGACGACCAGGACGCGGTGCTCGATTTCGTCAATTCCAATCAGATGGAGGCGCTCGCAGCCCTCGGCACCTCTTGCCCCGACCATTTCCTGCGCACCAAGATCCGCCCGCTGGTCGTGGCCTTCGACCCGGCGAAAGCCAATGTCGACGCGGTGCTCGACGGCTTGCCGGCCCAGGTCGCGGCCTACCGCGAGGACTACGCCGCCTATTATGACCGCTGCAAACACGACAACTCACCGGCGATGCGCGACCCCAACGCCGTGGTCTACCTGGTCCCCGGCGTCGGCATGATCACCTTCGCCAGGGACAAGGCGACCGCCCGGATATCGGGCGAGTTCTACGTCAACGCGATCAACGTGATGCGCGGCGCGAGCGCGGTCGACGACTACGTCGGCCTGCCCGAACAGGAGGCGTTCGACATCGAATACTGGCTGCTCGAAGAAGCCAAGTTGCAGCGGATGCCGAAGCCGAAGAGCCTCGCCGGACGGGTGGCGCTGGTGACCGGCGGCGCCGGCGGGATCGGCTCGGCCACGGCCGAGAAGTACCTCTCCGAAGGCGCCTGCGTGATGCTCGCCGATATCGACGACACCAGCCTCGCCGCGACCGCCGACACCCTCACCGGCCGCTACGGCCCCGACGTCGTGCGGAGCGTCAACATGAACGTCACCGACGAGACCGCCGTGGCCCGTGCCTACGCCGAGATCGCGGCGGAATTCGGCGGCGTCGACATCCTCGTGTCCAACGCCGGCATCGCCTCCTCGGCGCCCATCGAGGAGACCTCGCTGGCGCTGTGGTCAAAGAACATGGACATCCTGTCCACCGGCTACTTCCTGGTGTCGCGCGACGCGTTCAAACTGATGCGGGCCCAGAATATCGGCGGTTCGATCGTCTTCGTCGCCTCGAAGAACGGCCTGGCCGCGAGCCCCAGCGCCTCGGCCTATTGCGCCGCCAAGGCGAGCGAGATCCATCTCGCGCGGTGCCTGGCCCTCGAAGGTGCCGAAGCCGGCATCCGGGTCAACGTGGTCAACCCCGACGCGGTGCTGCGCGGCTCCAAGATCTGGGAAGGCGAGTGGCTCGAGGCGCGCTCCGCGAGCTACGGCACCGACAAGGCGGGGCTCGAAGAGATGTACCGCAACCGCTCATTGCTGAAACGCTCGGTCTTCCCCGAGGACATCGCCGAGGCCGCCTATTTCTTCGCGTCGGATCTCTCGGCCAAGTCGACCGGCAACATCATCAACGTCGATGCGGGCAACAAGGAAGCCTTCACCCGCTGATCTCACGGGGCGCGGCCTCGTGCTGCGCCCCAAAACGCTGCCGCCCGGGAGGACACCATGCGGCTTTCGCAATGCCACAACTTCCACGACTTCCGCAGGCTGGCCCGCCGTCGCCTGCCGGGGCCGATCTTCAACTACATCGACGGCGCGGCGGAAGACGAGACCGCCTACCGGCGCAACACCGCTGCCTTCGATGAGGTCGACCTGCTGCCCCACGTGCTGCGCGGCACCGAAGAGATCGACCTTTCCGCGCAGGTGATGGGGCTGAAACTCGACCTGCCGTTCTTCCTCGCACCGACCGCGCTGCAAAGGCTGTTCCACCACCAGGGCGAGCGCGCCGCCGCCGCCGCGGCGGCGAAATACGGCACCATGTTCGGGGTCTCGTCGCTCGGCACCGTGAGCCTGGAGGAAGTTCGCGCGGCCCATAGCACCCCGCAGGTCTACCAGTTCTACTTCCACCGCGACCGCGGGCTGAACCGCGAGATGCTGGCGCGCGCCAAGGAGTCCGGCGTCGATGCGATGATGCTCACGGTGGATTCGATCACCGGCGGCAACCGCGAGCGCGACAAGCGCACCGGCTTCTCGATCCCGTTCCGGCTCACGCTCGGCGGTATCGCCCAGTTCATGCTCAAACCCGCCTGGGGGATCAACTACGTCACCCATCAAAAGTTCAGCCTGCCGCAGCTCGACGCCCATATCGACATGGGCGGCTCGACCACGTCGATCGGGCGCTATTTCACCGAGATGCTCGACCCGACGATGAACTGGGACGACCTCGCCGAGATGGTCGAGGCCTGGGACGGCAAGTTCTGCCTCAAGGGGGTGATCCACCCCGACGACGCCGCCCGCGCGGCCGACGCGGGCTGCGACGCGGTGATCCTGTCGAACCACGGCGGGCGCCAGCTCGACGGCGCGCGCGCGCCCTTCGACGGTCTCGCCGAGGTGCTCGACACCGCCGGCGACCGGATCGAGGTGATCATGGACTCAGGCATCCAGCGCGGCACCCATATCGTCAAGGCCCTTGCCATGGGCGCGAAGGCGGTCGGGATCGGGCGCGCCTACCTGTTCGCGCTCGCCGCCGCCGGACAACCCGGGGTCGAGCGGATGCTGGGCCTCTTGAAGGAAGAACTTACCCGCGACATGCGGCTGATGGGCGCGGCCAGGGTCGCCGATCTCGGCCGCGACAACCTGCGGCTCCGGTGACCGGGCACAGATCTGATCGGGCAGAGCGCTCGAAAATGGAGGCACGAATGACGACCAAATCCTACGACGCCGCGCGGGATGTTTTCGCAGACTGGGGCGTCGATACCGAGGCCGCCATCGCCCGGCTCGCGACCATCCCGATCTCGGTGCACTGCTGGCAGGGCGACGACGTGGTGGGGTTCGAGAACAGCACGGGCACATCTGGCGGCGGCATCCAGGCCACCGGAAACCACCCCGGCCGCGCCCGTACCCCCGACGAGCTGCGCGCCGACCTCGAGTTCGCCTATGCCAACATCCCCGGCAGCCACCGGCTGAACCTGCACGCTTTCTACATGGATACCGACGAGACGCCCGACCGCGACGAGATCGAGTATCGCCACTTCAGCCCCTGGGTCGACTGGGCCAAAGACCTCGGCGTAGGGCTCGATTTCAACCCGACCTTCTTCGCCCACGAGAAAGCCGACGACAACCTCACCCTCTCCCACCCCGACAAGGGCATCCGCGACTTCTGGATCGAACACGGCAAACGCACCCGCGAGATCGCCGCGCGCATGGGCGAGGCGCAGGGCTCGGCGGCGGTCAACAACATCTGGGTGCCGGACGGCTCGAAAGACATCCCCGTCGACCGGTTCTCCGCGCGCAAGCGGCTCGAAGCCTCGATCGACGAGATGATCGCCACGCCCTACGACAAGGCGCATATGCTCGATGCCGTGGAATCGAAGCTCTTCGGGATCGGTGTCGAAGCAATGACCGTGGGCAGCCACGAGTTCTATCTCGGCTACGCGATCCGCAACAAGACCGTGCTCTGCCTCGACATGGGCCATTTCCACCCCACCGAGAACATCGCCGACAAGCTCAGCGCCGTCGCCCTTTCGGTCGACGAGTTGCTGCTGCACGTCTCGCGCCCGATGCGCTGGGACAGCGACCACGTGATCCTCCTGAACGACGACATCCTCCAGATGGCGCAGGAACTGGTGTTCGCCGATCTGCTCGGGCGCACCCATATCGGGCTCGACTTCTTCGATGCCACGATCAGCCGGACCGCCGCCTGGGTGATCGGCACCCGCAATATGCAAAAAGCGCTGCTGCGCGCGCTGCTGCTCCCCCAGGAGCCCTTGAAAAGGGCCGAGGAAGCGCTCGACTTCACCACCCGTTTCATGCTTACCGAGGAGCTCAAGGACCTGCCCTTCGCTGCCGTCTGGGCCGAGTTCTGCGCCCGTCTGGATGCCCCGGTGGGCCGCGCCCTCATCACCGATCTCGACGCCTACCAGGCGTCGGTCGCCATCCGCCGATAGGAGGCCGACATGGCCGTATTCACCCACCCGATTTCTTTCGTGAAAGAGGCGGCCCCGTTCCTGCACCTGTGCTGGAAGATGGGCTGGAACGAAGCCAACGGCGGCAACTTTTCCTGGCGCCTGCCGGCGCAGGAGATCGAGGGCATTCTCTCGCGGCACTACCCCGAGCTCGCCCCGCAGGCGGCGGTGCCGATGCCGATCGACGAGCCCGAGCTCGACGGTGAATACTTCCTCGTCACCGGGTCGGGACAGTTCTTCCGTCACGCGCTGGAGCATCCCAACCAGGTTTTCGGCATCGTCCAGATCGTCGAACAGGGCACCGCCTACCGCGTGGCCTGGGGCTTTTCCTCGGGCGCCAAGCCGACCTCCGAGTTCGCCACCCATCTGGTCGCCCACGCGATCCGCAAACGGGTCTCGAACGGGCGCGAACGGATCATCCTGCACAGCCATCTGCCGGAGTTCATCGCGCTGAGCTTCCTCGAACCGCTCGACAGCCGGGCACTCACCCGCGCGCTGTGGGAGAAGATGCCCGAGTGCATCGTGATCTTCCCCGATGGCGTGCGCGTGGTGCCGCTGCTGTTGCCGGGCACCGTCGAGATCGCCGAGGCTTCTGCCGAAGCGCTCAAGCACAGCCGGGTGATTTCCTGGAGCCACCACGGCATCTTCGTCTCCGAAGAAAGCCCCAACAAGGTCTTCGCGCTCGTCGAAACCATTGAGAAAGCCGCGGCGATCCACCGCAAAGTCCTGTCTGCGGGTGGGCCGAAGCGCCGTATCTCGACCGAAATCCTGACAGAACTCGCCGAGAAATTCGGGCACATGATGGTGGCGAAACCCGACTGGCTCGACGACGCATGAGACGCGCATAAACAGCCCCCGGGTCACCTCGGAGGTTGCCTGTATCAACCCGGGAACCATACGAAGAGACGGTGTTCATAGCGCCACGCGCAGCAGCGCAGACCTGTCCTATCCAGTGACCCGACGAAAATCCGACGGCGTGTCGGCAGCCGTGGGTATAAGCACTGGAGAGCCTTGGTTTCGATGGCGTTGCTGGCCGCCGCCGTCCTCGGAGGGATTCTCAGGTTTCGAGCGGGCCGCGCGGCGCCGCCACGCCCACACGGGGCCCCGCGTCATCCGTCCCCGGCAGGGGACCAGCTCCTCCGAAAACCGAAAAGAAGCTTCGATCTTCAAGCCATTGTTTGCCATAAATATTCCAAGC
>DQCI01000121.1:13155-13834 GCA_003545125.1 Paracoccaceae bacterium
GGTCGTGCCCCCGCAGGTCGGGCAAAAATGAAATCCGATCAGGCGATCCCCCCAGAGGTGTTGCGCCGTCGCCCCGGCCCCCGACAGGAGCCGCCCCACGTTCGGCGGGCAATGTGCCCAGAGCGCCGCGGACCGCCGGCAGATCGAGCAATTGCACGAGATCACCCAATCGGGCCGGGAAACCTGAAACCGGACCGCCCCGCAATGACACCTTCCGGTGATGAGGTCCGCCTGCGTCACAGATCCCTCCCTGGGGGCCGCACGATCGTCGCCCCCCTTTCTCTTGGCTCAAGCACGCCGGGGGGCAAGCGGGAGGCGTGCCTTCGGCGCGACGCGGGCTCCCCCCGGCGGGTCGGCGCGCCGAAGGCGCGGCGAAACCCCTACCCGTCCACCCGGATCCGCGCATTGGTGGGATCGTGCGGGCTGTCTTCGACCACCTGCGCCTCCCACAGCGAACCCTGCATCCGCACCTTGAGCTTCGTCCCCGGCGCGGCGCGGTCGGGGCGCACATAGCCCATGCCGATTGATTTCCCGAACGCCACCGCGTAGCCGCCGGAGGTGAGCCGGCCGACCTTCTCGTCCCCGGAATACAGCGCCTCGCGCCCCCAGGGGTCGGCATCGTCCGGCCCGTCGATCAGCAGGGTCACGCATTTGCTGCGGACACCGGTCGCAACCATCG
>DQCI01000121.1:13897-14763 GCA_003545125.1 Paracoccaceae bacterium
TTCTCCTGCCGGAGCCAGTTCTGCGCCCGCGCGCCCACCGGTGTCAGCCCGTGTTTCTCGCCCGCCGTCATCAACAGGTCCCACAGGTAAGTCTGCATCTCGATCGGATGGTGCAGCTCCCAGCCGAGCTCGCCGGTATAGGCCACCCGCACCGCCGTCAGCGGGCACATGCCGAGCTCGATCTTCTTCGCCGACAACCACGGGAAGCGCTTGTTCGACAGCGCCGTTTCGGGCTCGGCGTCGCGGATCACCTCGGCCAGCACGTCACGCGCCTTCGGCCCCGCGAGCGCGAACACCCCGATCCGGGTGGTCCAATCCTCCTTGTCGATCCGGCCGAACCGGTCCTCCTCGGCCAAAATCGCCTTGTAGAGGTAATCCTCGTCATAGGCGTGCCAGGCGCCCGCCGAGATCAGCACGAAGCGGTCCTCGGCCTCGCGCACGATGGTGTATTCCGTCCGCGTCGTGCCCGCTTGCGTCAGCGCGTAGGTGAGGTTGATCCGGCCCACCTTCGGCAGCTTGTTGGTGGTGAACCAATCGAGGAACCCCGCCGCCCCCGGCCCGGAGATCACGTGTTTGGAAAACGCGGTCGCGTCGATCAGACCGACACCCTCGCGGATCGCCCGCGCTTCGGCCTCGGCGTATTGCCACCAGCCCCCGCGCCGGAACGACCGCGCATCGTGGTCGAAACTGTCCGGTGCGCCCTGCGGCCCGTAGTAGTTCGGCCGCTCCCAGCCGTTCACCTGCCCGAACTGCGCGCCCAGCGCCTTCTGCCGGTCATAGGCGGGCGCGGTCCGCAGCGGGCGGCAAGCGGGCCGCTCCTCGTCGGGGTGATGCAGCACGTAGACGTGGTCGTAGCATTCCTCGTT
>DQCI01000121.1:14799-20746 GCA_003545125.1 Paracoccaceae bacterium
CCTCGCCCTCGACCATCATCTGCGCGAGATAGTAGCCGGTGCCGCCCGCCGCGGTGATGCCGAACGAAAATCCTTCGGCGAGCCACATGTTGTGCAAGCCTGGTGCCGGGCCGACCAGCGGATTGCCGTCGGGCGTGTAGCAGATCGGGCCGTTGTAGTCGTCCTTGAGCCCGACCTCCTCCGTCGACGGAATCCGGTGGATCATCGACATGTATTCCTCCTCGATCCGCTCCAGATCGAGCGGGAAGAGGTCGGCGCGGAAGCTGTCGGGCACCGCGTATTCGAACCGGGCCGGGGCGCCGCGTTCGTAGGGCCCGAGGATCCAGCCGCCCCGCTCCTCGCGCACGTACCACTTGGCGTCGGCGTCGCGCAGCACCGGGTGCTCGCCGTGGGTTTTGCGGTAGTCGACCAAGGCCGGGTCGGCATCGGTGACGATGAACTGGTGCTCGACCGGGATCGCCGGCATCTTGATGCCGAGTAGCCCCGCGGTGCGCTGCGCGTGGTTGCCTGTGGCCGTCACCACATGTTCAGCCCGGATCTCGAAGGTTTCTTCGCCCGGCACCAGGTTGCCGCCCTTCTCGACCATGACAGAGCCACGCACGATCCACTCCGAGCCCGTCCACTCGTAGCTGTCGACCTGGCGCTTGCGGATAATCTCCACACCCCTTTGGCGCGCGCCCTTGGCCATTGCCATGGTCACGTCGGCGGGGTTGATATAGCCATCCGTCGGGTGGAACAGCGCGCCCTGCAAATCCTCCGTGCGCACCAGCGGCCAGCGGTCCTTGATCTCGGCCGGGCTCAGCCATTCATAGGGGATGCCCACCGTCTCGGCGGTCGAGGCGTAGAGCTGAAACTCGTCCATGCGCGCGCGCGACTGCGCCATGCGCAGGTTGCCAACCACGCTGAAGCCCGCGTTCAGCCCGGTTTCCTCCTCCAGCGTCTTGTAGAATTTCACGCTGTAGTCGTGGATGTGACTGGTCGCATAGCCCATGTTGAACAGCGGTAGCAGGCCGGCGGCGTGCCAGGTCGAGCCCGAGGTCAGCTCGTCGCGTTCGAGCAATACCACGTCCGACCAGCCGGCCCGGGCCAGATGATAGGCGACCCCGGCGCCAACCGCGCCCCCGCCGACGACAAGCGCTTTGACATGAGTTTTCATGGGGCGACTCCCTTCGTGCAAGTTTGGCTCCACTCTGCCCGATGGGCGCCAGACCGCAAAGCGCCCGCCGACATTTGGAGCGGCGAAACCGACAGACCGAGACCACGGCTTGACCAAAAAGTCGCCGGAAACCATCGCCACGATGCCCGCAGCCCGTGCAAGGAGTCGCCGTGAGTTTCCTGTCCCGCCTGAACCGTTTCGCCGCCGCCACCTTCGCCAATCTGCGCCTCACCTCAGCGCTGCTGTGGCCCCGCCCCTTCCCGCGCGACAAGATCGATGCCAGCCCGGCGCAGGTGTTCGCCAGTTTCCTGATCGTCCATGCGGCCATTATTGCTTTTTTCGCTTGGATCGCCTGGCCGGTCGGTGAGATCGATCCCTACGGAGTCCAAGGGATTCTCGCGTCAACAACGGTCGGCCTCGCCAGCGTCACCTTCGGCGCGCTCCTGACCCGCAGCGGCGACCGCATCGCCGCGGCCCTAATCCTGACCAACTTGGTGTCGATCCCCATTCTCGCGCTGGCTGTTGCGATCTACGGCCTGGCCTCGGTCGGGATTGGTCCCTTTTTTGGCGCCTTTCTCGGTGTCGCACTCATGGCCCTCGGCCTGTACACCCTGGCCGCGCTGCGGGTGTTCGCGCGACCGGGACGCGCTGGCCGCCTCGCCGGCCTGCCTGCCGCCCTCCTGCTCATCGCCGCAAGCGCCGCTTGGGAGATTTACGTCCCGCAGAGCGATCTGTTCTACTCTGCGGCGTTGGAAGATGAGGCGGCTGACGACATTCCGGAGATCGTCACCGAAGATCTTTACTATGCCCAGCCGACGCTGATGCAGGCCGCCCTCGACGGGCTCGCACCGGGCACCCCGCGCGAACCGGAGCTGTTCGCGCTCCTCGGCGCCGGCTATGCCTACCAGGACGTGTTCATGAGCGAAGTCGACCGGACCGCGACGCTGCTCGCGGCGCGCCATGGGACTGGCCGGACCGTGAAACTCGCCAACAGCGAAAAAGAACCGACACGCCTGCCGATGCTCAACCACCACAACCTGTCGGACGGCCTGCAGGCGCTTGCGGGTCGGATGGGGCCGGAGGACACGGCGCTCCTGTTCTTCACCTCCCACGGCAGCGAGGATCGTCTCTCGCTCTCATTCTACGAAGCCCGCCTGGAAGGGCTCACCCCGCACGACCTCGCAACCAAACTCGACGCCGCCGGTCTCACCAACGTGGTGATCGTGATCTCGGCCTGCCATTCGGGATCGTTCATCGACGAGCTGGCCGCACCGGACCGGCTGATCATCACCGCGTCCGCCGCCGACCGCACCTCCTTCGGGTGTGCCGATGGCCGCGACTGGACCGATTTCGGTCGCGCGTTTTTCGACATCGCCCTGCGTGAAACGCCGGATTTCCGCGCCGCGTTCACCCGTGCGACGAGGCTGATCGAGGGTTGGGAGGCCGAACAGGGCCGACCCGCGTCGCACCCCCAGATCGCCGAGGGCGCAGAGATCGGGCCGGTGCTCGATGCGTTGTTTGCGATAGAAATCTCCCAAGACGGATGACGCCTCAGATCAGCCCGCGCCAGGCCAGGACCGCCACGGCCAGGGCAAAGACGATCAGGATGCTGAGCGCATTGCCCGCGAGCCAGTTGACCCAGCGCGTCACCCGCCGTTCGGTCCCGTCGACCCGCGCGAGGTAGCGCTCGAAGACACGGGCTGCTTTGCGCAGGCGGCGTTCGTCGACCCGGCGTCCGAGCTTCGGATGCGCCGCCATCGTGCGTGCTTCGACCAGCAGCGCGCCCTCACGGCGCAACTTGCGCGGCAAGAGCCGCCCGGCGCGGGCGAATTTGTCCTCGAACCCGTCGCCGCGAACCCCGAGCCGCTCCTCCATCAGGGCGGCGATCTTGTCGAGGCGTGCGTCCAGGTCCATGGCCCCCTGCCTAAAGGGTTTCGCGCCAAACCTGAATCCCCAAATTCACTGGCGCCAACCCGCTTGCGGCGGGGCGCCTCATCGGCCATCAAGATCCCATGCTCGCGACACAGATCATCGGGTCCGACACCGCCCAACCCCCGGTTCTCATCGTCCACGGCCTGTTCGGCTCGGGACGCAACTGGGGCGTGATCGCCAAGCGGCTTTCGGACAGCCGCCGGGTGGCGACGGTCGACATGCGCAATCACGGCGCCAGCCACTGGGAAGAGACCCATTCCTATCACGATCTCGCCGCCGACCTCGCCGAGGTCGTCGAAGATCTCGGCGGCACGGCGGACGTGATCGGCCATTCGATGGGCGGCAAGGGCGCGATGATGCTGGCTCTCGACCAGCCCGAGACGATCCGTCGCCTGCTGGTGGCCGACATTGCCCCGGTCACCTACAGCCACACGCAGGTGCATCTCGTGCATGCGATGCGGGCGCTGGACCTCGGCCGGATCGCCACCCGCGCCGATGCCGACCGCATCCTCGCGGACGCGATCGACGAACGCGACGTGCGCGCCTTCCTGTTGCAGTCGCTCGACGTGCGCGCGCGCCGCTGGCTCCTGAACCTCGATGTGTTGGAGCGCGACATGGAACTCATCACCGGCTTTCCGTCCGTGTCCGGCCGGTTCGACGGCCCCGCCCTGTTCCTCGCAGGCGCGCGCTCGGATTACGTGTTGCCGCAGCACCGTGCGATCATCAAACGGCTGTTCCCGAACGCCCGCCAGGCCAAGATCCCCGACGCCGGCCATTGGCTGCACGCCGAGAGACCGCGCGCCTTCGAGGCCGCGGCGCGGGCGTTTCTGAACCACTGACCGCTGTCCGGCATGGGGCCCCGAAACCCCGGCACGCCACACCCCAACTTCCGGGAGAATACCATGGTCGAACCCACCCAAGACCCGCGCACAGGCGTCGCGCTCATCGGCGCGGGCATGATCGCGCCCACTCATGTGGCCGCGCTGTCCGAGCTGCGCGACAAGGCCCGGCTCGACGCCATCGTCTCGCGCCGCCCGGAGCGCGCGACCCATCTCGCGCAGCACTACGCGGGCACGCAACCAAAGTTCTCCGCCGATCTCTCCGAAGTCACCGAAAACCCGGACGTCCTGATGGCCATCGTCGCGACCCCGCCCAACGTCCGGATCGAGCTGATCGCAGCGCTGGCCGGGGCGGGCAAGCACATCCTGCTCGAAAAGCCGGTCGCGCGCACCTTGGCCGAGGCGCAGGAGGTCGTGGAGATCTGCGAAAACGCCGGCGTCACCCTCGGCATGCTGTTCCAGCACCGCGCCCACGCCTCGTCCAAGGCGGCCGCGCGCCTCATCGCCGGTGGCGGACTCGGCCAGCTCGGTCTCGTCGAGATCGCGGCGCCGCTTTGGCGCGACCAATCCTATTACGACGAGCTCGGCCGCGGCACCTTTGAGCGCGACGGCGGCGGCGTGCTGCTGACCCAGGCAATCCACACGATCGACCTCGCGCTGAGCCTCGCCGGCCCGGTCACCCGCGTGCAGGCAACGGTCGCCACCACCCCGCTTCACCAGATGGAAGCGGAGGATTACGCGGTCGCCGGCCTCACCTTCGCCTCCGGCGCGGTCGGCTCGCTCATCGCGAGCACAGCCACCTTTCCGCCCGGAAATGAGACCATCACGCTGCATTTCGAGAACGCCTCGCTGCGGCATGGCCGGCATTCGCTCGACGTGTTCTGGCGCGACGGCAGCACCGACAGCGAGACCTTCGGGCAGGCCGAGCCCGGCGAAGGCGGACCGGTCGTTGCGCAACACGCGCTGCACCGCGACATCATCGAGGATTTCGTCGATGCCCTTCGCGACGGCTGCGCCCCGATTGTCACCGGGCGCGCGGCGCTGGTGCCGCACCGGCTGATCGACGCCATCGAACGGTCCTCGCGCACCGGGGCCGCGGCCGAGATCGCCGACCGATAGCCGAAGGTTGAACGGGCCCACCAAGCGTCCGCCCCGGGTGCCCGCGGGCCTTGTCCATCCGCCGTCGTCCCGCCCTGCCGGCGCGACCCCACCGGGCTGGCGCCGGGTCCGCCTCCAGGGTCCTTCCGGCCGGGAAGCAACAAGCGGCGCATGCCCATGCCGACCGGCTCGGGCGGCCCAAGTCGGGTGATCGCAGCGCGGTCACGCAGCCCACATCGTGCACCTCGCCTCGCAGCTTGCCCGCATCCTGTGCGCCGAGCCGCTTTTCGTGATAAACTCCCCCATGTCCGATTTCCCGACCAGCGATATGCAACTGACCTGTCACCTCGTCGTTTCCGACGTCGCGGCCTCGGTGTCTTGGTACCGCGACATCCTCGGCGCGGAACTGGTCCGGGAGTACGGCGGAACCTCCGCCGTCTTCCGGCTGCTGGGACAATGGCTCTTGATAACCAGTGGAGGGCCGCCCACGGTCGACAAACCCGGCGTGAGCTTCGCGCCGCCGGACCCGGCAACCGCATCGTCTCAGCTCATCTTTCGGGTTCCCGACGCACAGGCGGCGCGGGCGGCCTACGACACGTTGTCCGCCCGCGGCGCGGTCTTCATCGCACCGCCGGTCCATTACGACCACGGCGAAACCCGCGCCTTCTTTCGTGACCCCGACAATCACCTGTTCGAAATATCCGCGCTTGATGCCTGAGCCGACGGTCGCAGACCCGGCTTCGCGTCCGCGCCACCCGTGAATGAGAGACGCCGCACGCCCTACCCGGCGCGCGCCGATCCAGGCCCCGACGCGCCACAATCCGGGGCTACGCCCCCCGTTCCTTGTTCAGCTGCCTTGGGGAGTTTGCGCGCCGCATCCACCAATTCACCGGGTGATCCTGAGGCTACCCCCGAGGATCCG
>DQCI01000121.1:20756-21222 GCA_003545125.1 Paracoccaceae bacterium
GCGCTCGCTTCGCCTCAGTGGGTCCAGACCGCGCGCCGGTTGGTGGCGAAATTCTCGCCGTAGCCGCCCTTGCGGATGTTGTGCTTGCGCTTGTGCGGCTCGGTCACCGATGCCTCGATGCCATTTTCCGCGGCATAGTCGAGAGCGGCCTGTTTCGAAGAGAACCGCAGCCGCACCTGCGCCTGGGTATCGCCCGAGCCGGTCCAGCCCATCAGCGGGTCGAGCTTGCGCGGCGCGTCGGGGGCATATTCCAGCACCCAGGATTTGGTCCGGCCCTGGCCGGAGGTCATCGCGTTGCGGGCGGGCTGGTAGATGCGGGCGCGCATGCAGGCTCTCCTTCACTGACATCCCGGGCCTGTCGGCCCTCGACCTCTCGCACCGGCAAGGGGCGCCGGGCAATTGTCAGGTTTATCGGCAAAGGCGCCGGGTTGCGCAAGATGAAAACGCTTCGCGCGCCGGCCGGCAG
>DQCI01000111.1:0-758 GCA_003545125.1 Paracoccaceae bacterium
GCGGTCTTCAGATCGGGCGGAAGCGTTACGCCGTAGGTTCCGAGCGCAAGCAAGACGAGGACGGTCGCGGCAGGCATGACCAGCAGCTTGCCGGCAACGATCTGACCGGCCAGCCCCCGGTTGCCTTTCATCGGCAGCCCGACGAGGGATCCGCCGATGACGACGAGGGCCAGGGCCGCCGCCGAGGCGGAGACCAGGGTGACCAGGCGCTCGAGCGGTTCCGGCAGGACAAGGCCGGAAAGCGAGACGAGCAGTCCGAGCGCCATGCCGATCACCAGGGGGCGTTTCACCACGCCGAGGAACACCCGGGCGAGCTGAGGCAGGACGCGACCTTGGCCCTTCGGTTCGCCGAGCTCCATGATCAACAGGGCGGTCGGGATGATGACCACGTTTTCGACCAGCATGTTGAGCGCGAGGATCAGGCCGGCCTGGTCGGGAAACAGCACCAGCATCAGCGGGTAGCCGATGAAACCCGAGTTGGGGCAGGTCGTGCCCATGATCGCCACGCCCCGGCGGCTCGGGGATTGTGTCGCCGTGAACCAAAGCAAGCCGAGGCCGATGGTGATGAGCGCACCGGCGAGATAGACGCTCATGTAGCCGATGTTGAAGACCTCGCTGACGGGGCGCGAGGCCACGGTATGGAACACGAGCGCGGGCAGGGCGAGGTTCATGACATAAGTGCCGAAGGTCTTCATCTCCTCCGGTCTGAACATGCCGCGGGCGACCAGCGCATAGCCGATTGCGACCATGGCGAAGAT
>DQCI01000111.1:842-3144 GCA_003545125.1 Paracoccaceae bacterium
TCAGCCGATTGTGCCACGGGGACCATCTCCGACCTGGGCGCGGTGCAACAGGAGGTGGTCGAGGACCACGCAAGCCGCCATCGCTTCGCCCACCGGCACCGCGCGGATGCCGACGCAGGGGTCGTGGCGGCCCTTGGTGACGATCTCGGCGGGTTGGCCCGCGCGGGTGATCGTCTGGCGCGGCGTGAGGATCGACGAGGTCGGCTTGACCGCGAACCGGACGACGATGTCCTGCCCCGTGGAGATGCCGCCAAGGATGCCGCCGGCATGGTTCGCGCTGAACACCGGCGCGCCCTCTGGCCCGATGTGGATCTCGTCGGCATTCTCCTCGCCGGTGAGCTCGGCCGCCGCCATGCCCTCGCCGATTTCGACGCCCTTCACGGCGTTGATCGACATCATCGCCGCCGCCAGGTCGGTGTCGATCTTGGCGTAGACCGGGGCGCCGAGCCCCGCCGGGGCGCCGCGCACGGTGACTTCGATTACCGCGCCGACGGAGCTGCCGGATTTGCGCAACCCGTCGAGATAGCCTTCCCAGGTTTTCGCGGCCATCGCGTCGGGCACCCAGAACGGGTTTTGCTCGATCTGGTCCCAGTCGAAGCGGGTCCGGTCGATCTCGTGGGTGCCCATCCGGGTCATGTAGCCCTTGATCTCGATGCCCGGGGCCAGCGCCTTCAGCGCCTCACGGGCCAGACCGCCCGCAGCCACCCGTGCCGCCGTTTCCCGGGCCGAGGACCGGCCGCCGCCGCGCGGATCGCGGATGCCGTACTTCAGCCAATAGGTGATGTCGGCGTGACCGGGGCGGAACTTTTCGGCGATCTCGGAATAGTCCTTCGAGCGCTGGTCGGTGTTCTCGATCATCAGCTGGACCGGCGTGCCCGTGGTCTCGCCTTCGTAGACACCGGAGAGGATCCTCACCTGGTCGGGCTCGCGCCGCTGGGTGGTGAACTTGTTCTGCCCGGGCTTGCGCCGGTCGAGCCAGTGCTGAAGCATGTCCGCTTCCAGCGCCACGCCCGGCGGCACGCCATCGACGGTCGCACCCAACGCCGGCCCATGGCTCTCGCCCCAGGTCGTCACGCGGAAGATATGTCCGAAAGAATTCATCATGGCGCGGCTCTCTCCCGTTTGGTCAGGGGCCCGTTCCGTCTAGGGGTTTCACCTTGCAGGGGCAAGCCGGGAGGCTTAGGTTGGCTGCACCTCGGGGTGCCGGACAGCCGGCTGAGATGCGAAAGCGAACCCGTCGAACCTGAACCGGTTAAGACCGGCGGAGGGAAGGTTGAGACATCCTCACCCGGAACCCGCTCGGCCGAAATGGAGGATGCCATGAAACCACTCACCATCGCGGCAGGGATCACTTTGGCCAGCGGCGCCGCTCTGGCCGAGACTCCCGTGCTCACCATCTACACCTATGACAGCTTCGTCTCCGAATGGGGGCCGGGGCCGACTATCGAGGCGGCGTTCGAGGAAAGCTGCGGCTGTGACCTCGCGTTCGTGGCGGTGGGCGACGGTGCGGAGCTGCTCGCGCGGCTGCGCCTCGAGGGCGCCCGCAGCAAGGCCGACATCGCGCTCGGGCTCGACGCGAACCTGATCGCGGCGGCGGCGGAGACCGGGCTGTTCGCGCCGGCAGGGATCGAGACGCCGGCGTACGATCTGCCGATCGCCTGGGAGGACGAGACGTTCCTGCCATTCGACTGGGGTTGGTTCGCCTTTGTGTATGACACCGAAAGCGTCTCTAACCCGCCTGCATCTCTCGCGGAGCTTGCCGCGTCCGATTTGTCGCTGGTGATCCAGGATCCGCGCTCCTCGACCCCGGGCCTCGGGCTTCTGCTCTGGGTGAAGTCGGTCTACGGCGATGATGCACCGGACGCCTGGGAGGCGTTGAACGACCAGATCGTCACGGTCACCAAGGGCTGGACCGAAGCCTACGGCATGTTCCTCGAAGGAGAGGCCGACATGGTGCTCTCCTACACGACCTCGCCGGCCTATCACCTGATCGCGGAAGAGGATGACAGCAAGGCGGCGCTGGCGTTCGAAGAGGGGAACTATTTGCAGATCGAGGTGGCAGCGAAACTGGCGAATACCGACCAGCCGGAGCTTGCCGAGGAATTCCTCGCCTTCATGCTGTCGGACGCGTTCCAGAGCGTGATCCCGACCACGAACTGGATGTACCCGGCGGTGACCCCGGAGGGCGGCTTGCCGGAAGGGTTCGACACGCTGGTGCAGCCCGGGACATCGCTGATCTACCTTGGCGAAGAAGCAGACGGGATGCGCGACGTGGCGCTGGAAGAATGGCTCCCCCCCCCCC
>DQCI01000111.1:3224-3358 GCA_003545125.1 Paracoccaceae bacterium
CTCGCCGCGGTTGCGCTTCGGGCCGATCGTGGTGCGGGATTCGGGCCGGCGGATTGGGCGGCGGTGCGGTTCACGCTTGGGCAGGCGCTGGTGTCGGCGGTGCTCTCGGTCGGGCTCGCCGTGCCGGTGGCGCG
>DQCI01000111.1:3387-5838 GCA_003545125.1 Paracoccaceae bacterium
CGGCGCAGGTTTGCTGGGCGCTCCGCGTTGGTAACCCTGTTGGGCGCGCCGTTCATCCTGCCGGTGATCGTTGCCGTGCTCGGGCTCATCTCGGTCTTCGGGCGCGGCGGTATCGTGAGCCAGGCGCTGATTTGGGCGGGATTAGAGCCTGTTTCGATCTACGGCGCGCAGGGCGTCGTGCTGGCGCACGTGTTTTTCAACCTGCCGCTCGCCACCCGGCTCATCCTGCAAGGCTGGCTGGCAATTCCGGCCGAGCGGTTCCGGTTGGCCGCCGCGCTTGGTTTCGGCCCCGGCGACATATCCCGCACGCTCGAACGGCCGATGCTGCGCGAGGTGGTGCCGGGGGCTTTCGTGGTGATCTTCATTCTCTGCCTGACCTCTTTCGCGGTGGCGCTGGCGCTCGGTGGGGGGCCGCGGGCGACGACGATCGAGCTGGCGATCTACCAGGCGTTCCGCTTCGAATTCGACCTCGGTAAGGCGGCGCTGCTGGGGCTCGTGCAGGTGGTACTCGCGGGCACGGCGGCGGTTGTGGCGCTGCGCCTGACGCTGCCCGCCGAGCTGGGGCCCGGGTTTGACAGGGCGGTGACGCGGTGGGACGCGGGGGCCCCGGGCTTGAAGGTGCAGGATGCCTTGTGGATCGGGCTGGCGACGTTGTTCCTTGCGTTGCCGCTTGCGATGATCGCGCTTGACGGGGCGGCGGCGCTCGCGAGTTTGCCGGTGTCGGTCTGGGTGGCGACCCTGCGCTCGGTTGCGGTTGCCCTGGTCTCGATGTGCCTGACCCTGGCGCTGGCCGTGCCGATCGCGGTGCTGGCGGTCCGGCGCCGGGCGCGCATCGTCGAGGTGCTGGCGACCCTGACCATTGCCGCCTCGCCGCTGGTGGTGGGGACCGGGCTGTTCATCCTGTTGTTTCCCGTGGTCGATCCGGGCCGGATTGCGCTGGGGGTGACGGCGCTGGTGAACGCCGCGATGGCGCTGCCGTTTGCGCTGCGCGCCATCGTGCCCGCGCTCACGGCGGTCGAGGCGGACTACGGGCGGCTGGCGGACGGGCTGGGTATGGCGGGCCGTACACGGCTCACCCGGCTATGGTTGCCGCGCCTGCGGCGTCCGCTCGGGTTTGCCGCCGGGCTTGCCGCGGCGCTCAGCATGGGCGATCTCGGGGTGATCACGATGTTTGCGAGCCCGGAAGGCGGGACGCTGCCGCTGGCGCTTTACCGGCTGATGGCGGCGTACCGGATGGATGACGCGGCCGGGGCGGCGCTGATCCTGCTGGCGGTTTCGCTGGCCTTGTTCTGGGTTTTCGACCGGGGAGGTCGCATAGATGCTGAGGCTTGAGGGATTGCGCGCGCGCTGGGGCGACTGGACGCTGTCGGCGGATCTGGTCATCGGCACGGGCGACAAGGTGGCGCTGATCGGGCCGTCTGGCGCGGGCAAGTCGACCCTGCTCGGGCTCATTGCCGGGCATGAGAACCCGGAGGCGGGCCGGGTGCTCTGGGATGGCGCGGATCTGACCGGGCGGCCGCCGGCCGAGCGGCCGATGTCGATGATCTTCCAGGACAACAACCTGTTCCCGCACATGAGTGCGGCGCAGAACGTCGGGCTGGGCTTGCGGCCGGACCTGAAGCTCGGCCGGGACCAATGGCGCGCCGTCGAGGCGGCGCTGGACCGGGTCGGGCTTGGCGGGTTCGGGAAACGCAAACCCGGTCAGCTCTCGGGCGGACAGGTGGCGCGGGTGGCGCTGGCGCGGGTGCTGTTGCAGCACAAGCCGGTGGTGCTGCTCGACGAGGCGTTTGGCGCGCTGGGCCCGGCGCTGCGCGCGGAGATGCTCGACCTGGTCGCCAGCCTGGCCGAGGAGACCGGGGCAACGCTGTTGATCGTGAGCCACGAGCCGGGGGACGCGCGGCGCATTGCCGATTCTGTCGTGCTGGTGGCCGATGGTGTGGCGCATCCGCCGGTGGCGACAGCGGAGATTTTCGACAACCCGCCGCCGGCCTTCACGGCCTATCTGGGCGGTTAGGGGTTCAGCTCGGTGGGATCGGGGGTCGGCGGCTGGCCCTCGTATTGCGGCGCTGCGTCGGTGATGTCGCAACAGGGCGATTGCTGGGCGGTGAAGGCGTGACGAAACACCCGCAGGTCGGGGTCGCCGTCGAGGATGCCGGCATGGATGATCGCATATCCGGCGTCTTCCAGGACCACCGGAAGCGGGGAGCCACATCGGGCGCAGAAATTGCGCTTGTAGGCGGGGGGCTCATGCAGGATCGGGGCCTCGTAGGAGGCGATGGCATCGGTGTCGCCGACCCAGTTGAACTGCGCTGACGATGCCGCGATCTCCGGCGCGTACAGGGCACCCGTGGCCTTGCGGCATCGCGCGGCGTGACAGGCCTGTATCGGGCTCACCCAGCCTTCGAGCCGAAACCCGACGGCCCCGCACAAACATGACCCTGAAAGCTTCAT
>DQCI01000111.1:5956-6710 GCA_003545125.1 Paracoccaceae bacterium
GTCAGAGGTCGGCCTCGCGGCCGCCATGCTTGACCGGGTACCACAGCTTCTTGTTGGTGAGGTAAAGCAGCACCGACATGAGGATCAGCAGCGACACCGCGACGATGCCGGTCTGCTTGCGGGCCATCATCTTGGGCTCCGCCGCCCACATCAGGAAGGCCGACACGTCTTCGGCCATCTGTTCGGCGCTGGCAAAGGTGCCGTCGTCATAGTCGATGAGATCGTCTTCGAGCTGCGGCGTCATCTGCACCCAACCGGTCGAGAACGCGGTGTTTTCGTAAAGGTACTGGCCCGCCACCTCGTCTTCCTCATCGGTGAAGCCGAGCAGGAAGGAGCGGATGTATTCGGCGCCGCCCATGCCCTTGAAGAGCTGGTTGAGGCCGAGGCCGTAGGGGCCGTGGAAGCCCGCCCGCGCCTTCGCCATCAGCGAAAGGTCGGGGCCCATACCGTCGCCCGAGACCGCCGGGAAGTGGTCGGCGGGCTTGGCTTCGCGGTAGTCGTCGAGCTCGGCGTCGAACACCTCGTAGTTCTCCGCGGCGAAGGCGCGGACTTCGTCCTCGGTGTAGCCGGGCCCGCCGGGATCGGCCAGGGTGCGCAGCGGCACGTACTGGAGGCCGTGGCAGGCCGAGCAGACCTCGACATAGACCTTGAGGCCGCGCTGGAGCTGCATCTGGTCATACTTGCCGAAGGGGCCCTCGAACGAGAAGACGTGGTCCTCGATGTGGCCGTAGTCGCCTTCGCCACCGGAGGCCAG
>DQCI01000111.1:6860-7527 GCA_003545125.1 Paracoccaceae bacterium
TCCAGCCAAGCACCGGCAGGATGACGAAGAAGTAACCGAACCAGTAGGCCGAGGCGATCAGCGAAATCGTGGCATAGGGTTCTTCGGTCGACCGCGCCCCCACCCACATCAGCACCATGAAGTCGAGCGCCAGCAGCCAGAACCAGAACTTGAACATCGGCCGGTAGGCGCCTGAGCGGGTTTTCGACGTGTCGAGCCACGGCACCAGCGCCATCACCAGGATGGAACCGAACATCGCCAGCACGCCGAAGAACTTGGCGCCGACGATGCCGCCGGTGAGGAAGCTGACCGCCTGCACGGCCCAGACATCGGCGGTGAAGGCACGCAGGATCGCGTAGAACGGCAGGTAGTACCATTCGGGCACGATATGCGCGGGCGTCACCAGCGGGTTGGCCTCGATGTAGTTGTCGGGGTGACCGAGGTAGTTGGGCATGAAGCCGACGACCGCGAAGAAGGCCAGCAGCACCAGGGCCAGCGCGAACAGGTCCTTGATGACGAAGTAGGGCCAGAACGGCAGGGTGTCGGCGTCGGCTTCCTTCTTCGAGCCCCGGCGCACTTCAACACCCGTGGGGTTGTTGTTGCCGGTGGTGTGGAAGGCCCAGATGTGCACCGCCACCAGAGCGACGAGCACGAAGGGCAGCAGGTAGTGCAGCGAGAAGAAGCGGTT
>DQCI01000297.1:0-741 GCA_003545125.1 Paracoccaceae bacterium
CTGAAATCGCCCGCATCGAACATCGCGTGGCCGGTGTCGACGATCAGCCGGTGGGTGGCGCGCGCGAGCGACGAGCCGAGCGACAGCCGGGCCACGCCGATGCTGGCGAAATCGGCCTTTGGAACCTTGGTGAAATCGCCGGCGACCAGGGCGTTTACCGGCAGGGTGGTGGCCGCGCAGACCCGCGCCTGCGCTTCCAGCGAGCCCGGTACCGGTACATAGAGGCAATCGGCCCCGGCGGCCTCGTAGCCGGCGAGCCGGGCGAGCGCTTCGTCGAGATCGTAGACCCCGTGCATCACCCCGTCGGCGCGGGCGACGAGGACGAAGTCTCGTGGCAGGCCACGCGCGGCGCTGGCGGCGGCGCGGATGCGTTCGAGTGCGAGATCGCGGGGGTAGGGCGTGGCCTCGGGCAGCGCCATATCCTCGATCGAGATCCCGGCAAGCCCCGCGTCGAAGGCGAGGCGCACGGTCTCGGCCACGGTCTCGGGGTCATGTCCGAAGCCGTTTTCGAAATCGCCCGAGACCGGCACGTCGACCGCAGCGACAAGGGTCTCGGCATGGGCCAGCGCTTCGTCGCGGGTGATCCGCCCGAGGTCCGGGCGGCCGAGGGTGAAGGCATGCGCCGCCGAGGAAGTGGCGATGGCGCGGGCGCCGAGCGCCACAAGCAGCTTCGCCGATCCGGCGTCCCAGGCGTTGGCGAGGATGAACGGGTCGCCGGGGCGGTGCAGGGCGCGCAACTGC
>DQCI01000297.1:853-4559 GCA_003545125.1 Paracoccaceae bacterium
CCCGCCACCGTAGCCCGTCAAGCTGCCGTCGGCGCCGATCACCCGGTGGCAGGGCTGGGCGATGGCGATCGGGTTGGCGCCGTTGGCGGCGGCGACGGCGCGGGTGGCCGCCGGGCGGCCGATGGCGGCGGCAAGCGCGGCGTAGCTGCGGACCTCGCCGGCCGGGATCTCACGAAGCGCTGCCCAGACCTGCTTCTGGAACGGCGTGCCGAGCGGGGCCAGCGGCGTGTCGAACCGGGCGTTCCGGCCGGCAAAGTACTCCTCGAGCTCACGCGCGATCCGGTCATGCGGCGCCCGGCGTGCGAAACCGAGTGCGCCTTTGGCCGCCTGCCTGAGCCGGGCAAGTTCGCGCGGCAGCGCCTTTCGTTCGAGGAATTCGAGGAGATGCAGGTGGGTGCTGTCGGCCACCGCGACCATGGGTCCGAGCGGTGTTGGCACCCAGTCGGCTGCGAGCAGTGCGTTTTTATCGAAACTTCCCGGGGCGGCGCCCATCAGCCGGGCAAAGGCGGCGCGGAAGGCGGACGGGCTGGCGAAACCGGCGTCGATCTGGGCGTCGATCACCCGGTCGCCGCCTGCCAGCGCCGCCCCGCCTGCCGCCAGCCGCATCGTCCGCGCGATGGCTAGGAACGTGGTGCCGGTGGTCCGTTTGAAGGCACGGCGCACCGTTGAGGGATCAAAGCCGGCCCGGGCGAGGTCGGCCTCGCTCCAGCGACGGTTCGGGTCTTCGGCGAGCATCGTCATCAACATGGTGACGAGAGGGTCGCCGCCAATCGGGTGGCAGCGTTTGCAGGGGCGGAAACCGGCCTCGAGACAAGCGGTGGCGCTGTCGTAGAAGCGGCAGTTCTGCCGTTTTGGCTTGGTGGCGGGGCAACTCAGGCGGCAGAAGATGCGTGTGCTGGTGACGCCGACGAAGGCCCGGCCATGCCAGTCGGGACTGCGTGCAAGCAGCGCGTCGTAGAGCGTGGCATCATCGGGCAGATCGAACAGCATGGGCGCAGCCTAGCGGATTCGCGTCACCCCGCCGCCGGAAATCGGGCGTCGGGTTCGGCCGCGGGGGGCGAATAGTCCGGGTGGCTCAGCCGGCGCGTGATTTGGCAAACTCGATGAGCCGGGTGAGGGCATCGCGGAGGCTGTCGTCATCGACAGTGAGCGCGACCCGGACATGGCCGGCGGCGGCTTGCCCGAAGCTTTCGCCCGGCATCACCGCGATCCGCTCCGCGTCGAGCAGTGCCTGGGCAAAGTCGGTTCCCGAGAGCCCGGTCGCGCGGATGTCGAGCAGCACATACATGGCGCCCTCGGCGGGAATGCTTCTCACCAGGTTCTGGCGGTCGAGCAGGGCGCGCGCAAGGTCGCGGCGGCGGCGGAACGGGGCGCAGACCTCGCTTTCCAGCGCGGCGCCGGCGCCGAGGGCGAAGACGGCGGCGTCCTGGATGTAGCCGGGGACGCCGTAGGTGGTGTGGATTGCCAGGTTGGAGAGATGGAAGATCACCTCTTCAGGGCCGACGATCCAGCCCACCCGGCTGCCGGTCATGGCGAAGCTTTTCGACATCGAGCCGACCACCAGCGTGCGCTCGGTTAGGCCTGGCAAACTACGCGGGCTCACGTGGCGGCCTGTCCAGACCATGGCGTCGTAGACCTCGTCGGAGATCAGCCAGAGGTCGCGGGCCGTGCAGACCTCGCCGATCGCCGCCAGCGTGTCCGGCCCGTAGATCGCCCCGGTCGGGTTGTTGGGAGTGTTGATGAGCAGGCTGCGCGCCCTGGTCTGCGCCGCCAGTTCGGCGATGTCGCGCACGTTGGGGCGAAACCCGTCTTCGGGCCGGGCCGCGACGGATATCGGCACCCCGCCGGCGGCGCGGATCGTGCCGGGGTACGTGGCGTAATAGGGATCGATGTAGAGCCCGGTCTCGCCCGGCTCCAGCACGGCGCTATGGGCGGCAAAAAGCGCCGACTGCCCGCCGGGGGTGACCAGCACATTCCCGGGGCCGGTGGCGACCCCGGTGCTGTCGCTGACCCGCCGGGCAATCGCCGCGCGCAAGGCGGCCACGCCGGGGATCTCGGCATAGCCGGTGTGGCCGCCGTAAGCCGCGGTGGCCATCGCGTCGAGGATCGGTTTCGGCGTCGGGAAATCGTGCTCGCCGACACTAAGCTCGATGACATCCTCGCCCGCCGCTTTCATCTCGCGGGCGGCGAAATAGACCGCCCAGGCGTCGCCGCCGCCGGCAAGGTCCAGGATCCGATTCGAGAGCTTCATGGTTTATCCCCTGTTCCGGCAACCGACCCGGGCGGTGCCCTGTTGTCCACCCATATCGTGCCGACGGCTGCACGGTCCCCAAGAAAACCGGCCCCAAGAATTTGCGTCTGCCCTCTTTCCAAACCGCCCGCCAGGTGAGATAGGGAAGCGCCAAACGAAAGCTCCAAAGGAGGACCCCCATGGAGATTCGCGAGGCGCTCACCTTCGACGACGTTCTGCTCGTGCCGGCCGAGAGTTCCGTCCTGCCTTCGATGGCGGATACCCGCACGAAGGTCACCCGCGACATCACGATGAACATCCCGCTGCTGGCGGCCGCGATGGACACCGTGACCGAGGCCCGCATGGCGATCGCCATGGCGCAGGCGGGCGGTCTGGGGGTGATCCACAAGAACCTCGACATCGAGGCCCAGGCGCGCGAGGTGCGGCGGGTGAAACGGTTCGAGAGCGGGATCGTCTACAACCCGGTCACCCTGACCCCGGACCAGACGCTCGCCGACGCCAAGGCATTAATCGAACGCTATAATTTCACTGGCTTTCCGGTGGTCGACGAGCGCGGGCTGGTGGTCGGGATCGTGACCAACCGCGACATGCGCTTCGCGAACTCGGACGACACCCCGGTCAAGGCGATGATGACCCGCGACAACCTCGCGATGCTCACCGAACCCGCCGATCTCGAACAGGCCAAGAGCATGATGCGCGAGCGCCGGATCGAGAAGCTCTTGGTGACCGACGGGGCGGGCAAGCTCACCGGGCTGCTCACGCTCAAGGACACCGAGCAGGCGGTGCTGAACCCGGACGCGTGCAAGGACCCTTTGGGGCGCCTCCGGGTGGCGGCGGCGACTTCGGTGGGCGACACAGGGTTCGAACGCACCGAGGCGCTGATCGACGCCGGGGTCGATATCGTGGTCGTCGACACCGCGCACGGTCACTCCAGAGGTGTGCTGGAAGCCGTTGAACGGATCAAGAAAACCTCGAACGAGGTCCAGGTGATCGCGGGCAACGTGGCGACCGGCGACGCGACCCGGGCGCTGATCGACGTGGGCGCCGATGCGGTCAAGGTCGGGATCGGCCCGGGCTCGATCTGCACCACGCGGATGGTCGCGGGTGTTGGCGTGCCGCAGCTCACCGCGATCATGGATTGCACGGACGCCGCCGGCGGGGTGCCGGTGATCGCCGACGGCGGGATCAAGTTCTCGGGCGATTTCGCCAAGGCGATTGCGGCGGGGGCCTCGGCGGCGATGGTCGGCTCGATGATCGCCGGCACCGACGAAAGCCCGGGCGAAGTGATCCTCTACCAGGGCCGGAGCTTCAAGAGCTACCGCGGCATGGGCTCGCTCGGCGCGATGGCGCGCGGCTCGGCGGACCGCTATTTCCAGAAGGACGCGGCCTCGGACAAGCTGGGGCCAGAAGGGATCGAAGGGCAGGGGCCCTACAAGGGCTCGGTCTCGACCGTGA
>DQCI01000071.1:0-2684 GCA_003545125.1 Paracoccaceae bacterium
CCCCTCGTGCCCGCCACGCTTCAGAAGCGCTACAAGCGTTTCCTCGCCGATTGCCGTCTCGACGACGGCACCGAGGTCATCGCCCATTGCGCCAATCCCGGCAGCATGATGGGCCTCGCCGCCCCCGGCACCCGCGTCTGGCTTGAACCCAACGACGACCCAAAGAAGAAGCTCGACTGGGGCTGGCGGTTGGTCGAGCATCTCGACGGCCATATGACCGGTGTTGATACCGCGGTGCCCAACCGGATGCTGAAAGCGGCGCTGGAAGCGCGCGAGGTGCCCGCCCTTGCGGAGTACGACCAGGTCCGCGCGGAGGTGAAGTACGGCGAGAAGAGCCGGATCGATTTCCTGCTCTCGGCCGAAGGCCAGCCCGACGCCTATGTCGAGGTCAAATCCGTCACCCTGTGCCGTCACCCCGGCACCGCCGAGTTTCCCGACGCGAAGACCGAGCGCGGCGCCCGGCACATGCTGGAACTGGCCCTGATGGCCAAGCAGGGCCACCGCGCCGCGGTGTTCTTTCTCGTCCAGCGCACCGATGCGAGCGAGATGCGGATCGCGGGCGACATCGACCCGCGCTACGCCGAGGCCTTCCTCACCGCCTACGCCGCCGGCGTCGAGGTGATCGTGCATTCGGCCAACATCTCGCCCAAGGGCGTCACCCTCGGGCCGCAGCTGCCGTTCACCCTTCCGGTTCCGAAATAGAAATGCTGTCGTCGTAGGTGATATCTGTCACCCGCAGGTCCAACCCTGGCTCCGGCGCGAAGCTCGACACGCTCTCAAGCTCTTCCAACCGAATGAGCTGGCCCGTGTCCGCGGCGATGAATGCGTTAAAGAGCCCGCCGAACCAGGCATCGAATTCATTCGGGTTGGTCTTCGTTCGGTAACGGAAAACAGACACATCCCGCCCGTCGAGCACGTTCGGCCCAAGGCATTCCGCCTCTGAAAGGTTCGCCGCCATGTCGTCGGCGATAGCCCGGGCGAAGGTTTCCGGGTCCTCCGGCAATTGCGAGGGCGCCGACATCCAGTCGTCCATGCCCTGCGGTTTGATCCACATCTCGGTGCCCACCTGCATCGCACACAGTGTCTCGGTGCAGTTGATCGACCGTGTCACCCCGTCCCACAACACGTCCGACACCTGGGTTACGGGGCCGTCGTGGCTGTGCAACATCGTCACTTCGCGCCGGTTCGGGCGCTCAAACGGGTCGAGCGGGCCGCCCTGAAAAAGCGCGGCAACATCCGCCGCACAATCTGCAGAGGCGGGAAGGGGAAAGGCGAGGGCGAAAACGAGGGCGAGACGACGCATCGGCGGGGCTCCATAAACACATCAAGGATAGGCTCAAACCATGGCCGAAGGCGTGCGTGCCGGCAAGCACGCCCTGCACTGGTCCTCGCTCGCGTTCTGTCCTATCTAGAAAAACGAAGAAACTCGGGAGAGACCATGGACACGCGCGGTCGCGTCACCAAGGACGGCATTCGCATCTATGAGGACGCGGATTTTGATGGCATGCACAAGGCAGGACGGCTGGCAGCCGAGACCCTCGATCGGATCATTCCGTTCATCGTGCCGGGTGTAACCACCGGCGAGATCGACAAGCGCGTCGAAGACATGGTGACCGAAGCCGGCGCCACCTCGGCCACCATCGGCTACAAGGGCTACCGCCACGCCACCTGCATCTCGATCAACCATGTGGTCTGCCACGGCATCCCGTCGGACAAGCGCCTGCACGAGGGCGATATCCTCAACATCGACGTGACCGTAATCGTCGACGGCTGGTTCGGCGACACATCGCGCATGTACGCGGTCGGAAAGATCTCCCGCAAGGCCGAGCGGCTTGTCGAGATCACCCACGAGGCGTTGATGCGCGGCATCGAGGCGGTGAAACCCGGCAACACCTTCGGCGACATCGGCCATGCCATTCAGACCTTCGTCGAGAAGAACCGGATGAGCGTGGTGCGCGATTTCTGCGGCCACGGCCTCGGCCAGGTGTTTCACGCGCCGCCCAACGTGCTGCACTACGGCCGCCCGGGGAAGGGCGCGGTGCTGGAGGAAGGCATGTTCTTCACCATCGAGCCGATGGTCAACCTCGGCCGTCCCGAGACCAAGGTGCTTGCCGATGACTGGACGGCGGTGACCCGCGACAAGTCGCTCTCGGCTCAGTTCGAACACTCCATCGGGGTGACCGCGACGGGCGCCGAGATCTTCACCCTGAGCCCCGCGGGCAAGTTCCACCCGACCTGGGGCTGACCTCTCCGCCGGGCCAAGCGGTTTCGAAACCGCTTGTTACGGCTTTTCCAAAAGCCGTCCCGCGCGCCCACGTCAGACGTCGGTCACTAGTGTCAGCCGTCGGGAGATGGGCGACCGCGGCCAAACGGCCCTGGATTCGGATCGGGTTTGGTTGCGCGGTCTCCCCGGCGCAGGTCGTAAACACGGTCGCGGTCCTGCAATGGCCTGTCGATCAGCGGCTCCGCCACGATCCCGCCGAACCGCGCCTCGGTGATGTGTACCGGCCGGCGCGCGATCAGGGCGATGACCGCGCGGCAGGTGATCCAGCCGTCCTCACCGTCACCGACATAGCGGAACATGAACCCGCCGGAGACGCCGGCGTTGCTGAAGTCGAGCCCCCGCCCGGCCCCGTCGACGGCCGTCTGGCGGCACGCATTGCAAAGGTGCCACGGGTACCGCG
>DQCI01000071.1:2749-3208 GCA_003545125.1 Paracoccaceae bacterium
CCGGGCAAGGCGCTCATGTCTGTGAACACCTCCGCCCCCACCGCGGCCAGCTCCTCCGCCCCGTGCAGCCCGGCGGCGAAGCCGAGCGTGCGAAAGCCGCCCGCCACCCCGGCCATGCACCCCGACGGGCTGTCATCGACCACGACGCAGGCGCCGGGCGCGACCCCGAGTGCGGCGGCCGCGTGCAGGTAGACAGCCGGGTCGGGCTTGGGGGCGCCCAGCGCTTGCGCGGAATAGAGCTGGTCCTTCACCCGCGCCCAGACGCCGGGGTGCTGCGGCAGGGTGGTTTCCATCTTCCGCATCTCGCCGTTCGAGCCGACGGCATAGCGCACCCCGGCCGCGTCCAGCGCGTCGAGCACCGCTTCCACACCGGGAATGAGCGGCGTGCCCGCGGCAAGCGCCTCATACAGGCGGTCATAGACCCCGCGGTACCAGTCTTCGGGGATCGGATGGCCCGCG
>DQCI01000071.1:3274-4078 GCA_003545125.1 Paracoccaceae bacterium
AGCTCACCGGTGATATGGGCGACCCCGACCCCTTCGCTGTCGACGATCACCCCGTCGCAGTCGAACAATACCGCCTCAACCTTCATGCCGCCGCCTCCCGCCAGGTTTTGATCTGCGCTTTCAGCCTCTCGCGCGTCATTCCGTCCGGCAGCCCGCTGTCGGCCAGGGGGATGAACTCCATCGGGGAAAACAGAACCAGCAGGATATCCTCCGAATCCACGATCTCGGTCACCCAGCGCCAGGGAATGCGCCCCGCGATCAGCGCGCCCGGGGCGGCGATCCCTGCGGCGTCGAGCGTGATCGAGCTTGGCTCCTGTCGCGCGGGCACGTCGAACATCGCCCGTCTCAGTTTGTTTTGCAGCCGCGTGGCCAGAAGGGCGAAGACAATGACCGCGAGCCCGACAGCGATGATCCCGCTTCCACCCGGCCCGAGAAGCCGCCACAGAAACAGGATGCCAACGCCGGCGGTCGCCCCGGTCACGACACTGACCGCTGTCCACCCCCAGAACCCGAAAAACCGGTTCGAGAGCATCGACTGGATCTTCGCCACGTCCACCTCTCGCCAGTCGAGCGCCACCTCGATCTCGTTCATGACGCCTCCAGTATGTAGATTACGCTGTCGCCGTAGCGCCTCTCGTCGAGCGGCACNNTCCGGCGGCGACACGTCGGCGCTCTCTTCCCAGACCACCAGTGCCCCGGAGGAGATCCAGCCGCCGGCGAGCGCCGCGCCGAGGGCTTTTTCGCCGAGGCCCTTGCCGTAGGGCGGATCGCAGAAGACGAGCGAATGCGCCTCACCCGGGCAGG
>DQCI01000183.1:0-3770 GCA_003545125.1 Paracoccaceae bacterium
TTCAGCGGCAGCCAGGGGGTGCCGGAGGTGAAGCCCGCACCCGGTGCGGCGCTCCATTGCATCGGTGTGCGGGCGTTGTCGCGCCCGTTGGTGTTGGCGCCAGCAAGAAACTCCGCCTCGGACAGGCCGCGGTCCGTCTGGATCGGGAAATTGGTGCGGATCTCGACATCGTTGAACGCCTCGATCCGGTCGAACGCGGCGTTGGTCATGCCGATCTCTTCGCCCTGGTAGATGTAGGGCGTGCCCTTCATCAAATGCAGGACGGTGGCGAGCGCCTTGGCCGAGCGCAGCCGCCATTCGGGGGAATCATTGCCGTATTTCGAGACCGCGCGCGGCAGGTCATGGTTCGACCAGAACAGGCTGTTCCAGCCGTCCTCGCCAAGCGCCAGCTGCCAGGTGTTGAACACCCGCTTCAGGCCCGCGAGGTCGCGCGGGCGCACCCGCCACTTGCCGAACGTCGGATCCCAGCCCTCGAGCACATGGCTGAACTGGAACACCATCGACAGCTCGCCCCGGTCGCGCCCGGTGTAGAGCAGCGCGTCGTCGGGACCGGCCGACCAGGCCTCGCCCACCGTCACCACGTCGCGCCCCGCCAGCGTCTCGCGGTGCATCTCCTGGATGTAGTCGTGCAGGTGCGGCCCGTTGGCAGTGATCTCCGCGTCGATATCCTTGCCGATGAGGTCGATCACATCCATCCGGAAACCGGCGATGCCGCGGTCGAACCATCGGTTCATCATCGCCCAGATCTGGCCCCGGACCTCAGGGTTCTCCCAGTTGAGATCCGGCTGCTTGGGATCGAACAGGTGCAGGTAATACTGCCCGGTGGTGTGATCGAGCGTCCAGGCGGGACCACCGAAATTGCTATGCAGGTCGTCGGGCGGGCCGCCGTCGGTGTCGGGGTCGCGCCAGATGTACCAGTCGCGCTTCGGATCGACGAGCGACGACCGCGCGGCCTGGAACCAGGCGTGCTCGTCGGAGGTGTGGTTCACCACCAGATCCATGACGATTCCGATGCCGCGGCGGCCCGCCTCGGCAATCAACCGGTCCATGTCGTCCATCGAACCGAAGACCGGGGCGATGGCATCGTAGTCGGAAATATCATAGCCGTTGTCGGCCATCGGGCTCTGGTAGACCGGCGACAGCCAGATGAACCCGACGCCGAGATCCGCGAGATGGTCGAGCTTCGAGATGATGCCGGGGATGTCGCCGACCCCGTCGCCATTCGAATCGCAAAAAGACCGGGGATAGATCTGATAGGCGACCGCGCTTTGCCACCAGGGGGTCTTGGACATCGGCGATTCCTTCTGCTCGGCGCCCCCTGTTAGCGTGAACGGCGGCGTCATGGTAGGCCTGCCGGATCACAGCGGGGAGAGATCCATGGGCGCGCCGATCGCGCGCCTCGTTGGCGCCACCAAGGGGCAGTCCCGCCTGACCTCAGAGCGCCGCGAGGATTGGCGGCGCGCCGGTCCTTTCTGCGACGGCTGGCCGATCAACCACGCCATCGGTGCGCTGGGCGTGCTCTGGGCCGCGGGCGGCAACGATTGGTTCGGCGCGGGCGTCTGACGGTTCGAGGCCGCGGGCTTAGCGCGGGGCAAGGCGTTTCGAAACGCCTTTTTCAAGGGTCTTCAAAGACCCTTGGCACGCGGTTTCGAAACCGCGTCCGCGCCGGGGTGCGACGTGGTGTTCAAGACAACCCGCTACGGGGGCATGCCTCGCGGGCCGCCCCCTACCCCACCTGCCGCCAGTGGCACCAGACGCCGCGCACGACCGGTGTGCCTGGACCCGCCCGACCCGCACGAGATCGCCGTGGAGCCCTTCGACGATGCGGCCACGGTCGCGCAGGACCGCGGCCTCGGCCCGGTTTGCGTTTACGGTGGCGATGGCGCGCGGGACGTCATCCCAGAGGTCGGCCAGCAGGAAGGCCGATGACATCAGCGCCGACGGCACGTAATCCGACGAGACGATGTCCAGTTTCCCCTGCTCGGCGAGGTCCCTGGCCGCGACATTGCCCGAATGCGAGCCACCGCGGATGAGGTTGGGCGCCCCCATCATCACTTTGAGGCCGTGGTCGTGGCAGGCCCGCGCGGCCTCGGCGGTGGTCGGGAACTCGGCGAGCCGGATGCCGTAACCCGAGGAGGTCGCGACAGGCTCGGCGGTCGTGCTCTCATGGCTCGCGAGCACCGCGCCGAAGCGCTTCGCAGCCGCCACGGCCCCGGCTTCGTGGGCGTCGCCGAAACGGGCGCGCAGGCCCTTCAGGTTCGTGACATGGTCATCGAACTGGCCATCGGTCATGCTGTGTTTGCCCTGGACGTGCATTCTCATCTTGGAGATGTCACTGAACTGGCGCTGGCCGGGCGTGTGATCCATCAGGCTCACGATGCCCACACGGTCATCGGCACCGAACTCCTCGATCTCCGCGATCAGCGTCTCCGAGCAGACCTCGGCGCGCAGGTGCAGGTAGTGGTTGGTCCTGAGCGCCCCCGCGTCGCGGAGCGCCCAGAGCTCGGAGGCGAGACCGCGGGCGTTTTTCGGGCAACGGGCAGTCTTGGCCGGGATAGAGCCCACGCGCATCGCGTCGAACACCGTTGTGATCCCGGTGCTGGCCAACTCGCCGTCATGCGCGAGGATCGCGGCCGCGTGCGGCCAATCGACCCGCGGTCGCGGCTGGATATGGCGTTCGAGATTGTCGGTATGCAGCTCGATCAACCCCGGGATCAGCATGTCGCCGCCGAGGCGATGGCGCCGGCGACGGCGGTACCGCCTTGGTCGACCCGCGCGATCCGGCCCTCGGTGGCGGTCACGGTGCCGTGGACGACCTCCTGCGCAAGGACCATCAGGGCATTGGTGAGGATCGTGTCGGTCATGGCATTTCCTCATCTGGTCCGGCCCCTTGGCGCGGCAGCGGCCCAGGCGGGATATCAGCGGTGCCCCGCAAGATGTCGAGAAGCGCGCATAATGCGGTTTCAAGATCGCCAGAATTGTCTAATTCGAACAATTCCAGCCCCAATGGCAGCGGCACCCGTGCGCGTTGAAGCCTTTTTTCGATTTCTGCGGCAGATTCGCGCCCACGCGCCAGCAACCGCTGGCGCAGCACATCTGGCCGGGCGGTCACATGGACGACCTTCAACTCCGGGAAAGCCCGCACCGCTTCGGCGAGGGCCCCGCGCGAGCCGTTGAACAGGACTGTTCGGCCATCGGCAAGCATCCCGCGCACATCCGCGGGGATACCGTAGGACAGCCCGTGCGCCCGCCAGTGAAGCACGAAATCGCCAGCGGCGAGACGACGCGCAAACTCCGCCTCGCTGACAGCCTCGAAATCCTCGCTCCCGGCCGCCGCGGGCCGGGTGATGACCCGGCGCACGAGGTGCACCCGCGGATCACGCGCCCGGGCCGCTTCCATCAGCGTGTCCTTGCCCACACCGGAGGGGCCGACGATGGCGAAGAGCCCGGACATCAGGCGGCGCGCGCCGGCGCAACGGCGGAAGCGTCGCCCTCGCCGGTCGCACCCCGGGCGCGCGCCGCGGCGTCGTGTGATATCCCAACTGGGACCGCGCCGCGTGCCTTCGCCACATCGATGAGGTGCCGCACCGTGTCGCGCTTGGCGGCGTCGAGCGACGCGGCGGGCTCGTCGAGCCGCATCGCCGGACAGGCCTGCGCGAAGCCCCGCGCGACAGTGACGCGCTGCTGTTCGCCTCCGAAAAAGGTGGTGGGCGAAAGCCCGCAGGGGGGAGCGGGGATATCGAGACGGATCAACCGCTGTTCGGCCCTTT
>DQCI01000183.1:3837-5928 GCA_003545125.1 Paracoccaceae bacterium
GCCCGCAGGACCTGGCTGGCATTTCCCGGCGTCTCGCGCCGGAGCGCCGGGATCTCGCGCGGCTCCGCCTTGACCACGTCGACCCCGCCCACCACGATCGTCCCTCCGCGGCCCGGCGATTGCCGCAGATCATCCGCATCAATGTCGATCGGCCGGCACCGGACGTGCCGGTGAGCGCCACGCATTCGCCGGGTGCCGCCCGGGGGTCCGCCCATCTCAACACCCGGGTCACCGCGCCACACGGGTCGTGCAGCATGAAGCTCTTGGCCACTCCCGAAGGCTCGATTATCGCGGTTTCCCATCCTCTAGAGCCATTTTTTCCACTTGAAGAACAGGTAGGTCAGCGCAGCCGACATTCCCATGAGCACTATCGCGGCCGGATAACCCCAGGCCTGGCCGAGCTCCGGCATCACCCGGAAGTTCATCCCGTAGATCGAGGCCACCAGCGTCGGCGGCATGAACAACACAGCGACCACCGAAAAAATGCGCACGGTCGCGTTCTGCGCGAGGGTGATATGGCCCAGGGTCGCGTCGTCGATCAGGCTGATCCGGGAGGCGACAAAATCGGCATGCACGCCCAGCGCCGCGATGTCGCCCTGCAGCGCGCGGATCGTCTCGATGTGATCTGCGCTGTCCGGCTTGGCTTTCAGGGTCTGGCCGAAGAAGGACAGTGCACGTTCCATCGTGAGCAACCCGAGCCGGACGCGCCCGAGCCGCTCGCCCTGCCGGCCGATGGTCTGCAACGCGCCGCGCAAAAGCGCGGTTTCGTGTTCGGATCCTTCGCTGAACACCTTGGCTGAAAGCGCGTCGAGGGTCTGACCGATGGTTTCGAGGATGTCGGCGAACCGCGCGATGATTTCATCGGCGAGGGCCAGGAAGGTGCCGACGACCGTGGTCGTTTCGAACGCTTCCCGCCCGATCCGGTCGGGGAAGGTCTCGAACGGGCGCGGTGTGTGATAGCGCACGGTAACAAGCCGCTTGGCGCAGACGACGAATGTAACCGGCGCGAGCACCGCCGTCTCTTCATCGGTCAGGCCGGGCAGCACCACGGTCATGTAGTCCTTCCCGCCCTCCCGGTAGAGCCGGGAAGACAACTCGATCTCTTCCATCTCTTCTATGGTCGGCAGGGCGACACCAAGCGCCTCGACCGCGGCGGTCTCTTCGGGCAGCGGTGAACACAGGTCTATCCAGACCGCGTCGACCAGCCTCGCTCCAGAGGCGAGACGGGCGAGACGGCCGGCGCGGTTTGTGAACGTGTAGAGCATGGGCGCGAGCCTAGACCTGCAGCACCGAGGACACCAGAAGCTGGGTGACCGAAAGCCGCGGGTCGTCGGGCACCAGTTCGGTGAGCCCGGCCGCGACCCCGTCGCCCGTCCTTCGTCACCATCAGTCGGGCAGCGCAGCCGCACGGCCGCACGGTCATCGGTAACGATGCGCACGATGACCCATCTCGCGCAGGTGCCCTTTCAAAAGGACGAGGCGCCACGCCTGCGCGCTGACGTCGCGCCCGCCGGCGGGCTCATCCATGAACACGAGCCGGCGGGCGGAGACCCGATTGCGCGCGATCTGCTGGCGTTGTTGCTTTCCGCCGAAAACCGGCGCGCGGACGGTCGTCGGCCCGCGTGGCGCGGCGGCGCAGAGGTCGTGGGGGCGATCTGCCCTGGGGTCTTCGAACGACCATGCGTTGAAACCGGGACTGACCGCCTGTGGGTGGGGCGGCACCGCGCTGATCCGCGGCTCGCGCCCGGCTCGAGAAACCGGAGCGGCTCCGGGATCCGCACCTGGTCGACGAGGATCTGCCGCTCGGTCGGTGGCGTTTCGGGGGTCCGGTGGCGGACTTGGGTACATTGACCCCGGCCGTGGGCTCGATGGTCGCGACACCCGCCGTCCGTTCGAAGAACATGCCGATCGAGATGGCATCGGTGGTGTCGTCCATCCACTTGGTCGATCACCTTGAACTTCGCTTCGGGCGCGAGACAGGCGGCCGAGACCCGCACGCCGCCGGTGCCCCAGCCGTAGGGCATCGGGGTTTCACGGTTGGCAAACGGCACCTGCTGGCCGGGGCTGGCGATGCCGTTCAGGATCGCCCGG
>DQCI01000183.1:6003-6337 GCA_003545125.1 Paracoccaceae bacterium
CAGTGATTGAATGGTCTTCGAGCGGTGGATGGCAGGTGAGCTATTTCGGCCTTGCACTGGTCGTCGCATTGATCGCGTTTTCGATCTGGCGCAACCGGGTTCGTCGCAAGAGCCTCAGGCGGCGCGAAGACGGGTGGTATGTCTGGGCCGAATGGCATGGGGGCGAGCGAAGTTCGCCGAATGATCCTCGCGAAGCCGGTGGCGACTGGGACAGCGACGGCGATGGTGGCGATGGCGGAGACCAGGCTCAGTGTAGCGGCTTCCCGGCGTCGCTCGCCCTTCGGCCTGCCGCCTGAGCATGCACACCGGGTCCGGCTCCGACTGGAAGTCGACG
>DQCI01000188.1 GCA_003545125.1 Paracoccaceae bacterium
CGACCAGAAGAACGCAGAGATGAACACGACCCGCGGATCTGTCCACGACCCAAAGGGGCGCAGTCGAAACCCGGCGATGTGGATCGAAGTCGCCGAAAGGAGAAGAAGAACAATCGGACCAACACTGTGACCTTCGGGGTTTTCAGCTTGATTCCACGCCGCGACCCGACCGGGATGTTTGAGAGCGTGTTGCGGATGCTTCAGCGTCTGCCTGTTCTTGGTCTCTCGGGTTGAGTGACAAGGCGAGCCCGCCGCCATCATGACGCAGGCTTGGCGATGCCTCCAAGTACCCTCATGATATCAACATGATGCCAGTTTCCTAGGAAACTGGCTCATTAGTGTCGATGCCGGGTGTCGACGGCGCTCCCTTCAGCGTCGTGCGGCGGCCTGAAACCCCGGTGCGGAGGCGAGCTTTCCTTGTCCCGGCAACATGATACTACTGCCCCTGGAGCCGAGCCCGACGCCAAACCAGACGGAGACCATATGACCATGAACGACATCGAAAGCCGCGGCCTGGTGCTGCTCGGTTGCGGCAAGATGGGCTCCGCGATGCTCGCGGGCTGGCTCGCGCAGGGGCTCTCTGCGCAGTCCGTCTGGGTGATTGACCCGAACCCATCCGCCTGGCTCCAGGGCACCGGCGTGCATCTCAACACCGATCTGCCCGACAGCCCCGCCGTTGTGCTGGTCGCCGTCAAGCCGCAGATGATGGGCGACGCCCTGCCGACCCTCGCCGCTCTCGGCAACGGCGAAACGCTGTTCGTCTCGGTGGCGGCCGGCACGCCCATCGCCGCCTTCGAGGCCGCCCTCGGCGCCAGCACACCGATCATCCGCGCGATGCCCAACACGCCCGCCGCAGTGGGCCGGGGCATCACCGCAATCATCGGCAACACGCGCACGACCGCGGCCCAGCTCGATCTCGCCGAAACCCTGCTTGGGGCCGTCGGGCAGGTGGTCCGGCTTGAAGACGAAGGCCAGATGGACGCGGTCACGGCCGTCTCGGGCTCCGGGCCGGCTTACGTTTTCCACCTGATCGAGACCCTCGCAAAGGCAGGCGAAGCGGAGGGTCTCGCGCCCGACCTCGCGATGACCCTTGCCCGGGCCACCGTGGCCGGGGCCGGCGCTTTGGCCGAGGCGGCGCAGGAAAGCCCGTCCCAGCTTCGGGTCAACGTCACCTCGCCCGGCGGCACCACCCAGGCCGCGCTCGACGTGCTGATGAATGACACCGACGGGTTCGAGGCCCTGCTCGCCCGGGCCGTCAAGGCCGCCGCCGACCGTAGCCGGGAGTTGGGCAAATGAGCGACCAGACCCCCGAGATCACATTCGACGATTTCCTCAAAGTCGACATTCGCAAGGGCACCGTCATCGACGCGCAGCCTTACCCGGAGGCGCGCAAACCGGCGCTGAAGCTCTGGGTCGATTACGGGCCCGGGATCGGCGTGAAGAAGTCGTCGGCCCAGATCACCGAGCATTACGACCCCGAAGACCTGATCGGCAAACAGGTGCTCGCCGTCGTCAACTTTCCGCCCCGCCAGATCGGCAAGTTCATGTCCGAGGCGCTGGTGCTGGGGCTGCCGGACGCGGCGGGCAACGTGGTCCTGCTCACCCCCGACAAGGACGTGCCGGACGGCGGACGGCTGTACTGACCCTGTCTGAGACGCGACCTCTCACGCGGTTCGCCCGCGAAAAAACAGGTAGCGGTGACAGCAATAAAGTCAGACACCTGCCCCCTGTCCGATGTCGCCTACCCGTCGCGCAGTCTTCACCCGCGCCTTTGTCCTGGCCGGCGTACTCCGGGGGTGTCACGCCGGAGGCATGCCTTCGGCACAAGAGGGTCGGCCCCCGGGTCGCCCTCTTTGCCCCTTCAGCCCGAAACCGTGTCGCCCATCGCCTCGCGCCAATGCCGCCGGCACAGGCTCACATAGGTCTCGTTGCCGCCGATCTGCACCTGGGCCCCGTCGGTCAACGCCCGGCCCTCGGCGTCCTGGCGCACCACCATCGTCGCCTTTTTCCCGCAATGGCAGATCGTGCGGGCCTCGCGCATCTCGTCGGCCAGCGCCAGCAGGGTGGCGGACCCCGGGAACAGGTGGCCCTGGAAATCGACCCTCAGCCCGTAGGCCATGACCGGCACGCGCAGGTCATCGACGGCGCGCGCCAGCTGCCAGACCTGGTCGGGTTCGAGAAACTGCGCCTCGTCGATGAAAACGCAGGCGATAGGCCCCGCGTCCATCCGGCGCGCGATCTTGGCCAAAAGATCCTCGCCGGCCTCGAAGGTATCGGCCGGGGCGGAAATGCCGATCCGGCTGCCGATACAGCCGTCGCCGGCGCGGTTGTCGAGTTTCGCGGTGATGAGAAAGGTCTCCATCCCGCGCTCGCGGTAGTTGTAGGCGGCCTGCAGGAGCAGGGTCGACTTGCCCGCGTTCATCGTGGAGTAGTGGAAGTAGAGCTTGGCCATGGCCCTGAGGTACCGCCGCCCGCGGCCTCGCGCAAGAGAGAGCGGCGGCGGGGACCGCGGGAAAGGGGACGGTTCCGGGATGGGAAACTGGAGGTCCTGGGCGTTGCCGCCTTTGGGGATGGAACAGACCCCCGCACCTTTACGCTCCCGGACACCGTCACCGGTCATTACCCGACCGGCATCGTCGCGCACACATGCGACAATCCCCTCCGCGCCGACGCTTTCGCGCCGGGTACTGGTGACGTGACTACCTAGGCAGTCCCCTTTAATAAGCCATTCACATTCGACGCGAATAATGGGAAAACAAATTGGTATTTCCCCGCAATCGGGGTTGTGAGCCCGGGACGGGGCACTTGGGGGACAGTATGGCCGGTATGGGCGACTATCTGAAAAAGCACACCGAGGCGCTCGTCAAAGACGTCGGGATCGAGGCCGCCTGCGAGCTTGCGGGCAAGTCCAAGGCCACGTTGGGGCGCTACTATTCCGGTGCCGCCGAACACGCCGACCGGTTCATGCCGATCGATACCGTGTCGGCGATCGAGGCGGCGTCGCGTTATCCGCATGTGACCTCGGCGCTCGCGGAGATCTCGGGCCACACGATCACCGCCGGATCCGAAGGGCGCAATGCGCCGCCGGGTGGGGTCAACACCGATGTGATCGCGCTCAGCCAGCGGTTCGCGATGTTGATGGGCGAATACCACCAGTCGATCGAGGACGGGATCATCACCGTGAACGAGGCCAAACGGCTGCTGCGCGAAACGCTCACGCTTCAACAGGTGCTGGTCGACATGAAGCTGCACCTCGAGGACGAGACAACCCCCGACAGTTCCGACTGAGCGCTAGCCTTCGAGGTAGGCGACCGGGGCCGTGGCCTCGCGGACGAAATCGAGCGGCGCGCGGTCGACGGCGGCGGTCGAGCGTTTGAACTCGTAGCGCATCAATGTCCCGTCTTCCTCCGACGCGATGATCAGGCATTGGTACAGGTGCCGGCTGCCCTCGTAGAGATTGACCAGCCCGCGCAGTTTCGGCGCGTCGGCGATGTCGAGCGCAAACCCGCCGTCGCGCAACTCAAGCACCCGGTAGGTCATCTCTCCGACCGCAACCCGGTAGC
The DNA here is from genome assembly GCA_003545125.1 of Paracoccaceae bacterium. Lineage (GTDB taxonomy): Bacteria > Pseudomonadota > Alphaproteobacteria > Rhodobacterales > Rhodobacteraceae > Sinisalibacter. The sequence continues at coordinate 3,564 of DQCI01000188.1, forward strand.
GGGCTTTTTTGCGGCGGTCGCGATCGCGGGCCTGTTCCAGCCCGTCCTGAACCTCTTTCGGCAAAAACGTCGTCATGGCAGACACCCCCGCAACCCCACACACCAGCATGGGGATCGACCCGATTCGGTCAAGGGGCGCTTTCGTGGCCAGTTTGTTGCCCGACACAGGACATGCTCAGGTGTTGTGCTCTTCAACCAGGTCAACGCCGACAACCGGGCGCAGAACATGCGGCCGGGCCGGATCGTACAGCGCGCTGTCGGCGAAGTCGCGCGCCTCTCCCAGCGCCGGGCCGACGAGGATCAGCGCGGTGCGGGTGATCTTCTCGGCGCGGACCTTCAGGCGGATGTCGGCGAGCGTGCCGCGGATCAGCATCTGGTCCGGCCAACCGACGCGGTAGGCCACGGCGACCGGACACTCGGCGCCGTAGTGCGGGATGAGCACGCGTTCGATCTCGCGCATGTTGCGCACCGCGAGGTGGATCGCCAGCGTCGCCCCGGTGCGGGCGAAGTTCTCAAGGGTTTCCCCGTCCGGCATGGCCGTGGATTGCATCGACATCCGGGTTAGCACGATGCTTTGCGCGATCTCGGGGATGGTCAGCTCCTGGCCGAGCGCCGCGGCGGCCGCGGCATAGGCGGGCACGCCCGGCACGATCTCGTAAGCGATCCCGTCCGCCTTCAGCCTGCGGATCTGCTCGGCGATGGCGCCGTAGAGGCTCGGGTCGCCGGAATGTACGCGGGCGACATCTTCGCCGCGACGCCGGGCGGCGCGGATCTCGGCGTGGGTCTCGTCGAGCGTCATCGGCGCGGTGTCTTTGACGACCGCCCCCTCCGGCGCGCCGGTTACGACCGCCGGCGGCACCAGAGACCCCGCATAGAGGCAGACCGGGCAGGCGGCGATGAGGCGCTGGGCTTTCAGGGTCAGAAGCTCCGGGTCGCCGGGACCGGCACCGATGAAATAGACCTTCATGACCGATCCCCTTTCAGATCCCCGTCGATCCGGCGGGCGTAGCCGCGCGGCGTGTACATCCTCGGGCTCTCGCCGAGGGCGGCGAGGCGCGAGTTGGAGGAGCCGACGAGCACGACCGTCAGCATGTCGACCTCGTCGACCTCGAGTTGGTCGAGCCGACGGTAGCGGAGTGTTTCCTCCGGCCGCCCGAGGTTCGAGGCCAAGAGGACCGGCGTGTCGGCGGGGCGATGGTCGAGCAGGATGTCACGGGCTTCGGCGAGCAGGGTGCGCCGCCGCTTCGAGACCGGGTTGTAAAACGCGATGACGAAATCGCCGGCGGCGGCGGCGTGCAGGCGCCGGACGATGTCTTCGCGCGGGGTCAGCAGATCGCTGAGCGAGATCGCGCAGAAATCATGGCCGAGCGGCGCGCCGGCGCGGGCGGCGGCGGCTTGCAAAGCCGAGATCCCGGGCGCGGAGACAACCTCGACCCGGCGCGCGGCATCCGTCACGCCGTGCTGGTCCGGCCCCCGGTCCATCAGTTCGAACACCAGCGCGCCCATCGCGTAGATCCCGGCATCGCCCGAGGAGATCAGCGCGATGCGCCGGCCCGTGGCCGCTTGCTCCAGCGCGTAGCGGCAGCGATCCTCCTCGCCGCCGAGCGGGAAGTCGGTGCGCTTTTTGCCCGCGGCGAGAGGCCCCAGCAGGTCGATATAGAGCCCGTAGCCGACCAGCTCTTCGGCTTCGGCAATCAGTTTCGAGGCTTCCGGCGTGCGCCAGGCCGATTGCCCCGGCCCGATGCCGACGATCGCGAGATGCCCGCGCGCGCGGCCGTTCAGCGCGGTGATCGGGAGGGGTGCCTGGGCGATGGCGCAGGTGGCGTTTGCGGTCTTGCGCTTGGGGACGACGAGGTCGGTGCCCTCGGCTCCGGCGAGGGCGGCAGCTTCGGCGACGCCATGCGTTCCCACCTCGGCGAACACCACATCGGACGGGTTGGCCAGACGGGGCGTCATCGCTTCCAGCTCTTGCGCATTGAACAGCTGCAGCGGGACGCCGAGTTTGTGGGCCAGCGCATTTACGGCGGGTTCGTCGGCCTTGAGATCGAGCGTGGCGACGGCGGCAATCGCGCCGGGCGCGATCCCGGCCTCGGCGAGCGTCTCGGTCACCAGCCGGTCGAGCTCGACCGGATCGGTGTTGCGGGCACAGCCGACGCCCAGGACTTGACGTTGCGGATGGTAGACGAGCCGGGTGCCGCTGCCGGTCTCAGGCGCGGTGGTCACGGTGAGCGTGACCCGGCCGTCCGGGTCGCTGTCGAGGCCGAAGATGTTGTCGCCCACGATTTGCGGCGTGCCGCCCGACAGCAGCGCCGACATGGCGTCGCGGGCGTCGCGCGGGTTGGCGAGCCGGTACCCCTCGGGCGGTTCGTCGAGTGCCACGCCGAGCGCCACGTCGCCGGCGGTGGTTACCGCCGCCTTCGCGTCCAGCGCCAATGCGATTTCGCGCGCGAGCCGGTTGGCGCCGCGGTGACCGCCGAGCAACGGCACGACGACGCCGCCGTCGTCCGAGACCGCAAGCACCGGCGGTTCGGTGGTCTTGTCGGCGAGCAACGGGGCCACGGCGCGCACCAGGATCCCCGCAGCGCAGACGCCGATGACCGGCGTGCCGGCGGCGAACAGGTCGCGCACATGGGTGAGCGCGTTGGGGAAGAGCGCGTCGGCCCGGTCGACGCGGGCCTCGCGGCCATGCACGGCCAAGCCGAGGGCGGCTGCGATGCGATGGGCGGTGGGTTCCCCGGCCCGGTTGAGGGCAATCACGACGGGGGCCATTACAGCGGGGNNTTGAGCCACGGGTCGGCACCTTTCGTCACCAGGATCATCGAGAAATAGGGGGCGGGGTCGGGCGCCTCGGCCAGCGGCAGGATGCGCTGTTCCGGCAGGGTGGCGCGCTCGATGTAGCGCGCCTGTCCGGTGAGGCCGAGGTCGTCGAGCAGGGCGCGGATGCGGCCGATGTGGCGGCCCAGCTTCATCACGGCAAAGCTGTCGGCGGTATCCATACGGGAGCGTAGGGTTTCGCTGTCGAGCGGAGCCGGCAGGGTGGCAAGCACCTCGTTGCGGGCGGTGAGCGGCTGGCCAAGTGCTGCGGATGCGGCCGCAACGGAGGTGATGCCTGGGATCACCTCGACCTCGTAAGCGCCCGCGAGCCGGGCATGGAGATACATGAAGGAGCCATAGAAGAACGGATCACCCTCGCAGAGCACGACGACATCCGCGCCGCTGTCGAGCACTTCGGCGATCCGGACCGCGCCCGCGTCGTAGGCGGCCTGCGCGGGACCGCGTGCGGGGGTGATCGGCACCTCGATGACGAGCTCGCGTGCGTCGGCAGAAACATACGGCGCGGCGATCCGGCGGGCGAAACTGTCTGCGCCCGGAAGCGCGGGGTACGCGATGACCTCGGCTGCGCCGATGGTGCGGGCGGCTTTCACGGTCACGAGGTCCGGGTCGCCGGGTCCGAGCCCGACGCCGATCATCCGTCCGGGTCCGCTCATCGTTTCACCAGGCTCCACTGGGTGACCGGCATGAATGGCCGCCATCCGGTGCGCGGGCCGACCGGTTCCGCCCGGCTGACCGCGAGTATCACGAGATCGCCGCCGTGGCGCTCCTGCAAGTCGATCAGAACCGACTGGCTTTCGAGGGTGACCGCGTTGGCGACAAGACGGCCCAACGGCTTCAGCGCGGACCATGCGGCAGCGTATGTCTCGGACGAAAGCCCGCCGCCGATGAACACCGCATCCGGTGCGTCCAGGCCTTCCAACGCCTGCGGCACGGTGCCGTCGACCAGTTCCAGCCGCGGCACACCGAGGGCGAGCGCGTTGGCAGCGGCCAGTGCGCGGCGGTCGGCGCGCGGCTCGATGCCGATGGCGCGGGCGTAACGTGCGGCGCGCATCCACTCGATCGCGACCGATCCGGCGCCGGTGCCGATGTCCCAGAGCAGCGCGCCGCGCATCGGCATCAGCTTGGCGACGGTCACCGCGCGCACCTCGCGCTTGGTCATCGTGCCGTCATGCTGGAAGAGGTCATCGGCCAGCCCGGGCACCCGAGGCAGGAGGGCGGCATTGGGCGCGGCGATACACTGCACGGCGAGCGTGTTGAACGGCGGCACCTCGTGCGCCCAGCCTAACGCGGTGCCGTCGAACCGCACCTCCTCCGCGCCGCCCATGTTGGCGAGCACGGACATGCGGCTGGCGCCAAAGCCGCGGTCGGCCAGGAACCTGGCGATCTGGCCCGGGGTGTCCGCGCCGGTGGTGAGGATCAGAAGCCGCGCGTCGGGTTGGATGAAGGCGATCATCTGCTCGACGGGCCGGCCGTGCACCGTGAGGGTTTCGACATCCGACATCGACCAGCCCATCCGCGCGGCGGCGAGTTGGAAGGCGGAAAGCTGCGGGTGATAGGTGATCTCGGCGGACGCGATCTCGCGGCCGATCCGGGCGCCGACGGAGAACCAGAGCGGATCGCCGGACGCGAGCACGACGACGCGTTGTCCGCGCAGTTCCTTGAGGGTGCCGAGCAGCGCGTCGAACGGCGAGGGCCATTCGATCCGCCTGGCATCGAGACCATCCGTCAGCGTATGGTGACGGCTCCCGCCGAGGATGACCTCGGCCGCCTCGACCACGGCGCGGGTGGCCGGTGCGAGGCCCGCGAGCCCGTCTTCGCCGATGCCGACGATGTGCAGCCAGGCGGTCATGCGCGGATCTCCGGGAGGCCGGCGGCGAGCGCGTTGACGGCGGCCGAGGCCATGGCGGAGCCGCCGCGGCGGCCGCGCAGGGCGACGAAATCGCACCCGCGCGGATCGCGGGCCAGTTCGGCTTTCGATTCGGCAGCCCCGACGAACCCCACCGGAAAGCCGAGGATCACCGCCGGTTTCGGCGCGCCCGCGTCGAGAAGTTCCAACAGGTGGAACAACGCGGTCGGGGCATTGCCGATGGCGACGACGGCGCCGTCGAGACGGTCGGCCCAAAGCTCGACCGCGGCGGCGGAGCGGGTGTTGGCGATGGCTGCGGCCCGGTCCGGGACCGAGGCGGCGTTGAGGGTGGTGATGACGTCGTTGCCTGCAGGCAGATTGCGGCGGATGACCCCGGCGGCGACCATCTCGCAATCGGCGAGAACCGGCGCGCCGTTCGCCAGCGCCCGGGCGCCGGTCTCGTAGGCGTCCGGCGAAAAGGCCAGGCGGTCGGCCACCTCGACCATGCCGCAGGCGTGGATCACCCGGGTTGCAAGCGCCGCCATGCCGGGCGCAAACCGGTCGAGCCGCGCCTCGCGCCGCACGGTCTCGAAACTCTGTGCGTAGATCGCGGCAGGGTCACGCGCGTAGCGCAGGCGGGACGGGCTCTTCGCTTCGCTCATCGCTTGCGCGCCGATTCCGGTCCATGCGGATGCTGCGCGTGGGGGTAGGCCGGGTGATGGTGATGGTGGCCATGATCGTCACCGTGGCCATGACCATGAGAATGGTCGTGGGCGTGATGGTGCCCGTGCCCGTGCNNCGTGCTCATGTGTGTGCACGTGGAGCCGGCATTCGCCGGTGCAGAACGTGTCGCACAGCGTGCAATCGGCGACGTTGGAGCCCGGGGCGGAAGCGCCCTGTCCCTCGACGTGGTGATGGTGGCTTTCCTGCACCAGCCCGACCTCGGCCTCGAACCCCAACACCTGCGTTCTGTATTTGCACATCACGCAGACCGGCGGCGGCACGTCGCCAAAGGCCGGGTGGCCGGCGCGCTCTTCGGGGGCAATGCGCACCGGCGCACCGTCCCGGGTGAGGATCTGGGCCCGGTAGGGGCAGGTAGCGCAATTGGGCGGCGGCACCTCGCCCATCTGTTCCATCGCCCGCTCGGCGAAGGTTTGAAGCACCTTCGGGTGATCGCCGAGGTAGCCCGCTTTGATGAATTGCATTTCGGGATGATCGGCGGCGACCTTGTCGGTGAAGCCGTAGATCCGGTCGATCAGGATGCCCGAGAACAGGAAATAGGGGAAGACGACGATACGGGCGTAGCCGAGCTTGGTCGCGTGGCGCAGCACCGGTTCGACCAGCGGGAAGGTGACACCGGAATAGCCGACCTCGAGCCAGCCGAGCCCAAGGCCCTCCTGGAGCAGCCGGGCAACCTTGGCGACGTTGCCGTTGGCGTCCGGGTCGGAGGCGCCGCGACCGATCACGACAAGGCAGGTCTGTTCGGGCGGCACCGCGCCGTGGGCGGCATCGGCCGCGGCGATCGCATCACGCACCCGGTCACCGGCGGCGGCGATCATCTTCGGGTCGATCCCGAGATCGCGCCCGTAGGACACCTCGATCCCGTGTTCGGCCGCATAGGCGTTGAGCACGGTGGGGATGTCGTTCTTGGTGTGCATCGCGGCGAACAGCATGCCCGGCACGGCGAGGATGCGGTCGACACCGGCGGTGCGCAAGTTGTCGAGCCCGGCCCGGATCACCGGGTTGGCGAACTCGAGATAGCCGTAGTCGCAGGCCCAGTCCTCGGGAAGGTATCCGGGCAGTTTCTCTGCAAGCACGGCGAACTCGGTCACCGCCGCCTTGCTGCGGGAGCCGTGCCCGCAGATCATCACGCCAATCTTGGTCAAGGGTCAGGCTTCCTGCACGTCTTCTTCCGGGGCGGCCTCGTCCGGCTCGTCCTCGGTTGCGTCGTCCTTGCGGCCCTTCAGCACGCCCCAGATCGCGACCCCGACAGCGACCCCGATCGCGACCCCGGCGATGACGTGGTCATGGCCAGCGACCTCGGCGAGGTGACCGGCGTGCGCCAGGGCGATCCCCGGCAGGAGCGTGAACATCACGGGTAAAAGGGCTTTCATGGCACATCCTTTCCAAGCAGCCGGTCGGTGCGAAGAGGGTCTGCCTTTTGAACGATTGCGCGGTGCGATCCCCTGACTGGGTCGATCTCACCGCAACACACCTCTCCGGCCCGCACACGGGGCATCGTCTTCTTTGCGTATAGGCGAGGTCGGGCCGGTTCACAATGACCGAGCGCAAACGCCCGCGCGCGACGCATTTACCGGTGCCTTGTGCGTCCACGCACGTGAGCTGCGCGGAGAGGCGGGTTTTGTGCGAAGGCGCCCTGTTCTAGGAGGGGCGAACAGGAGGACATCGCCATGGGACAACTCGTCGACGGACGCTGGGAAGACAGTTGGTATGACACCAAGGGCAGCGGCGGACGCTTTGTGCGCTCGCGCCAGGCCTTTCGCAACTGGGTGACGGCGGACGGCAGCGCGGGCCCCTCGGGTGAGGGCGGTTTCGCGGCAGAGAGCGGCCGCTATCACCTCTACGTCTCCTACGCCTGCCCCTGGGCGCACCGGACGCTGATTTTCCGGGCGTTGAAAGGGCTTGAGGACCATATCGACATTTCGGCCGTTCACCCGGACATGCTGTCGGACGGCTGGACCTTCGACGACAATTTCGATGGCGCCACCGGCGACCGGCTGTTTGGCGACAGCTTCCTGCGCGAGACCTACCTGCGCGCGGCGCCCCGGATGTCGGGCCGGGTGACGGTGCCGATCCTGTGGGACAAGCAGCAGGGCACGATCGTTTCGAACGAAAGCGCCGAGATCATCCGCATGTTCAATTCGGCGTTCGACGGGATCACCGGCAACACGCGCGATTTCTGGCCCCAGACGCTGCAGGGCGAGATAGAGGCGGTGAACGACCGGGTCTACAAGACCGTGAACAACGGCGTCTACCGCGCCGGTTTCGCAACCAGCCAAGCGGCCTATGACGAGGCGGTGCGGGAGCTGTTCGACAGCCTCGACTGGCTCGAGGATCGGCTCGCCCGGCAGCGCTACCTGGTGGGCGACCGGGTCACCGAAGCCGACTGGCGGCTGTTCACCACACTCGCCCGGTTCGACCCGGTCTATCACGGGCATTTCAAATGCAACCGGCGGCGGCTGGTGGATTACCCCAACCTCTGGGCCTATGCGCGCGAACTCTACCAATGGCCGGGGGTGGCGGAGACGGTGAAGCTTGCGCACTACATCCGGCATTATCACTACAGCCACGACACCATCAATCCACACCGGATCGTGCCGGTGGGGCCGGTGATCGACTGGCAGGAACCGCACGGGCGGGGATGAGACGGCGCGCCCGGCGTCGTGAACCGACGGGCGCGATATTGGAATCGGCGGGCGGAATGGCTATCTCTTGGCGATGCAATTCGTCCTGCTCATCATCATCGGTGCCGCTGCCGGGTTCATCGCGACCCGCGCGATGAAGCTCGACACCGGGCTACTTCAGACAATCGCCATCGGGGTATTCGGGGCGATCATCGGCAGCGTCGTGCTGCGGTTCCTGGTCGGGCTCGCCGGCATGGCGGCAGGGTTCGTCGGCGCGGTCCTGGGGGCGGTGCTGCTGATCTGGCTTTGGCAGACCTTCGTGAAGTGACCCGTTGACGCGGCGCAGCGCGGCTCCTGCGCGCGGTTTGCGGCGTCTCCACCGGGGGGCATCGCCGCAGCCGGTCCGGCACGATCTCCGGAGCTTTGGGATGCCGTGGCCGAGCCCGGAAAGCACGTTCGAAACCCCGGATACCCGGGGAGGTGGAACTGAAAAAACCTTCCATGATTGCAAGTTTCTGAACAGAGTCTGGTGAGCGCTCCCGGGGTGCAGGCAACCAGAAATCAGCCGTGCGACCTGCGCCCCGCAGACCACCGAACCCGTCCGATGCACCGCGCTCGCGCTTTGCCCAAACCCCAATTCCCGCTTTGTGGTTCACCAGACTTGCCGCATCATGGCGGGGTAGAACGCGCAAAATCACTTTCGGGAGAACTTCATGACCGTCATCGTCTCGATCATCATCGGGTTCGCAATCGGGTGCTTCATCAATTACGCGATCACGTTCAGAACCGGCCAGGCCCGCAACATCGGCATCTGTGTCGGCGGGGCGCTGCTCGGCGGCGCGCTGATCCCGGCGCTGCTGTCGATGTCGTCGTTCTGGACGGCCCTCGCCGGCTCCGTCATCGGCATCGTCGTCGTCATGTATCTGTGGATACGCCTGGCGCCGGCAAAGGCGTGAGGCTGGGCCGAACACGGTTGGGAGATGACCCCCCACGTCGCGCAGGCATGGGGTCTGTTAATATCACTTTCAGGATTTCGTGCCGGGGGCGCAGGCAGGTACAGCGCAAGATATTGAATTCACGTCAGTTTTGGCGGCCCCAAGGCCTGCCGGTTTCCTAGGAAACCGGCCCCCCGACGCGCCGTCAGGCTGGAACGCGCGCCCGGCCTGGCCCGGGGTTCGGGCGCGTCCTGGTCGTAGCCCGGCCCTAGAGCATTTCCATCCTGACTGG
>DQCI01000298.1:0-1928 GCA_003545125.1 Paracoccaceae bacterium
AACAACCCGGTGCGGTCGCCATACTACCGGTACAGGGCCTCGACGCGGCCGATCCGCGCACCGCCATCGCTGCGATGCAGGCGATGAACGCCTCGGTGCGCAACCCTGTGTTTTTCCCGGTCTTCTTCCTGACGACCCCGGCGCTCGCAGTGGCGGCGCTGGTGGCGCGCAGGGCGGGTGGGCGCCTTTGCGGGGGCCTGCTGCTTGGCGCCGCGGTGATCGTCGGTCTGGGATGTTTCGTGCTGACAATCACGGTCAACGTGCCGATGAACGCGGCGTTGGCCTTGGTAACCGTGCCCGCGGACGTGTCTGCGGCGGCCCAAATCTGGGCCGACTACTCCCCGCGCTGGCAGCTATTCAACACCTTGCGGACCGTCGCCGCAGGGGTCGCGTTGCTGCTGAGCGCTGCGGCCCTGTGGAAACTGCCCAGCTGACGCGGGGCGGCATTGGCCGATGCTGCGACGCAAAACGCCCGCGCATTCTGTGCGCGGGCGTTGCTCTTGTCGGTGCCGGCACCCCGGCCGGGCTCGGAACCGTTATCAGGCGTCGACGTCGGCGCCGTTCTCGCTGTCGGAGCGGTACTCGCGTGGTTCGCGCGGCGGCCGACCGATCACGTCCTTGAGTTCGTCGAGCTCGATGAAATTGTCGGCCTGGCGGCGCAGTTCGTCGGCGATCATCGGCGGCTGGCTGCGGATAGTCGACACCACCGAGACCCGCACGCCCTTGCGCTGGAGCGATTCCACAAGCGGGCGGAAGTCGCCGTCACCCGAGAACAACACGATGTGGTCGACATGCGGCGCGATCTCCATGGCATCGACCGCCAGCTCGATATCCATGTTGCCCTTCACCTTGCGCCGACCCATCGAGTCGGTGAACTCCTTGGCCGGCTTGGTCACCATGGTGAAGCCGTTGTAGTGCAGCCAGTCGACCAGCGGACGGATCGGCGAATAGTCGTCGTTTTCGAGAAGCGCCGTGTAGTAGAACGCGCGCAGCAATTTGCCGCGGCGCATGAACTCCTGGCGCAACAGCTTGTAGTCGATGTCAAATCCAAGCGCCTTCGCGGCGGCATAGAGATTGGAGCCGTCGATGAACAGCGCGAGACGCTCGTCTCTGTAAAACATCTTTGTTCCTTCCGAATCTTGACCGTCGCAAAGGCTTATGGATGATAACAGAGAACCGGACAAAATCTGTGCCACGACGATTGGCCAAAGATAGGGATCTGACACTCTGGATCAAGCGGGGAACAAGCGAGAATTGGACGCAATAGCGCTGATTGCGCTGGGAAGTAACGCAACGTCACGGCACGGTGACCCGGTCGAGACGGTCGAAACGGCGCTCCGCATGCTGAACCGCGATGGCCTGCGGGTGCTTTCGCGAAGCCGGTTGTACCGCACGCCCTTCGTCCCCGCCGGTGGTGGACCGGACGTGATCAACGCCGCAGCCCTCGTGGAAACCCGGCTGGCGCCCGCGGCCCTGCTCGGTGTGTTGCACCGGATCGAGGCCGGGTTCGGGCGCACGCGGGAGGTCCGGTGGGGGAGCCGGACACTCGACCTCGACCTGTTGATGGTGGACGAGAAGATCCTGCCCGACCGCGGCACCGTCGAGACATGGCTTCGGTTGCCGTTCGAGCGGCAACAGGCGGCCGCGCCTGAAACCCTGGTGCTGCCACATCCGCGCCTCGCGGAGCGCGCTTTCGTGCTCGTGCCGGCGGCGGAAATCGCGCCGGACTGGCGCCACCCGATCCTCGGCCAAACGCTGGCGCAGTTGCTGGCGGCGCTACCGGGCGACGAGGTGGCCCCGGTGCGCGCCTTGGCCGACTGACGGCCGCGCCCGGGGTTTCGTGGACGCTGCCTTGCAAGCTGCGCCGAGCGCATGGGTGAGTTCGGCCGGGGCCAAGCGGCAGGCGGGCGGTAGGCCGCGACCACGCC
>DQCI01000298.1:1989-15331 GCA_003545125.1 Paracoccaceae bacterium
CATCCGTCGCGGCGCCGCTACTGCGATCCGTCCCGTGTTTCGTCCCGCAAGGCGGCCCGGGCCCGCGCCGTCGCTTCGGCCATGCGCTTGTCGTAGCGTTTCCTCAACCGCTTCACCCGCCGTTTCTGGTAGGCGGTAATGACAGGGGTTGTCGCGAAATAGGCCGCGATGGCGGTCGCCAGACCCGGCGCGAGCCCGCCGATGAAGTAGGGGAACATGACCCGATCCCAGAACCGCCCGATCCCCCCCCACTCTGCCGGATCGGCGGTGAAGATCGCGAGGAGATTTCGCATGACTTCTCCCATCGCCTGGCTGAAGGCTTCGACGAGCTGTGGCAGGTGGACATTGTGCGGCATCCCCAAGAGCCGGGTGCCGATCTCGAGGCTCACCTCGGCGATGATCGGAAAGGTCAAGGGGTTGCCGAAGAACGTCGCCAGCAGGGCCGCCAGGATGTTGCCACGGATCGCCCAGGCGAGGGCCGTGGCGAACACGAAATGCAGTCCGAAAAACGGGGTGAAACAGACGAACACACCAGAGGCCACGCCCCGGCTGATCCGGTGGGCGGGGTCGGGCAGGCGGCGGATGCGGTGGACGACATAGCGCGCCGCACGGGTCCAGCCACCGCGCGGGTAGAGGACCTCGAGGGCGGTCCGTCCCCAGGTTCTCGGCTTGCGCTTGAACAAGGCCCTGTCTCCCGCAGGCGTTTGTCACCCCCGCACGGGGGCATTCACTGGTTAAGCTTCAGGGCGCGCGGGCCAGGTCCCGGTGCCGGCGGATTTCGGCGACGTCGCTGTCGGCCTCGAGCATCAGCATGACGTTATGCAGGTGCTCCACGTCGCGCAGGTCTACATCGACGATGAGCCGGTAGTAATCCGGTTTCCGGTCCATGAACTGCAAATTCGAGATATTCGCCTTCTGCTCGCCGATCAATGTGCAGATGCGCCCGAGCACGCCGGAATCGTTGGCGATCGTCAAATCGAGGCTGACGGTGTGCTCCGCCTTGTGCTTGCCCGAGTGCCACTGCACGTCGACCCAGCGCGAGCTTTCTTCGGCGACCTCCTCGAGCGCATGGCAGTCGATCGCATGCACCACCACGCCCTTGCCGCGGTAGGAGATCCCGACGATCCGCTCGCCCGGCACCGGCTGGCAGCATTGCGCAAGCTGGAAGCTTTCGCCGTGATCGAGGCCGACAACGGCGCGGCTCGCCTCGATCACCCCGCTCTCGCGCGCCTCCGGGTAGAGCGCCGCCACGATATCGCGCGCCGCCAGCTCCGCAGACCCGAGCCGGGCGAGCATCTCGTCCGCGTCGGGCAAGCTGAGCTGTTTCGCGGCTGTCTTCAAAGCCTTGTCGGTCGCCTTGCGGCCGACATGTTCGAAGGCCACCCGCGCGAGCTCACGGCCCAGCCGGATGAAACGCTCCCGGTCTTCCTCGCGCAGCCGCCGGCGGATCGCCGATTTCGCCCGGCCGGTGGCCACGATGTCGAGCCAGGTCGCCTGCGGGCTCTGGCCCTCGGCGGTGATTATTTCGACCGATTGCCCGTTCTTGATCCGGGTCCAGAGCGGCACCCGGACGGCGTCGACCTTGGCGCCGACGCAGCTGTCGCCGATCCGTGTGTGGATCGAATAGGCGAAGTCGAGCGGGGTGGCGCCGCGCGGCAGTTTCACCACCTCGCCCTTGGGGGTGAAGCAGAACACCTGGTCGGAATACATCTCGAGCTTCACATGCTCGAGGAAATCGTCATCCTCCGAGGAGCCGAACCGCTCGGTGAGCGCCGCGAGCCAGTCGACCGGGTCGACCGCGAAAGGGTTTTCGGCCCGCACGCCGTCGCGGTAGGACCAGTGCGCCGCCACCCCGGCCTCGGCCACCTCGTGCATCTGGCGGGTGCGGATCTGCACCTCGACCCGCTTGCCGTCGCGCCCGGAGACGGAGGTGTGGATCGAGCGGTAGCCGTTGGATTTGGGTTGGCTGATGTAATCCTTGAACCGCCCCGGCACCGCCCGCCAGCGCTGGTGGATGACCCCGAGCACGCGGTAACAATCCATCTCCGAATGGGTAACGATGCGGAAGCCGTAGATGTCGGACAGCCGCGAAAACGGCTGGTCCTTCTCCTGCATCTTGCGCCAGATCGAAAACGGCTTCTTGGCGCGCCCGAACACATCCGCTTCGATCCCGGCCTTGTCGAGCTCCTTGCGGATATCGGTGGTGATCTTGTTGATCACATCGCCCGATTCGCGCTGCAGCCGGATGAAGCGGCGGATGATCGAGGCGCGGGCATCCGGGTTGAGCACGTGGAAGGCGAGGTCTTCGAGCTCCTCGCGCATCCACTGCATGCCCATGCGGCCGGCGAGCGGCGCATAGATGTCCATCGTCTCGCGGCTCTTCTGCGCCTGTTTCTCGGAGCGCATGTGCCGGATCGTGCGCATGTTGTGCAGCCGGTCGGCGATCTTGACGAGGATCACCCGCAGATCCTTCGACATCGCCATGAACAGCTTGCGGAAGTTCTCCGCCTGTTTCGACTCGGTCGACGACAGCTGGAGATTGGTGAGCTTGGTCACCCCGTCGACCAGCTCCGCCACGTCGTGGCCGAAGTGCTGTTCGACATCCTGGTAGGTCGACTTGGTGTCTTCGATCGTGTCGTGCAGGAGCGCGGTGACGATCGAGGCGTCGTCGAGCCGCTGCTCGGCCAGCACATGGGCCACCGCGACCGGATGCGTGAAATAGGGCTCGCCCGACTGGCGGAACTGCCCGTCGTGCATCTTCATCCCGTAGTAGAAGGCCTCACGGATCTTCTTGGCGTTGGATTTCGGATTATAGGCGCGGACCTGCGCGATCAGCTCCTCGGGATCGAGTTCGGGAAGCTGTGTCGCGGGTTGTCCCGGCAAGGCGTCCTTACCCCTGGCCCTGGGCTTCCATCAGCGCGCGCAGGAGGTTTTCCTCGGTCATGTCGTCCTCGACGGGCTTGTCGGCCGCCTCGGCACCCATGAGCAGCGCCATCTGGTCCTCTTCCGGCTCGTCGACCTCGATCTGCGTCTGCTGGCTTTCGATCATCCGTTCGGTCAGATCGTCCGCCGTCTGGGTTTCGTCCGCGATCTCACGCAGCGCAACGACGGGGTTCTTGTCGTTGTCGCGGTCGATGGTGAGCGGCGCGCCGGACGATATCTCGCGCGCGCGGTGGGCGGCAAGCATCACCAGATCGAACCGGTTCGGAACCTTGTCGACGCAATCTTCAACCGTCACGCGGGCCATGAGGCACTCCATTCGAGGATTTCGGGCTTCGAACGGCTTATTTAAGGGCTCTCTTCAGTATTGACAAGCGAAAAGGCGACGTCCGGCGCCGGGTGTGTCAAGGAAAATCGACCGGGCGCAAGCGCCTTTGCCGGCGGGCTTTTCCGGTGAGCGGGCAAAAAAGCGCGTGATGCGGACCGGATCAACGCAGGCGGCGGGCAGGGGGCGGATTGCTCCGGTGCCGCGGCGCAGCATTCGCCCGGCCGAAGGGCGGGAACCGGATTCCCATTCGCTCCAAAAGGCACTAGGCTGGCGGGCGGACAGGATAGGGAGTCGCGGGCCATGGAACCACTTGGAAAGCTCAGGCTGGGCGTCAATATCGATCACGTCGCCACGGTGCGCAACGCGCGCGGTTCGGCGTACCCCGATCCGTTGCGGGCCGCCGAAATTGCCGAAGGAGCCGGGGCCGACGGGATCACCGCGCATCTGCGCGAAGACCGCCGCCATATTTCGGATGCCGATATCGAAGGCCTGATGGACACCCTCGCCCTGCCGCTCAACCTCGAGATGGCCGCGACCGCCGAGATGCAGGCGATTGCCCTCCGTCACCGGCCCGCGGCCGTGTGCATCGTCCCTGAGAACCGCCAAGAAGTGACGACGGAGGGCGGGCTCGAAGTCGCGCGCAAGGAGAACCTCCTGGGCGATTTCATCGGGCCGCTGCGCGAAGCCGGGATCCGCGTCAGCCTGTTCATCGGCCACGAGGCCGAGCAGATCGAGGCGGCGGCGCGGATTGGTGCTGCCGTGGTCGAGCTGCATACCGGCGCGTATTGCGATTTCCATTCTGCCGGTGAGGACGACAAGCGCGACATCGAGCTTGCGCGGCTCGCCGAGGGTGCGAAGCTTGCCCATGCGCTCGGGCTCGAAGTTCATGCCGGCCACGGGCTGACCTACGAGACGGTCGGGCCGATAGCGGCCATGCCCGAGGTGATGGAGCTCAACATCGGCCACTTCCTGATCGGCGAGGCGATCTTCCTCGGGCTCGACGCTGCGATCCGCGAGATGTGCCGGTTGATGGCGGAAGCCCGGGCGTGACCGCGGTGCGCCGCCTCATCCTGGCCGCCCTGGCGACCGTCGCGACTGCGCCCGCCCAGGCGCAAAGCGTCGCAGACTGCGACTGGCTTGCCTCGGCCTGGTTGCTCGCCGAACCCTGGGAACAATACAGCCGCACATTCGCGGGTGGCGACGTGCGGGTCGCCCTGATCGACGCGATCGAGCCGGGCGCGGTGCCGTTTCACCTTCTCATTCTGAGCCCGCCCTGGGACGAGTTGGGCGCGCGCCAATGCCGTGTCCTGTCGCTGGATCCCGGCATCGGGTTTTCGGGCGTCGATTTCGCCGCGCTCGAGGCCTGGTACGACCCCGCCACGGGCCTGTTCTTCTCGGTGCCGGTCTCGGTCTACGAGGAGGCGACCGCCGACTTCGGCGACCGGATGCTCGATTTCACCCTCAACCAGGCCACCGGCGCAATCGAGGCCTTTGTCGGACATATGGGCGAATGATCCTCGGCATCGGAACCGATCTCGCGAATATCGAGCGGATCGCGGGTGTGCTCGAACGCCACGGCGACCGGTTCCGCAACCGGGTGTTCACCGAGATCGAACAAGCCAAGGCCGAGCGCCGGGTCGACGTGGCGGGCACCTATGCCAAGCGCTGGGCGGCCAAGGAGGCCTGTTCGAAAGCGCTCGGGACCGGGCTTCGGATGGGGATCGCCTGGAAGGACATGGCGGTGACCAACCTCCACACCGGCCAACCGCAGATGCAGTTGACCGGCTGGGCGGCGGAGCGGCTCGCGTCGATGACGCCGCCGGGGTGCGAGGCCATCGTCCATGTCACGCTGACCGACGACCACCCCTGGGCACAGGCCTTCGTCGTCATCGAGGCGCGGCCGGTTTGAGGCGCGGCCGGTCTGAGGGGCGGCTGGTCTGAGGCGCGGCTGGGCAACTGCATCTGCGGTTGGCCGGGTCCGGTGTCCGTGGTCGTCCCCGGAGGCGGGGTCGCATCCCCGGGCCGCCGGAACGGGGCCGCCCGGAACGGGGCCGCCGCGAAACCGAGGGTCCGATAACCTTCTGACGGCGAAAAGAATATCGCCGCCGCACCGTCTCGGATCGCTATCCGTTGTCAAAACCCTGCCCGCGTGCGCCCCGGGCGCGCTGCCCGCCGCCAGTCCCGCCCCGGGTTGACACCCACCCCGTCGCCCCGCATATCGCCCTCACCCCGAGCGAAGAGGCGGAGCCATGGCCGAAAAGAAGAACGAACTCGTCGAGACGATCAAAACGGTCTTCTGGGCGCTCATCATCGCCGGCGTGTTCCGCACGGTGTTTTTCCAGCCCTTCTTCATCCCCACCGGGTCGATGAAGGATACGTTGCTGATCGGCGATTTCGTCTTCGTCAACAAGATGGCCTATGGCTACTCGAAGTATTCCTGCCCCTGGGCGATGTGCCCGATCCCGGGCCGCATTCTCGCGTCGGACCCGGAGCGCGGCGACATCATCGTGTTCAAGCACCCGGTCACCAAGACCGACTATGTCAAGCGGCTGGTCGGCCTGCCCGGCGACCGTTTGCAGGTGCAGGACGGGGTGCTCTACATCAACGACACGGCGGCCGAACAGGCGCCGGCAGGGGTGTTCGAGGAGGTGTTCGAACGCCAGGGCAGCTTCGGCACGGTGCCGAAATGCGCCAACGGCGCGGTCGGCCAGGGGGCTGTCTGCGAAAAGCCCCGGGCGACGGAAACGCTGCCCAACGGCGTTGCGCACAACGTGCTGAACGTCGACGACTACCCGGGTATGCCGGACAACACCGGCGTCTACACCGTGCCCGAGGGCAGCTATTTCTTCATGGGCGACAACCGCGACAACTCGACCGACTCGCGGTTCCCGCAATCGGCGGGCGGGGTCGGTTTCGTGTCGGAAGACCTGCTGCTGGGCCGGGTTGACCGGGTGATGTTCTCCTCCGCCGGCAAACGTCTCGTCTATTTCTGGACCTGGCGCGGCGACCGGTTCTTCAAAAAGGTCGAATGAAGCTCTCGGGCGACCTCAAAGCCTTCTCGGGGCGGATCGGGCACACATTCACGCGGCCCGAACTGCTCGTGCGCGCGCTCACCCACGGCTCGATCGGGTCCGAGACCCGGCCCGACAACCAGCGGCTCGAATTTCTCGGCGACCGTGTGCTCGGACTGGTGATGGCCGAGGCGCTGCTCGCGTCGGACAAGGGCGCGAGCGAGGGGCTGCTTGCGCCGCGGTTCAATGCGCTGGTGCGCAAGGAGACCTGCGCCGAGGTCGCGCGCGAGGTCGATCTTGGCGCGGTGCTGAAGCTTGGGCGCTCCGAGATGATGTCGGGTGGGCGGCGCAAACAGGCGCTGCTCGGCGACGCGATGGAGGCGGTGATCGCCGCTGTCTACCTCGACAGCGGGTTTGAAGCGGCCCGCGCGCTGGTGCTGAAGCTCTGGGAGAAACGGATCGCCAGCGTCGAGGCGGATGCGCGCGACCCCAAGACCGCGCTTCAGGAATGGGCCCAGGCGCGCAAGCAGTCGCCGCCGGTCTATTCCGAGACCGCCCGCTCGGGTCCCGACCATGCGCCCATCTTCACGATCGAGGCGCGGCTCGACAGCGGGCAGGTGGCAACGGCGTCGGCCAGTTCCAAGCGCGCGGCCGAACAGGCGGCGGCCAAGGCGCTGCTGGACAAGGTCGACGGCGCGTGAGCCGCGCGCCGCTGTCGGTCAACCTTTCGGCCAATCTCCAGGGTGCCTTGTTCATGGTCGCGTCGATGGCGGCCTTCGCGGTCGAAGACGCGCTGTTCAAATCCGTCACGGTCACCCTGCCGCCCGGTCAGGGCACGCTGCTGTTCGGGCTGACCGGACTTTTTTTCTTCGCCGCCTGGTCGCGTCTCGCCGGCGAGCCCGCGCTTGTGGGCGAGATGCTGCGGCCCCGTCTGCTGGTCCGCTCAAGCTTCGAGATCGGCGGCCGTCTGTTCTTTGCCCTCGCGCTCGCCTATGCGCCGCTGGCGACCACCTCGGCCATTCTCCAGGCGACCCCGCTGGTCGTGATCGCCGGGGCCTCGATTGTCCTCGGCACTCGGGTGCCTGCGTCGCGCTGGCTGGCCGTCAGCCTCGGCTTCGTCGGCGTGCTCATGGTGATCCGCCCGACGCCTGCGGCGTTCGACGCCACCGCCCTGTTCGCGGTCGCGGCCACCATCGGTTTCGCGGGGCGCGATCTCGCCACCCGGATGAGCCCGCCCGCCGTGACCGCCCGCCAGCTCGGCGTGCTGGGGTTCCTCGTCGTTACTCTGGCGGGGGTCATCCTGATGGCCTGGGACGAGGGGCCGCTGCGCTGGCCGACCGCCTCTGAGGCCCTGCGCCTCGGCCTCACCGGTCTGGTCGGCGTTCTGGCGTATCAAGCGCTCACCCGGGCGATGCGCAGCGGCGAGGTCGCGGTGGTGACACCGTTTCGGTATTCCCGGCTGCTTTTCGCCCTGCTTTTCGCCGTGCTTGTGTTCGGCGAAAAGCTTGATGGCTGGACCGTCGCGGGCATGGTGCTGATCGTCGGCACCGGGGTGTTCGCGCTTCTGCCCGGGCGCGGGGCGCGACAATTCACCCGTTGAGTGGGTCCGCCCGGCTCGCTAAGGCGTTTCGAGATCACCTTGAGACACAAGTTGAACGCAATACATGTGCAACATCATCAGGGTCCGAGACGTTTCACGAGAAAACCTGAATCGCAGATTTGCGCGAAACGCTCCAACCTTTCGCAACCGACGCCCGGAGGCTCCATGACCGCCCAGAACCCGATGCAGAAGTTCGACATCACCCCAGAGGACATCGACCGGCTGGTTGCCGTCTTCTACGAGCGCATCCGGGCCCACGATATGCTTGGGCCCGTCTTCGCTCGGGCCATCGCGGTTGAGGACGGACCGGAATGGCGCGCGCATGAAGCGCGGATCGCCGCCTTCTGGCGCAACGCCATCGGCATCGACCGCAGCTACGACGGCAGCCCGATGCAGGTGCATGTGGCGAACCCGGAGGTGATGCCGGGGATGTTCTCCGTCTGGCTGGACCTTTTCGGGGCTACCGCACGGGAGGTGCTCACCCCCGCCCAGGCCGACAGCATACTGGTGCTCGCGACCCGGATCGGCGACAGCCTGCGCTACGGCGTGACCCAGCGCGGACAGGTCCGGGGTGCGCCGCCGAAACTGTTCTGAGCGGCACCAAACCGGCCTCTTGCACCTGCCGCAAACGAACGGCTACTAGATCGGCGGGACACAAGTTCCGGGAGCCCCTCCATGCCCGGCCCGGCGACAGAATCACGTATCCATATCACCGGCGCTTCCGGCTCCGGCGTGTCGACCCTCGGCCAGGCCGTGGCGGCGGCGCTTTGCGTCCCTTTCGTCGATACCGACGACGCGTTCTGGATGCCGACGAACCCGCGGTTCACCACCAAACGCCCGGTGTCGGAACGGCTGGACGTGCTGGCACAGGCGCAGGGGCCGGGTGGCTGGGTGGTCGCGGGGTCGCTGTGCGGTTGGGGCGACCGGGCGATCGCGACCGCCGACCTGATCGTATTTCTGTCCGCGCCGAAGCGACAGCGGATCGAACGCCTCCGGCGCCGGGAACGGGCCTGGTTCGGCGCGCGTATCGAGCCCGGCGGCGACATGGAGTGGATTCATAAGGAGTTTCTGGCCTGGGCCGCGCAATACGACGACCGGCATTTCACCGGACGCAGCCGGGTGATGCACGAAACCTGGTTGATGGAGCAGACGGTCCCGGTGCTTCGGCTGCAGGGCACCGATGATGTTGCCGACCTGGTGGCGGAGGTGCGCGCCCGGCTTGTCGAAAACGACCTGTAGACACCGGGATGCGAGGGTTGGGAGCCCGCGTCTTCGTTCGGGTGCGACTGGCGCCACGCGGTGTGCGACACCGTCCGGCTGCACGCACCACCGGGGTCTGGTCGTCCTGCCAGATCCTCAGAACCCGCACGGCAGCAGGGAGTTCGCATAGGTGATGTGGTGGTACGGCACGTCTTCGCCATCCCGCCACGAGGCCGAGACGGTTACATACGCCATCTTTGCGCGCGCGAAGTAGAGGGATCGGACCCTGACCCCGGTGTTTCCGCTGCTATCGGCCCATCTCTCCCGCTGAACGCAGGACCGTCCTTCGCAGGCAAACACGATGTCTTTGCCGACCGCAGGATCGCCACCCGCGAAGATCAACCGGTCCCGTGTCCGAACGAGTCCCATCTTTGCGCACGCGAAATCGTAGAACAAAAACCCGTCGGCCAGAAGCGATGTGGCGGTCATGAGCGAAATCGTGGCACCGACGGCAAGGGATGTGAGCACACGCAGCATATCCTCCACGCAAAGCTTCCAAGGCGTGATGGGGTGATAGCAATGGCTTTGGGTCGCGTAATGACCTCGGTCAAGCGCCCCGTGTCTGCGGGCTGGTCTTCGGGCCCGAAATCCCCTATCTCGACAGCGCCCCAGCACATCGCCCAGGCAGGAGAAATCATGACCACACGCGCGGGATTTGTTGCCCTGATCGGCGAGCCCAACGCGGGCAAGTCGACGCTGACCAACCGGATGGTGGGCGCCAAGGTGTCGATCGTCACTCACAAGGTGCAGACGACCCGGACACGGATCCGGGGCGTGGCGATCGAGGGTGAGAGCCAGATCGTCTTCGTCGACACCCCGGGCCTGTTCCGCCCGCGCCGCCGGCTCGACCGGGCGATGGTCGCGGCCGCCTGGGGCGGGGCCGCGGACGCAGATGTGGTGGTGCTGCTGATCGAGGCGCACCGCGGCGTGACGGCGGGGGTGCAGCGCATCCTCGAGGGTCTGGCGGACGTCGGGCAGGGGCGCAAGGTGGTGCTGGCGATCAACAAGATCGACAGGGTGAAGGCCGAGGCGCTGCTGGCGCTGTCGGCCGACATGAACGAGCGCTTCACCTTCGCGGAAACCTTCATGATCTCGGCCGAGAAAGGCCACGGCGTCAATGACCTGCGCGCCTGGCTCGCGGCCGAAATGCCCGAGGGCCCCTGGCTCTACCCCGAAGACCAGATCGCCGACATCCCGCTTTACATGATCGCCGCCGAGATCACCCGCGAGAAGCTTACGCTGCGGCTGCACCAGGAATTGCCCTACCAGCTCACGGTCGAAACCGAGAACTGGGAGGAACGGGGCGACGGTTCGGCCCGGATCGACCAGATGATCTATGTCGCGCGCGACGGGCACAAGGGGATCGTGCTCGGCAAGAAAGGCGAGACGATCAAGGCGGTGAGCCAGGCGGCGCGCGCCGAGATCGAAGAGTTCCTCGGCCGCAAGGTGCACCTGTTCCTGCAGGTCAAGGTGCGGCCGGGCTGGCTGGACGAGGCCGAGCGGTATTCGGAGATGGGGCTCGACTTCAAGGACGGGAAGGGGTGAGCCGACTGGCCTCGGGCATCTGGGTGAGCGCCTATCTCGCCCGGCTCCAAGCCGCGGGGATCCCCGTCTACGTTGTTTTCAAAGGCGACGAGACCGCCGGGGCGGTGTTGGTGAAACTTGCCACGCTGGACGGCCAGGCACAGGCCTTCCACCGGGTGGTGGACCTGATGAGCGGCACCCGGCGCTGGGATCTGTTGTCGGAAGGGCCGGAACGCACGGTGGACGAGACGGTCGCCAAACAACGCGGGTTCGACCCGGACCTTTGGGTGATCGAAGTGGAAGACGCGAAAGGGCGGCACCTGCTCGACGAGCCGGGGCTCGACAGCTGAGGGCCAAGGCGTTTCGAAACGCCTGGGGGAAGCGCCTTCGAAGGCGCTTTTCACGCGATTTCGAAATCGCGTCCCCGCGCCGGTTGCAGACTTGCCGCGACACTCCGATACTTGCGCAAAAGGAAGCGAGCGCAGATGGACTGGCGCGACCAAGGGACCCTGCTCAGCGTACGCAAACACGGCGAGACATCAGCGATCATTGACGTGTTCACGCCTGAACGCGGGCGTCACGCCGGAGTGGTGCGCGGCGGCACGTCGCGAAAGCTCGCCCCGGTGCTGCAGCCGGGCGCGCGGCTGGATCTCACCTGGCGGGCTCGGCTGGAAGAGCACCTGGGAACATTCAACGTTGAACTGTCCAAGTCGCGCAGCGCTGCCCTATTCGACGACCGGAGCGCACTCGCAGCCCTGAACGCGATCACGGCGCTCCTGCTGTTCGCCCTTCCCGAGCGCGCGCCGCACCCCCGGCTGCACGCAAGCACCGAGGCGATGCTCGATCTTCTCGGCCACAGCGCGGCTTGGCCGGTGGCCTACCTGCAGTGGGAGTTGGCACTCCTGGGGGCGTTGGGCTTCGGGCTCGATCTCACCACTTGCGCGGTGACCGGCACGCCGGAAAACCTGGTTTTCGTCAGCCCGCGCTCGGGCCGGGCGGTCAGCGCGGCCGGGGCCGGCGCATGGGCCGACCGGCTGCTGCCGCTGCCGCCGGAACTGCTCGGCGTCGTGACGCCGGATTTTGCCGGCATCGGCGAAGGTCTCAGGACCACAGGGTATTTCCTTACCCATGGGCTCGCGCATTCGCTGGGCGACAAACCGCTGCCGGAGGCGCGCGCCCGTTTGGTGGACCGTCTCACGCGCGGATAGGGTGCGCGAAATCCGAGGCGGATTTCGGATCGGAATTCGCTGCGAATTCCGTGTCGGTTTCCGCACCGGAAACCGCGCCGCTCACGCCTCCTGGAGCGCGAGGATGGCGGCCATCAACGTGCTCATCGCGCCGGAGTTGTCAGTTCCGTCCGCGGCCGAGAGCGTGTTCATCCCGACATAGGCGCCGTAGACGATCCGGGAAAAATCGGGGTTGGTGAGGCCAAGTTCGGCCAACAGGCCTGCGAGATAGGTAAGGCGTTTAGCGTCGACTTCAGCAACAGCGCTCGCCACCAGCGGATCGGAGGTGCCCCAGGTCCGGATCGCGGGTTCGACGGCAGCACCGCCGTAGCCTTCCGGTTCGGCGGTTGCCAGCTCGGCCAGGCGGTAGAGACGCTCTGTGGGGTCGCCACTGGCGTCGACGCTCCGGGCGACGGCGTCGAAGGCCTTGTGATGCCAATGGCCGAGCATCTTCGCCTTGAAGTCGGGGACATCCTTGAAATGCCAATAGAAACTCCCCTTGGTCGCGCCGAGGGTGCGGGCCAGGGCTTCGGCTTTGAGCGAGTCGGGTCCGGTCGTGGAGAGGGCCCAGAACCCGGCCTTGATCCAGTCTTCGGCGGTGAGGCGGGGGCGAGTGTCGGGCATGCGGAAAGCTCCATACGGAAACGTATTGAATCAGTATTGGTGAACGATACCATACGCAAGGGTATGGCTTTGGAGATCGCCATGAAGGCGCCGACTGTTGCCGCGGCCACTCTGATGGCCGCACGATTCTTCGTCCACGTTTTCGACGGTGGACCGGAAACCAACGCGCCCATTCGCGGCGGTGATCTGCCCGAGGTTGCGCGGGCCACCACGCAGTGGTCTGACACCGGTCACCTGCAAAGCGGATGCTCGCGGTGATCGCGGCGGGGCTTTTCTGGCTCTCATGCCTCGACAATCGCCTGCTCGAGATCAAGCTGGCCGGGCTCAAATTGGGTGCGGCCGCGCTCGTCCTCTGGGTCACGATCACCTGGTTCGGCGCGCCGTTTGTGCCGCCGCAGTGGACCTGTTTCCTGCTGGCCCAGGCCGTCACCCGCCCGGGCCAGGCGCGGGCGCGCTAACCCAGCAACCGCCGGGCGATCACCTGGGCCTGGATCTCGGCAGCCCCTTCGAAAATGTTGAGGATTCGCGCATCGCAGAGGATGCGGCTGATCTGGTATTCGAGCGCAAAGCCGTTGCCGCCGTGGATCTGCAGCGCGTTGTCGGCCGAGGCCCAGGCGACACGGGCGCCGAGCAGCTTGGCCATGCCGGCCTCCAGGTCGCAGCGCTGGTCGTGGTCCTTTTCCCAAGCCGCGTAATAGGTCAGCTGGCGGGCGACCATGATCTCGGTGGCCATCATCGCGAGCTTGCCCGCGACACGCGGGAAGCTGATCAGCGCCTTGCCGAACTGTTTGCGCTCCTCGGCGTATAACATGCCGGTTTCGAGCGCGTT
>DQCI01000298.1:15408-22125 GCA_003545125.1 Paracoccaceae bacterium
ATTGGCCGCGGGCACCTTGAAGCCATCGAAGCCAAGCTCGTATTCCTTCATGCCGCGGTAGCCCAGCACTTCGATCTCGCCGCCGGTCATGCCTTCGGTCGGGAAGTCCTCCGTCTCGGTGCCCGGCTGCTTCTCGGCGATGAACATCGACAACCCGCGGTGATCCTGGGATGCCGGATCGGTACGGGCAAGCAAGGTCATCACGTTGGCGCGTGCCGCGTGGGTGATCCAGGTTTTGTTGCCGGTCACCACGTAGTCGTCGCCGGCCTTCACCGCGCGGGTGCGCAGTGCGCCGAGGTCGGAGCCGGTATTGGGCTCGGTGAAGACGGCGGTGGGCAGCACCTCGGCGGCCGAGATTTTCGGCAGCCAGTGCTGTTTCTGGTCTTCGGTGCCGCCCGCGAGGATCAGCTCGGCGGCAATCTCGCTGCGGGTGCCGAGCGAGCCGACGCCGATGTAGCCGCGCGACAGTTCTTCGGAGACCACCACCATCGAGGCCTTCGACATGCCGAGCCCGCCGAATTCCTCGGGGATGGTGAGGCCGAAGACGCCCATTTCGGCGAGCTCCTCGATGATATCCATCGGGATCAGCTCGTCTTTCAGGTGCCACTCATGCGCATTGGGGGCGACACGGTCGTCGGTGTAGCGGCGGAATTGCTCGCGGATCATCTCGAGCTCTTCGTCGAGCCCGGTGGCGCCGAAGGTGGCGTGGCCGGCGTTGTCCTGCATCAGGGTGACCAGGCGGGCCCGGGCGGCGGGGCTGTTGCCTTGCGTCGCGAGTGTCATCACCGCGGGCTGCATCAGCGCGCCGATCTCCTGTGGTGCGACGAACATGTCGATGAGCTTGGCGGTCTCGTTCTGGCTCATCGGGATGCCGCCCTGGATCTGCCAGAGGTATTCCCCGAAGGCGATCTGGTGGATGAGCTGCTCGATCTCGCCGAACTTTCCCGCGGCCGACAGGGCCTCGGCCCATTTCTGCATCTGCCGCAGCGCCTCGACGTATGTCGCCAGCCAGGCGAGCGCATGGGCGGCCGACTGATGTTCCTCGAGCTTCGTGCCCGACACCTTGCCGTCCTCGCTGACCGCGTCGCGGATGCGGACGGTGGCGCTTGCCAGCACCACTTCGACGGGGTCGATGGCGCTCCGGGTGAGGTCGAGAAGGTGGTCGAGAATGGGCGCGGGCATGGGCGTGTCCTTGGGCATGGTCTGGTCCGGGCTCCTGGGCAGCGTCTGGTCGGTTTGAGGTCGCGCGCTCCCCTCTGGAACTGTCCCGTTCGTGATAGGTATTTTGCAACTGCAGCGCAATAAAAAGTCATGAACTGCGATGTGAATGTACGAATGTAACTCTGAGGAAAGCGTTTTCCCGGGCGCATAAAGCCGCTATGAACGGTGCGGGGAATGGAACACAGACGGGGCGATATGCTGGGAATCATGGCAGATATGCCCCTCGACCTGCTGTTTGCAGCCGCGGGAATCACGCTGATGGCGGGCTTCGTCAAGGGCGCGGTCGGCTTCGCGATGCCGATGATCATGATTTCCGGCCTGGGGTCGTTGTTCCCCCCGGAGATCGCACTTGCAGCATTGATCCTGCCCACCTTCATCGCGAACCTCATCCAAAGCTTGGGCGACGGTCTGGCTGTGGCGCGCGACGTCGTCAGACGGTTCTGGATATTCATTGTCATGATGCTGATTTTTCTCGCCTCCTCGGCGCAGCTCGTGAACCTGATCCCCGACCAGATCCTGTTCCTGATCATCGGTGCGCCGGTCGTCGCCTTCGCACTCTTTCAGCTGGGCGGGTGGCGATTGCGCCTCGACCCCGTCAACCGGCTGCGCGACGAGCTGACGCTGGGCGGGCTCGCGGGTTTCGTCGGCGGTCTGTCGGCGGTCTGGGGGCCGCCGCTGGTGGCCTACCTGGTGGCAATCGATGTGGAGAAGCGCGAGGCGATCCGCGCGCAGGGCGTGATCTACGGTCTCGGCGCGCTGGCGCTGCTGATCGCGCACCTGGAATCCGGCGTACTCAACGCGGCCACCCTGCCGCTCTCCGCCGCGGCGATCCCACCGGCGCTGGCGGGTCTCTGGCTCGGCAGCCGGCTGCACAACCGCATGCCGCAGGCCACGTTCCGCCGGGCGATGCTCGTGGTGCTGGCGGTGGCCGGGTTCAACCTGGTCCGGCGCGGGCTGATGGGGTGACGCTGCTGCGCCGGCGTGGGGTTGTCGCGGCGGGCACGCATTTCAACCCTGTTTCTGTCCGTTTGGTTTCCTAGGAAACCGCCCCCAGTTTCCTAGGAAACTAGGAACTTATCCGGGTCTGAAAACCCTTTCCATAACAACCTTCTACCTACGCGCTGCCTTGTCGTCCGGCATAACTCGTCAACGAAACGCACTGCCTACTCCGCCACGAGACAACCGCAACGCGGGCCTGCCTATCCGGTTCGAGGTTGGCCCAGGACGTGCCTGTTCTGCCAAGGTCCAGGCCTCAGAGCAAACGCCCCGACTCCGGGAGCCGGGGCGCGTCACTTCGAGTCTGAACCGGCGCTCAGTCGTCCTTGCCGAGCATGATCGCTTTCACGTCGTCATCGACGTAGTCCACGTATTGCTCGAAATTGTCGGCGAACATCTGCACGAGCTGCGCGGCCTGGGTGTCGTATTCGTCGTGCCGGTTCCAGGTGCGGCGCGGGTCGAGCAGGACTTCCGGCACGTCGTGGACGTGCAGCGGCACCTCGAAGCCGAAGTTGGGGTCGATGCGGAACTTGGCGTCATGCAAAGAGCCGTCCAGCGCGCCGGCGAGCAGGCGGCGGGTTTCCTTGATCGGCATCCGGTTGCCCTCGCCGTATGGCCCTCCGGTCCAGCCGGTGTTGACCAGCCAGCAGGTGGCGCCGTGGTTGGCGATCTTTTCGCGCAGGAGGTTGCCGTAGGCCTCCGGGCGGCGCGGCATGAAAGGCGCGCCAAAGCAGGTCGAAAAGGTCGGCTCCGGATGGACGACGCCTTTCTCGGTGCCCGCCACCTTGGAGGTGAAACCCGAGAGAAAGTGGTACATCGCCTGCGCGGGCGTCAGGCGCGCGATCGGCGGCAGCACCCCGAAGGCGTCCGAGGTCAGCATGATGATGTTCTTCGGGTGACCGCCGAGCGAGTTTTCCGACGCATTGGGAATGTAATGCAGCGGGTAGGCGACGCGCATGTTGGGGGTCAGGCTGTCGTCCTCGAAATCGAGGTCCATCGTGTCCTTGTTCCACACCATGTTCTCGACCACGGAGGCGAACATCGACGTGGTGTGGTAGATCTCCGGCTCGGCGATCGGCGAGAGCGAGATCGTCTTGGCGTAGCAGCCGCCTTCGAAGTTGAAAGTGCCCTTCTCCGACCAGCCGTGTTCGTCGTCGCCGATCAGCGTGCGGTTCGGGTCGGCCGACAGCGTGGTCTTGCCGGTGCCCGAGAGGCCGAAGAAAACGGCGGTGTCGACCGGGTTGTTCGGCGCGTGGTTGGCCGAGCAATGCATTGCCATCACGCCTTTGCCGGGCAGGATGTAGTTCAGAAGCGTGAACACGCCCTTCTTGTTCTCGCCCGCATATTCAGTGCCGCCGATCAGGATCACCTTCTTGGAGAAGTTCAGCGCGATGACCGTCTCGGTGCGGCAGCCGTGGCGCTCGGGATCGGCCTTGAAGGAGGGCAGGTTGATGACCGTGTATTCGGGCTCGAATTCGTCGAGCTCGTCGCGCGCGGGCCGGCGCATCATGTGGCGGATGAACAGGTTGTGCCAGGCCAGCTCCTGGACGAAGCGCACGTCGAGCCGGTGGGCGGGATCGGCGCCGCCGTAGAGATCCTGGACGTAGAGATCCTTGCCCTTCATGGCTTCCAGCATGTCGGCGTAGAGCACGTCGAACTTCGCGGGGTCCATCGGCTTGTTGTTCTCCCACCAGACGGTGTTTTCGACATCCGGTGTGCGCACGACGAACTTGTCGAGCGGCGACCGGCCGGTGTGAACGCCGGTCTCGACCAGGATCGCGCCGCCCTTGCCGAGGTGACCTTCCCCGTTCTTCACAGAGTGTTCCACGAGCTGCGGATCGATCAGGTTGTAGTAGACGTTGCCGAGGCCGTCGATGCCCTGATCTTCCAGCCGTTGTGCCGGGTTCACGTGTCCTGTGCTCATCTGTTGCTCCTTGTACCCACCGGTGAAACGGCCGGGGTTTGGGGTCTGAAAGATGCGCGAAGGGCAGTCTCGCGCTGTGCCGCAACCGCGATGCTGCAGTGCGACATTTTCTTGCTATAACATGGGCTCAGGAGGATGGAACCGTTCTTGGAAGGCGTTAGCGCTACAGTCCGGCTGTTTGCGCAACCACTGTCAACGATCCGAGACCTATGCCGCAATTTTGCCATTAGTGATGCGTATTTGACTCACAAGGGACGCCGAATCGCCCTTCTGTGTTGCTTCTGCCAGTCAAACTGGATTGTATGCGCGGAAAAACAGGCACATAGAACGAAGAGCAGAGGATTTCTCAATATGTCGAGAATTGCCTTGGTGGACGACGACAGGAATATTCTGACGTCGGTCTCCATGACCCTTGAAGCCGAAGGCTTCGAAGTGGAAACATACAACGACGGCCAGGCTGCCCTGGACGCTTTCAACAAGCGTCTTCCGGACATGGCCGTGTTCGATATCAAGATGCCCCGGATGGACGGGATGGACCTGCTTCAGCGGGTGCGTCAGAAGACCGCCATGCCGGTGATCTTCCTCACCTCGAAGGACGACGAGATCGACGAGGTGCTGGGCCTGCGCATGGGGGCCGACGACTACGTCAAGAAGCCCTTCAGCCAGCGCCTGCTGGTCGAACGCATCCGTGCGCTTCTGCGCCGGCAGGAAGCGATCGAGGGCGTGGTGATGCCCGATACCGAGGAAAACAAGGTGATGCAGCGCGGCCATCTGACGATGGATCCGCTGCGCCACGCGGTCACCTGGAAAGGGCTCGACGTGTCGCTGACCGTCACCGAGTTCCTCCTGCTCCAGGCGCTCGCACAGCGGCCCGGCTTCGTCAAAAGCCGTGACCAACTCATGGATGTCGCGTATGACGATCAGGTCTACGTGGACGACCGGACCATCGACAGCCACATCAAGCGGCTGCGCAAGAAGATGCGCATGGTCGATGACGAGTTTTCCGCGATCGAGACACTCTACGGCATTGGATACCGCTACAACGAAGAGTAGTATCTGTGCCGCAGGGGGGGATAGAGGTTCGGAGGCGCTTTGGTGCGCGATACTAAAGGCACGCGCGAAGACACCGAGGTGGTGTTGGGCGAGGACTGGGTCACAACCCCGTCCTCGGTCGATGCGGAATTGCGCGAAGGCCGCAAGCGCCGCAGCCTGATCGCGATCAACCGCTCCCCGCTGGCGCGCAAGATCATCATCTTCAACCTTCTGGGCCTCGTCGTTCTTGTCGGCGGGGTTCTTTACCTCAACCCGTTCCGCGAAAGCCTGCTCTACCAGCGCGAACAGGGGCTGGTGATGGCGGTCGAGATCGTCGCGGATGTGTTCGAGGTCCAGCAGGGCGTTCCGACCGAGCCAGGCGGCCCGGTCGGCACCGGTTTGACCAGCGAGGCCGTCGACGCGGCGCTTGCCGATATCCGGATCCGCGACGGCAGCGATGTCATGGTCTTCAGCCCCGACGGCGGCTTGCTCGGCCAGACCGCGCGCCGGTCTGCGGAGGTGCAGCGCACGGTGGTCGGGCTCGAGCGCGAACAGGGTGCGACGCTCATCACCGATGGGCTCAGCCGGGTCTGGGACGTGATTGCCGGGCTGATTGCGGCCGCCAATGACGTCGGCGAGGTGCAATACGACGTCGAACTGCAAGCGCGCGAGCTTCTCGGCGATGTGTTTGCCGGAAACACCAAGATCGCCAGCATCCGCGCGCCTTACGGCGAAAGCGCCTATGTCGTGGCCACCCCGGTTCTCATCGACGGCGAGGTAATCGGCGCCGTCGCTCTGTCGAGCCCGGGCGGGCTGGTCGACGAACTGGTGCGCGCCGAGCGCGAACAGATCCTGCAGATGTTCATCATCGCGATCCTGGTCTCCATCGGCCTCAGCCTGGTGCTGGCCTCGACCATCGCCAATCCGCTTGCCGACCTGGCCGCCGCCGCCGAGATCGGCCGCGACAAGAACTCGCGCCGGGTCAACCCCGGCCGGGTGCGGATCCCCGACCTCACGGCGCGGCCCGACGAGATCGGCCGGCTGTCGAAGGCGCTGCGCGGCATGGTCGCGGCGCTCTACGACCGGATTGACGCCAACGAACAATTCGCCGCCGATGTGGCACACGAGATCAAGAACCCGCTCGCGTCTCTGCGCTCCGCCATCGGCTCGCTCCGGTTCGTCAAGAAGGAAGAGCAGCGCGACAAGCTGCTCGACGTGATCGACCACGACGTGCGCCGCCTCGACCGGCTGGTGAGCGACATTTCCAACGCCTCGCGGCTCGACTCGGAGCTGGTGAAGGAAGAGGAAGAGGCGTTCGATCTCATCAAGATGCTGCGCAACCTGACCGAATACCTCGGCGGCGAAGCGCATCAGAAGGGCGTCGACTTCATCACCGACCTGGCGTCGAGTTCGATCGTCATCACCGGGCTCGAGGCGCGGCTGGCGCAGGTTTTCGTCAACCTCATCACCAACGCGATCAGCTTCTGCGAAGAGGGTGACGCGATCCGGGTCTGGGCCCGCCAGCGCGAAAACCGCGTGCTGGT
>DQCI01000201.1:0-10071 GCA_003545125.1 Paracoccaceae bacterium
GGCGACCGGTTCGCTCTGCGTCGGCGGCGGGGTGTTACGCAGGTCGCTGGCCGGCGGGTCGCTGGCCGGCGGGATGTCGGCAAGCCAGGGCAAGGCGCCCTCGACCTTCTGGGGCGAGGATGTGCTGGCGATAATGGCCGAGGGTCAAAGCGCGCAAAAGGCGATGAAATCGGTGGTCACGCCAGACCCCGGCTCAGCGTCAGCTCTCGGCACTGCCGCTCGACGGTTCGGGCGGGATCTTCACCGGCGATGACAACACACCCGCTACGGCTGAGCTGCTGTTCGACGGCGGCGTTGCGGCGGGCAACATGTTGGCGGCGGCTGACGTCGTCGGCGCACTGGTCGCGGGGTTCGTCGAGGCGCGCGGCGCTTTCCCCGGACAGCTCCTCGCGGCCCTTCGCGCCGCCGACGCGGCCGACAGCGACTCGCGCGGGCTCCAGTCGGCGGCGCTGCTCGTGCTGTCGCCCGCCCATGCGCCGCTGAGTTTGCGGGTGGACTGGTCCGAGGCCCCGCTCGCCGCGCTCGATGCCCTGTTCGCCCGCGCCACCAGCGGCGACTACGCGGCCTGGGCGGCGCAGGTGCCCTGTCTCGATGACCCGACCCGCACCTATGCCGGCTGACGTTGCACACCTGGCCCTGGAGCGCCTGGCCGCCCTCGCGGCATGCTCGCGCGCCGGTCGCGGCGTTACCCGCCTGCCATTCATCCCCGAACATCGCGCCGCTCTGGACCTGTTGACCGCGCAAATGGAAGCCGCCGGGCTCACCGTGCACCTCGACGCGGCGGGCACGCTCGTCGGCCGTCGCGAAGGGCCGCCCAGTGCGCCGCCCGGTGCGCCGACCCTGCTCATGTGCTCATGGGCTCGCACCAGGACAGCGTTCGCGAAGGTGGTGCCTTCGACGGGATCATGGGTGTGGTGCTGCCGATTCTCGCGCAGGACGTGCTGCGCGACGAAGGCCTTCGGCTGCCCTTCGCCGTCGAGATCCTCGCCTTCGCCGACGAGGAGGGCGTGCGGTTTCCGACCGCCCGGCTTGGCCCTCGGGCGCTGGCGGGCCCTTCGACCCGGGCGTGCTCGAGATGACCAACCGGGACGGCGTGCGTCTGCGCGACGCCATGACCGGCTTCGGGCTCGCCCCTGGGGCGATCCCCGGCCTCGCCCGCGACCGCGACCGGGGCCGGGTGCTGGGGTTTGTCGAACCCCATTTCGAGCAGGGCCGGTGCTGGAGGCGGCAAACGCGGCGCTCGGCGTGGTCACTGCGGTCTGCGGCATCGAGCGCTACCCCGTGACCCTGACCGGCGAGACCGGGCACGCCGGGACGCTGCCGATGGAGCTGCGCCGCGACGCGCTGGTGGGCGCCGCGGCGCTGGTCGCCGAGGTCGACAGGTTGGCCCGCGCGACGCCGGGTTTGCTCGGAACCGTCGGCACGCTTGACGTGGCGCCCGGCGCCGTCAACGCCGTGCCCCGCGAGGTCCGCATGATGGTCGAGTTGCGCGCACCCGACGACGCGGTGCGCGAGGCGGCGGGCGCGGCGCTCACCGATTTCGCCCGCACGGCCGCCACCGCGCGCGGTCTCAAGCTCGACATGCACCGCTGCTACCACCAACCGGCCAACCTCTGCGACCCGGCGCTCTGTGACCGGCTCGGCGCAGCGGTGGAGGCCGAAACCGGAGCGCCCGCGCCGCGCCTGCCCTCGGGCGCGACCCATGACGCCTCGGCGATGGCCGATCTCTGCCCCGTGGCAATGCTGTTCGTGCGTTGCAAGGGCGGCGTGAGCCACTGCCCCGAGGAGGCGGCCTCCGGCGATGACATGGCGCGTGCCGTCGCGGCGCTGGTCGGGTTTCTGACATCTGCCGATTTGCTTGCGCCCGGATGAACTTGCGCGGGGGCGCTTGCGGGCGGCAAACGGTCTGCCCGCAAGCGAGAGGAGGCGGGCTCGACCCCCGGTCGGTCGCAAACGCACGCCTTGCCTTGAGGGCGCTCGGGTTATTCTGCAAGCGTCTTCGCGACCACGGCCAAGGAGCCTCAAACATGCCCGAGGGAAATGCCCCGTTCTCGACTGCCGAATATGACCGCCGGATCGCGCTCACCCGGGCCGCGATGGAGGCCGCCGGGGTCGAGGTGCTGTTCGTCACCGACCCGTCGAACCAGGCCTGGCTCACGGGCTACGACGGCTGGTCGTTCTACGTCCATCAGGGTGTGATCCTGAGGCTCGAGGGCGACCCGGTCTGGTGGGGTCGCCACATGGACATGATGGGCGCGCGCCGCACCTGCTGGATGGCCGAGGGCAACCTTGTCGGCTACGCCGACCACTTCGTACAATCGACCGAGCGCCACCCGATGCAGGACCTCGCCCGGCGGCTTGCCGCGTTGGGCGTGGAGACGGCGCGGATCGGCGTCGAGATGGAGAATTATTACTACTCGGCCAAGGCCCATGCCGTGCTCACCGAAGAACTGCCGGGCGCCACATTTGTCGACGCCACCGCGCTGGTGAACTGGCAACGGCTGGTGAAATCCGAAGCCGAAATCGGTTTCATTCGCAAGGCCGCCCGGATCACCGAACATGTGATCGAAACGGCGATCGACCGGGCCGCGCCGGGGGTGCGCAAGAACGACCTCGTGGCCGACATCACGCACGCCGGGCTGACCGGGGTGGACGACCTTTGGGGCGATTATCCGGCTATTGTGCCGCTCACCCCCTCGGGGCTCGATGCGACCGCCGCGCATCTCACTTGGAACGGCGACCCGATGCGCGCAGGCGAGGCGACGTTCTTCGAGCTGTCGGGCTGTTACCGGCGCTATCACGCGCCGCTCTGCCGTACGGTCTACCTCGGCACGCCGCCGCAGGAGATGCTGGACGCCGAACAGGCGCAACTCGAAGGGATCGCGGCCGGGCTGGAGGCCGCGCGCGCCGGCAACCGGGCCTGCGATATCGCCAATGCCCTCATCGGCGTGCTGGAGAAACACGGGATCCACCGCGAGGGGCGCTGTGGCTATCCGATCGGCCTCAGCTACCCGCCGGATTGGGGCGAGCGTACCGCCTCTATCCGGGCCGAGGACACCACGGTCCTGCGCCCGGGCATGACCTTCCATTTCATGCCGGCGCTGTGGATGGACACCTGGGGGCTCGAGACCACCGAGGCGATCCTGATCACCGAAGACGGCCCGGCCGAGACGCTGTGTTATGTCGAGCGCAAGCTCTTCGTGAAGGACTGACCCCGTGGACAGGCTCGCGCGCACCAAGGCGATCCTCGGCGACCTCATCGCCTTTCCCACCGTGTCCGCCGACAGCAACCTCGACATGATCGTGTATATGGCGGAGCTCCTCGAGGCGTCCGGCGCGCGGGTGGACCTGATCGCCGCGGCCTCCGGCACCAAGGCGAACCTGTTCGCCACCCTCGGCCCCGAGCGTGACGGCGGTATCCTGTTGTCGGGCCACAGCGACGTGGTGCCGGTCACCGACCAGGACTGGTCGCACGATCCCTTCACGATGGTGGAGGAGGCCGGTCGGCTCTACGGGCGCGGGGCTTGCGACATGAAGGGGTTCATCGCCGCGACGCTCGCGATGGCGCCCAAACTTGCTGCCCGTGTCGGCGACCGCCCGCTGCACTTCGCCTTCACCTATGACGAGGAAACCGGCTGCTTGGGCGCCCGGCACCTTGCCGAGGTGCTCAAGGCGCGCGGGCTGACGCCGGGTATCGCCATCATCGGCGAGCCGACCGAGATGCGCATCATCGAGGGGCACAAGGGGTGTCATGAATACACCACGCGGTTCCACGGGCTGCCGGGCCACGGATCCGCCCCCGATCATGGGGTGAACGCGGTGGAATACGCCGTGCGCTACGTCCACCACCTCTTGGGCCTGAAGGACCGGCTGCGGGAGATGGCCCCCGACGGCAGCCGGTTCGAGCCGCCCTGGACCACGATCAACGTCGGCGCGCTCACCGGCGGCGTCGCCCATAACGTGATCGCGCCGACGGCGGAAATCGATTGGGAGATGCGGCCGGTCCAGCCGGACGATGCCGCCTTCGTGCACGACAGCCTGCGCGCGCTCTGCGAGACCGAGCTTCTGCCGCGGATGCGGGCGGTGCATCCGGAGGCGTCGATCGAGGTCGAGGTGATCGGCGAAGTGGCGGGCCTCGTCCCCACCGGCGAGAACGAGGCGCGCCGGATCATGGCCGAACTCACCGGCGCCAACACCGCCGACGTGGTCGCCTTCGGCACCGAGGCCGGAATCTTCCAGGCGCTGGGCACGGACGTGATTGTCTGCGGGCCCGGGTCGATCGAGCAGGCGCACAAACCCGACGAATACATTGCGCTCGATCAGCTGGCAGATTGCTTGGCGATGCTGGACCGCCTCGGCGACAGGCTGGGCCGCGCGGCGCAGTAGGCGGGCAGGGGGCTTGGCCCGCCCCCCCAGGGGACCAGCGCAGACCGTCGGCGGCAGTCTCAGCCGCTTTGGGTAACGAACTCCGGCATGTCGCCGTGCGGGCCGCACCGGCTCGCCAGCGCCGCGGAATTGCGCGCGAGGTCGCGCACACCCGACAGGATCGCTTCGACCGTTGCGTCGTCCATCGCGTAGTGCAGGCTGAGGCGGACCCAGCCGGGTTTCCCGCTTTCGTCACCATGAAGGATGGCGTCGCGCATCGCACAGGATTGGCCCTCGGAGATGCCGAGCAGCCGGTGGCCGTAGGGGCCGGCGCAAACGCAGCCGCCGCGTGCCTGGATACCGAAGTGATCGCTGAGCATGCGGGTCACCTGCTGATGGTGCAGAGTGCCGCCGGCTTCGTCCTGGACCAGGAAGGAATAGGTCGGCAAGCGGTGCCGGGCCTCGGTGCCGAGCAGGTGCAGCCCCGGTACATCGCCCCAGGCCGCCATCGCGCGCCGGTCGAGTGCCGCCTCGCGCGCGCCGATCACCTGGTGTCCGACCGCCTCCTTTACCGCGAAAGCGAGGGCTGCGCGGATGTCGGCGAGGATGTTCGGCGTGCCCGCCTCCTCGCGCTCATGCAGGATGCCGACGTAATCATGCGCCCAAGGTGAGACGAAGGTGACGGTGCCACCGCCGGGCGCCGTCGGGCGGGTGCGGGTGACGACTTTGCGTTTCACCGCCAACACGCCCGAGGCGCCGGGGCCGCCGACGAACTT
Organism: Paracoccaceae bacterium; assembly: GCA_003545125.1. Classification (GTDB taxonomy): domain Bacteria; phylum Pseudomonadota; class Alphaproteobacteria; order Rhodobacterales; family Rhodobacteraceae; genus Sinisalibacter. The sequence continues at coordinate 5,142 of DQCI01000201.1, forward strand.
GTGCGGCGAGACGAGGATCGCGTCCTTCGCGGGGCCTCCGGGGGGGTTCATGTCCATGGGCAGGTAGGGTGCGCCGGCGGCGTAATCCCAGAACGACAATGCGCCGTAGCGCTTCAACAGGCCGGTCACCGCATCGACATCGGTGCAGACGCCGGTGACGTTGGAGGTGGCAGAGAAACTGCCGATCACCAGCGGGCGGTCCGCGTGGGCGAGAAGTTCCGCTTCGAGATGGGCAAGGTCGATGCCGGTCTCGATGTCGGGGTCGATCTCGATCACCTCGGCCACGCTTTCGCGCCAGGGCAGGATATTGGAATGGTGCTCGTAAGGGCCGATCAGCACCAACGGTCGGGGCCCGGGCTCGGGCGCGCCCTGCAGGCCGAGAAGCCCGACCAGCTTGTTGATCGCCCCGGTGACGCCCGCGCCGGCGAAGATCACCTCGTCGTCGTTGTGCGCATTGAGACACTGGCCGATATAGGCGCGCGCCCGTTCGCGCGCCCGTGTCGTCTGCCGGCCGCAGAAACTGTCTTCGGTGTGGCTGTTGGCATAGCTGGGCAGCACCTCGTCGCGGATGTAGTCCTCGACCTGCGCCAGAGCACGGCCGGAGGCGGTGTAGTCCGCGTAGATGAGCGTGCGGGGACCGTACGGTCCGTCAAAGGTCATGCCTTCGCCGATCAGCCCGGCGCGGATCTTCTCGATCGCCGCCGCGCCGCGTGCGCCTCCGAGAATGTCTGCAAAAGGTGTCATCTGTGTTTGCCCGCTGTGCTCGGTCCCTGGCCGGTCGGTTCGCCGGTCCGCTCCTTGAAGTATGTCACCGGCATTGGTGGTGGTTCTCTCTCGAAAGTACTGGTTCATCGGGCGAAATTGTGGTCAAATGATCGCATGAACCGCAATTCACTCGATCATCAAGACGTGGCCATTTTGCGCGCGCTGCAGAAGGATTCGAGCCTGTCGCAGCGCGACCTGGCCGAGAGGATCGGGTTGTCGCAGAACGCCTGCTGGCGGCGGCTGAACGCGCTGAGAACGCGCGGCATCATCACCGGGCAGGGCGTTCGGCTCGACCGCGAGAAGCTCGGGCTGAAGCTCGTGGTCTTTGCGATGATCCGCACCCGGCACCACTCGGCTGACTGGCTGCAGACCTTCCGCCGACAGGTCGCGTTGATTGATGAGGTGGTTGATTTCTACCGCATCGGCGGCGATTACGACTACCTGCTGAAAGTGGTGGTCGAAGACATCGCCGGGTACGATGCGGTCTACCAGCGGCTGATCGACAAGGTGGAGCTCGATAGCGTCACCGCCTATTTCGCGATGGAATCCATCCTCGAAGGCCGGCCCCTGCCGGTGCGCAGTTAGCAAGGCCGGTACGCGGCGGTTGACTTGGCGTGAGGGGAAGCCGACATTCCGCCCGGTGCGCAGGAGTATGCTTTGGCCCGGACCCAAACGAGATCACGCCTCTGGGCGATTGCGCCCCTGGCCGTGCTGGTTTTTGCCGCCTGGCAGACCGCCACGACCCTCTCGCGCACGCCGGCGTTCAACCGGTCTTTGCAGGTCGAGACGGCGTCGGGTGGTGGGAGACCGGGGAGTTTCTGGACGATGTACGACCGCGCCGAGTATTTCTTCTGGGTTGCGCGCGGATGGTCATACCAGACGTTCCCATCGTATTTGCCGGGTGAAGACGGCTCGACGGAGCGGCAGGCGGCACTCCTGGACCGAACGCACCGTGTCCGCGACGCAGCGATGGAAAGCCTTCGGTTGAGACCGGGGCACGCCACGACCTGGATGCTGGTTGCCAACACGGAACTCACCCTCGGCAACCGGGAGGCCGCGCTTCAGGCCTGGCGGATATCGCATGACTTCGCGCCCAACAGCGCGACCCGTGCACGCAACAGGATGCTGTTCCTGATCCGGTTCATGTCGGAGCCGGAAAACCGGGAGTTGGCGCTTGCGACGGTGTCCCCCGATACGATCCGGGCCGAACTGAGTGCCATGGAAAAGAGCACGATGACGAGTGCGCTCGCCACGTTACTTGCAGAGGAGCCTTTGATCGCCAACATCCTCGCAGACCAATAAGGTTGCGAGTATTCTGTCGAAATGAAATCCCTGCGCGCCCGGAGGGGTTTCGTCGGGACGAACCAATCAAATAGCGGCAACCCGGGGCCCGCGCAGTCCCTGCCGAGCCCCGAAATGCCAGACCCCGAAACTCAGTCGCAGACCACGTAGGGGAAGTTCACTGCGAGTGTTGAAATGGCCCCCGGATCGTTGGCGTTGCACACGTCGACGGCGCATTGGATCTGTGCGGCCGAGCCTGCGCTCGTGGCGCCGGCGCAGCAAGCCTGCATGTCGGTCAAAACCTGACACTCAGGGTCCGGGTTTCCTGTGGCGCATTTGAAGCCGCCTTGGTTGTTGTTTGCATTGAACGCAGTCGTCCAGTTGCCAGCCGCGGCAACATTGGTACAATCCTGGGCCGTTGCCGCCGTGGCGGACAAGAAACCCACCAAAGTTGCGATTGTGGAAATTTTTGCGCCGATTCTCAGGCATTCATTCAATAGTGACAACTTAGCGCTCCACGTTATCGAAAATTAACTTCCGCTTCGCCCGAAAGATACCGTCGTGCGCAGGTGGGGTCAAACCAAAGTTGCGCGGGTTGCGGCCATCGGCGCCGAGCCCTCCATACGGCAGCCGCTGATCGGGGCGATCAAGTTGTTTTCCTGTTTCACGGATCAAGATAGAAGACGTGACGGTACAGGGGAAAGCTGATGAAGAGTGTCGAACGTAATCGCACGACGGGGCGCGACAAGCGCGCAGATCGTCGCCGCAAGGCGGACGCGCCGGGACAGGTCCTACTGGGTTGGGTGGCACTAATGATCGTGCTTGCGTTGACCTTGCGAAACGGCGCGCACGAGCCGCCCATGTGGAGCTTGCTCTGTCTCGCAACGCTGCTTTTATTCGCCGTTCAGGTCGTGTTCGATGCCTTACTTGGTCTGCGCCTCCCGGCCCGCGCCGCCGTCCTTGTGGCGCTACCCTATGTGGCCGTGCTCGCCTGGCTGCTGGTCCAAAGCCTGCCAAACCTCACGCCGGGGCTGGCCCACCCGTTCTGGGCTGCCGCGCCGGACGGCGCCTTGCCCACGATATCGGCCCATCCGGACGCCGGACGTCAGGTCGTGATGCGATTGGCGTGTTACGGCATGCTTTTTTGGATCTTCCTGCGCTCGGCCGATGCCGCGACCGAGGGCGGCTACGCCTACATCCAGGCCATTGCGTTGTTCTCGACCGCTTTGGCGATCTATGGATTCGTCACGCTTTCAATCGGTTACAATCTGCTTCTGGGCCAGGAACAGGTTGCGACTATCATGCAGGCGAGCTTCCTGAATCGAAACACCTATGCCACCTTCGCGGTATTCGGCGTACTTGCCAATTTGACCGCCTATGCGCGGGCGGTTTCTGGATCCCGCAGTCGCGACGGGCTGGTCGCGTTGCGCGACTTCCTCGAAGCGTTCTTCTCGAGCGGTTGGATCTATGCTTTCGGCACATTGGTCGGCTTGGCGGCAGTTGCCATGACCTTGTCGCGTGGCGGCGTGGCGGCCGGGGCTGTCGGTGTCGCGGTCCTCATCTGGGGACTGTACCACGGGGCGCGCGGGGCGTCGGAAATGAAGCTGGGTCGGCTTGTGATCCCGCTCGTGATATTCGTTTTCGTCGCGGTGTTCATGACCTCGGGGGTGCTGGCAAGGTTGGCGCCGATCGAAACCGAACTGCGCTCCACCATTTTTCGCCATGTTCTGGCCGGTGCCCTGGATCGGCCGTTGCTTGGTCACGGTGCGGGTACCTATCCTGAGGCCTCGCGGTTCTACATGCCGCTCGAGCTTGCGCGGTCCGATACTCAATGGGCGCACAACAGCTACCTTGAGAACGCGTTCGAGTTTGGTCTACCTGCGGCGGCGTTGTTCTTTGCCGCGCTCGGGGTGATCGGCTGGCGCCTGTTCCAGGGCACGCGCACGCGGCGGCGCAACCAGGCGATTCCCGCCTTTGCGCTGGCCTGTTTCGTGGCAGCTGCCGTTCACGCATCGGTCGATTTCAGCCTGCAATTTCCGGCAATAGCCGCGCTGTTCGCCGCGATCCTCGGCGTCGGCTGGGCCCAGAGTTTCTCCACCCGGCGCGGCGAACCGGGGAAAGCGCGCAGGCCGCGTGTGGATGAGCTCTGACCCGCCGATCCCCTCAGGCCCCCCGCCGGCCCCGTCCCGCCTTAAGTCCCGGCGACGATGAACCCGGTGTCGTCATCGAGGCGCACGGCGGTCAACCGACCGGAGTAATAGGCGCCGGTGTCGACGCAGATCCGCCCGTCGGTGATCACGGGCTCGGCCGCATCGTAGTGGCCGTGCACAACCCGCAGCCCCGCGACCGGGCCGGTCTCCGGAAACCGGGCCTTGCCCCACAGCACGATGTTTTCATCGACGGCCTCGGGGTTGTCGGGGTCCACCCCGGCGTGCACGCAGAGTACGTCACCCGAACGCCAGGACAGCGGCAGGGTTTGCAGAAACGGCAGGTGGTCGCCCATCGCGCCGCGCAGCCGGGCGGCGAGATCGCGGTAGGCGGCCGCGTCGAGGGTTCCGGCGGGGATCGATACACCGTAGCTCGCGAGCGTCTGCATGCCGCCGAACCGGAGCCAGTTGGCGCCCCGTTCGGGCGCGTTCAGGAACTGGAGCAGCGCCGCCTCGTGGTTGCCCATGAGCACGATCACCTCCCCCATCGGCCCCGCGCCGAGGCAAGTCTTGAGCTTTTCGACCACTTGTCGGGAATTGTCGCCGCGGTCGATGATGTCACCGAGCACGATGACTTTCGGCTGCCGGGTGTCGGTGATGCGGAATGCGAAATCGGCGGCGATGCGCCGCCACATCACCTCGAGCAGATCGGCGCGCCCGTGTATGTCTCCGACAAT
>DQCI01000201.1:10108-14469 GCA_003545125.1 Paracoccaceae bacterium
TTACGTGCGAATAGACGGAACATCGGCCTTGCCACGCGTGAATGTCGGTGTCGGTTTCATCCGTTCTCGTAATAGTCGCGGTAGTGACCCCTGTAATAGCTGTAGCCGTCATAGGCGTACTTGGATGCCTTGCTCTCGTTGACCATCGTCATCACCGCGCCGGTCACCTTCGCATCGACCGACTTGAGTTCGCGCAGCCCTTCGATCACGGCCTCGCGCGGCGTCGAATCCCAACGCACCGCGTAGACCACGGCATCGACCATCGAGGAGAGGATCCGGGCGTCGGTGACCACCAGGGTCGGCGGCGCATCGAGAATCACGACGTCGTAGTTGTTCGAGAGATAGTCGAGCAGCACTTGGAACCGGTGCGAGGCCAGCACGTCGGAGGCGTTGATATTGAGATTGCGCTCGGAGGGCTTGGTCATCAGGATGTGCAGCCCGGTGGTGGGCTCCACGAAGGTCGCCTGTTCGAGCGAGGCGGAGCCGTTGATGACCGACAGCAGGCCGAGGTCGTCGTTGTTGACGTTGAGCGCCTTCGAGAGCGCCGGCATGCGCAGATCGCAATCGACGATGATCGCCGACTTGCCCATCTGTTGGCTGGTGAGCGCGAGCATGATCGCGGTCGTCGACTTGCCTTCGCGCGGAACCGACGAGGTGAACAGAACCTTTTTCGGCGGGTTGTCGACATCCGAAAACAGGATCGACGTACGCAGGTTGCGGATCGCCTCGGTCAGCGACGAGTTCGGCTGTTCCTTGAGATAGCCGACCACGTCGGAGCGCTTCAGGCGTTTCCCGGCCAGCGGGACCAAGCCCAGCACGTTCACGCCGGACATCTGTTCGAGCTGTTGCGGCGAACGGAAGGTGTTGTTCATTCGGTCCAGGAGAAGAACGATGAAGACACCGAGCAGCAGTCCGCCGAACAACGCCACGGCCTTGGTGCGCCGTTCCGATGTGCCGAGGGGCCAAATCGGAACTTCGGCAGGCGTGATTATTCGCGCATCGGCTGCCTGGAGCGAGACTTCCTCGGTCGACTCCTGGAGCCGTGAGAGAAGGTTTTCGTAGAGCGTCTGCGAGGCCAGGGCCTCGCGCTCGAGCTGGCGGATCTCGATCGCGTCACGGGCCTGATCGGCGGCCTTGATCTCAAGCTCGCGGACCTCGGCGGAAAGTTGCGCCTCTTCCTCCCGTTTCGCCTGCAGGTCGACCCGGAACGCCTGCACGATGCGATCCGCTTCGGCGAGAATGCCCTTGCGCACCTCTACGAGTTCGGCCTCGAGGCGCGCGCGGCCGGGCAGCCGTGACAGCGACGGATGGTTTTCCGGCATCGTCGAAGCCTGCGCCGCAAGCTCGGTGACGATGTCGCTCTCACGGCGGCGAAAATCACTGATGATCCGGGACTCGCGGAATTCGGTCAGGGTCGCGAGATCCTGCCCCGCCTCCATCGCTGCCGTCAGCCGCGCGACTTGCGCTTCCTGCGCGGAAAGCTCCTGGCGCACCTGGATGAGCGTCTGGGTCAGGGCCTGGGTCTGCTGTTGCGTGGCCTCCAGGGTCTGGCCGGATTCGGCCGACAGGCGCGCATAGCCGTCCTCGACCGCGCGCTCCGCCTCCTCGACCTTGAACCTCAGTTCCTCGACCCGGCCCGAGAGCCAGTCGACGGCATTCTGGGTGGTTTCAAGTTTCCCCTCCAACTGATCGACGAGGTACTGCTGCGCGATCTCGTTGGCGACATCGGCCGACAGCCGCGGGTTGTTCGAGGTGAACGAGACGGAGATCACGCGGCTGTCAGGGGTTGCGTCGAGGGTCATGCCGTAGCCGATGTTCTTGATCAGAGCCAGGCGGTGGCGTTCCGCGGCCACTTCCGGCGATGGTTGAGGGGCGGGGGCCTGGCGCAGACCGACCCCGACGAGAAATTCCTCGAAGGCTGAGAGCTCTCCCGTTTCCGCCGTGACCTCCGGGCCCTGGTCGAGTTGCAACGTGTCGATGACCCGATTGATGAGCTTCGTAGAGCTCAGGATCTCGATGTGGGTCATCAGCGTCGTCGAGCCGAAATACTCCTCGACCATGACCCCCTCGTTGCGCAGCACGTCCGCACGCTCAGTTCCCAGCAGGAGTTTGGCCGTCGCCCGGTAGCGGGGCTCGATCTGTGAGGCCAGGAACAGGCCCACCGCCAACCCGAACAATCCGCAGATCATGATGATCCACTTGCCGCCCCAGAGCAGCTTTGCGATTGCCCGCAGGTCTATGACGTCCTCTTTCTGAGCCTGTGGATCGGTTCGCGAAAACATCGCGAAATCGCTCTCCTTGTTCATACGTCGGCCACCCGTGTCCTATACGATTCCGGTACCAGTATCATTCACCATACCGACAAGCGAGGGTTGAGGCGACGACGCCGGTCGCTTGTGCCTTCCCGCTCCGGCATGTGGTACGCCGATGGCGCGCCGCATGCGCAGACGGACCCAGGTGCCGGGCATTCCCGCGCCGCAAGGCCCAGAGGTGGCGCCGCCAAAGTGCCCGCGCGGGTCGGTGCGACCGCGCCGTTGCCCGTGCCCGCACGGCTTTCTGACGTCGAGCCCGGGCATTCACCACGGGGCCTCGCGCCGATGCCCGTCGAGGCGTTCGCGGATGCCACGCTCCGCCGCCGCGATATTGCCGTAGCGGATCCTGTAAGCCGGTATCCGCGCGACGAAGTCGAGGAAACCGCCGGTGTCGTCGCGTTCGAAGCCGACATAGCTTTCCTCGTTCATGAACAACCCAAGGGTTTCGAGCGCCGTCAGGCGGTGAAATTCAGCGGGACGGTCGCCCATCTGCGCCGTGTACCCGACATCGAGGACCATCCGCGGTTGTTCCGGACGCTCCGCGCGGGCCTGCGCAGGTAACCCTTGGTAACGCACCCGGCGGGGACCAAGCTGATGGATCCGCGCCGTGGTCAGGTCCGGGAAGGCCGGGGCCAGTGTGTCGACCGCCCCGTCCTTGATGCTGAGGGCAAAGGGCAGGGGGCACACGGCCCAGTCGTCTCCAAAGGCGGCGATATCCTCGGCCAGGATCCGCCAGCCGAGGGCGACGAGACCGGCCGAAAGCGTGGATTTGCCCGCGCCGGTCTCTCCGGCAAGAAGCACCGGCCCCGACGGTCCGGAGAGCACGGCCCCGTGCACCGTGGCGCGCCAACCAGTGTCACCGCCGGCAATGCGCACAAGCTCCGCGACGATCTGGCCGCGCGCGAGGGGAAGGCTCGTGGCCACCCGCGCCGGGCGTCCGTCGAGGCTGAGAACCCACACGTCGCGTGGCCCGCTGGACCGCAGAACCCGCCGGGGGGCACAATCGGTGTCCGTGAAATCGACGAGCAGGTCGGCGACGACCTCGCCCAGGGTCGGATCTTCGATTTCCAGCATGGTCGGCACGCCAGCGACCGAGACCGTGCGGCGGAACGATACCGGTTTGCCCGGCGGTAGCGGGCGATCCTCCAGGGCTTTCAGTTGCCATTCTTCGTCCGACGGCGCGGGCGGGTGAAAAAGCCCCTGTTTTTGCCAGACATCGAGGCATGCTCCCACGTCCGCCTCAGCCGCGTGCGCACGCGCGGGCATGTGCCGGGCGTAGGCCGCGGCCGTCGCGCCCGCATCGCGGGTCTCGATCAGGAGGTCCCAGATCGCCGCCGCGGCCGGGTTGAGCAGGGTCACCGCGTTCCAGGCCGGGATGATCCCGACACGGGCGGCTCCGAAGCCCGCGCTACGGCGCCAGTGACGGCAGGCAGAAAGATCCACAAGGGCGATGTCGTTCATTTGTGATGACCGAGCAAAGGGTGGGGGAACGACGGCGGCAGTCCCGCGCACCGTTCGAGGCGGGGATTGTTGGTTTCCAACAGCCCGGCCCGGCCCGGTGCCATGAGACGGCGCGCAAACCGCGCCCCTTTGCTCCCAGAGCCGCGCTCGCGGCCGAGCCAGCGGGTGTCGCGACGGTCGCGCCTGTGGAGGGGAGTGCCGGTGCCGACGGGGTCGTGCAGAATGCCGCGCAAAACCCGGTCGGTGAGCGACGCGAGCCCGATGCGCACCGCGCGAATTGCGATCGGGCCGGACTCGGCGTGGGTTCCGCAAAAGGCCACGCGCTTTTTGCACGTCTCGGCCCAGATGGCGTGATGGCTTTCAACCGGGCCGGACCTGTCGGCCTCGCCAACCGGGAATATGCGTTTCGGGCGCCATGTCATGACCGGATCGCCCCAGTTGCCTGCGCCGGGCCTGGCGACTCCTTCAGAACGGAAAACGCAGGCTCCATTCACGCGGCCTCCTTCAGCAGATCAATGTCGGCAATCGGTGGTGCGCCCAGCCCTGGCCGAATTCGCGTGGCAGGGTGGCAGGCCCCGGTCATCACCA
>DQCI01000201.1:14513-15531 GCA_003545125.1 Paracoccaceae bacterium
GACATCGACGGTCTCCGGTCCGTCCCGCGCCTCGACGTCGAGGCTGCACGTCCCATAATTGAGCGCCGGCCACACCACAGGGGCGAGAGCATCATCGGGCCGGAAATGGCCGCGGCCGTTCGTTTCCAGTTCAACAAGACGGCTGGCGCAGATCAGCCTTCTCCCACCTGAAATGGCATCAAGCCGCTGACCTACCAAAAATGGGTGCTTAGCTTTCGCGCTTTCCGAGAAAGCCTGTGCCCTGTCCACCGGGGGCGCCTGTGTTAGGGGGTTTGTAACCGGGGGCAGTACCATTGCCGGAACCGCACGGGCTTTCGCACGGCGAACCGCCGCTTCCCGCCGCCCGAGATGCAGACGGCGTGAGCAGGACTGCCACAGCGGGGGCCGCGCCCGCCAAGGCGCCGATGTTCATCAAAGCCGCCCGGCGTCCTTTGTCAACGTTCTCTTCGTGGCCAAGGGCCGCGTCCGTTTGATCCTGGTTCCGTGCACTATGATCTTCGGCCATAACAATCCCGCCATCCAAAAACATTCCGATCATCCAATATCATACACCGACAACAGCAGCAATGCGCTAGCGCGTTCAGTTCGTGTCTCGACGCTCAATTAATGGCACCGACGTCGCGGCGGTGTCCGAAGGCTGATACTGGGAAGACGGTTTGTTGCTCATTTTGCGAAACGACGACCGGGCGCGTTCACCCACAAAGCGACAATGACGCGCAATTCGTGGCCGTTCGCACGCCCGGCCGAATCGGTTTCTTGCGGGTCCTGATCCCAGCTCCGCGCCGCTGTTCATCATCGGCCTGGCAGAAGGATCACCGGAAACGGAACGGAGGTTGGGCCCATGCGCGCGACTGAAAAAACGCCTCATTTGCTGTGTTTTCCGGCGCGGCACAACTGCGTATCCAGGACCCGGGAAGCGCCCGAAAACGAGCGCTCCCGCCGACGGCGTGGCCATCGACGGGAGCAATCTTGAAACGTCGCGATTTATTGCTGTCCGGGTCGTTCTTTCGCTGACCCA
>DQCI01000201.1:15584-16369 GCA_003545125.1 Paracoccaceae bacterium
CACATCGCCGTTTCCGCCGTCGATCAAGACGCCCATGTGATCCCCGGTCATGTGATTGTTCTTGAGATCGTTCCAACCCGTAATGGATGCCAGGCCGCTCAGGTCCACAACGTCGTGGTTCACACCCGTTGCATCGAAATCCACGATGACGTCCTTTTCGTCGCCGGTCTGGAACCGGAACGTGTCCTCGCCTCCGCCGCCGAAGATCTCGTCGCGGCCGCGACCGCCGCGAAAAATGTCTGCGCCGCTGCTGCCGTTGAGGTAGTCATTGCCGTCGAGGCCTTTCAGCTTGTCGTTGCCGCGGCCGCCGTACAAATCATCATGACCGTTGCCACCCAACAGCAAGTCATTGCCTTGCTTCCCGTAGATCGTGTCCCTGTCGTCGAACCCATTGATCTGGTCGTCATAGCGGGACAGATAGATCGTGTCTTCTCCGGACATGACTTCCTTGATCAGCACAAGGTCGTCGTCCGTTTCGGGGGTTTGACCAACAATCCAGAAGGCTTGCATTTCGTAGTCGTCCCAGCCTTCCCAGTGCCAGCGCTCGCGGTAGTAGCCCTCATCGACGAGGCTGTCGTCGGGGACCCAGGCCCACTGGCTCAGAGCCTGGATACTGCCAAAGAACATGTCCTCTTCGGAGTAATCGAAGCCGGAGCCGTAGAGGCTCAAAGCGTCGCTCGTGTCCGTGTAGAGGTGATAATTGTCCTCGTACCCGTTTTCATTGGCGTCGTTGTTGAATTCATCGAACACAAGATTCGCGTACCAAAAATTCAGATTGAAGGACA
>DQCI01000201.1:16502-17015 GCA_003545125.1 Paracoccaceae bacterium
CGATATCGGTGTTGTGATGCGTATGCAGGGTCGTCGGCGCGCCGGGGTCGGCGGCTCTTGCGCCAAGAACGTTGGAGCTGATGAAGGCAACCGACCGGGTGTTCGCGCAAGTCCCTGTCCGGGTGTGTTGCCAGATCGTCGTCCATCCGCATCGGCAGGGGATCGTCGCCGGGTGCCATCGGGCGCGGCGTTTGATGGCCGGGACCGGGCTGGAGGCGATCCGGAAGCGCCGCGGCGCGCGGGAAGTCTTACCGACCAGGCTGTGACCGCTTGTGACGGCGCAGGTCGCGCATATCGTTGAGGGCGCGCACCCGCCCGGGACACGCCAGGCCCGACGTGCCGCGCGTGGAGCCGTCAACGACGACCAGGCATGCGACCCTGTCCTGTTCTGACACCGGGCATTCAAGCGCTGCGCACTGATACGGCGGCAGGTGCTGGCGGTTCCTGAATGCGGTGAAGATCGTGGGCAGCGGTACAGGCGCCGGACCGGATGCGCGTTTCGCCGCGGGCGTG
>DQCI01000201.1:17109-18639 GCA_003545125.1 Paracoccaceae bacterium
CATGGTCTTCGGGGCGCGAGAGCGACGGGGCGTGGCCGCAGTCGCGGTAGAGGATGATCTCCGGGCGCGGCCCCGAAGCCGCCATCAGTTTTGCGGTTCCGGCCCGAAGAATGTCGGAGCTGGCGCCGCGCAGCACATGCATCGGCAGGGTGATCCGCTCATACCGGTCCCAACTCGTCAGATCCCCCGGCGAGGCGGTGAATTGCATGGTGATAACCGGGTCGTAATGGGTGGTGAGCCTGACGTCGGCGCGACAGCGGACCGAGGTCCGGGCCATGTGCTGCCAAAACGCGTCATCGGCCGGGCCGAAGGGGGCGTAGGCCGCGCGAAACCAGGCTTCGGCCGCGCTCAAAGTGGCGAAATCCGCCGCGGAATCGGCATATTCCAGGGTCCTGGAAATCGCCTCCCTCGGGATTACCGGACCGATGTCGTTGACGATCAGCCAGGCGAGCCGGTCGGCGCGCCGGCCAGAGGTCATGCGCATGCCCATGAGCGCGCCCATCGAGGTGCCGATCCAGCCCACCCGGTCGAGCCCATAATGGTCGAACAGACCGGCGGCGATGCCGGTGTAGAAGTCGAGGCAGTGTTCGGCTTCCGGGTTGTCGGACCAACTCGACAACCCACGCCCGATCGTGCCCGCGCAAAGCACGAAAAAGTTGTGTGAGAGCGCCCGGGCCAGGTCGTCGAAATCGCGGCCCGTGCGCGCGAGCCCGTGCCGCATGACGAGCGGCTCCGCCCCTGGGCGGCCCTGGTCGGTGACCTGGATCTCGTGGCCGAGCACGGGCACGACCGCATGGCGCCGGGTCGTCACGGGCGGGAGCCTTTCGCGAGGACGGTACCGGCGATGCCTTTGGGGAAGAAATAGACCAGCAGGATGGAGATGATCGCGAGCCAGAACAGCCAGCGGTCCGGGTCGAGCAGGTGCGGCAAGAGCGGCAAGCCCGCCATCGCCTCGGCCGCAACCCCCATGAGATCGCGCAGGCTGTATTGCGACAGTACCAAGAGGACGGCACCGATGACCGCACCCCACATCGTGCCGATGCCGCCGATCACGACCATCAACAGGATGTCGATCATGATCGCAAAGCTGAGCGTGGTGTCGGGCCCGATGTACTTGAGCCAGACGGCGTAGATCGTGCCCGCGAGCGCGGCGATGACGGCGGCGATGCAGAACACGAAGGTGCGATAGGCGACGACCCGGTCGCCGACCGCCTCGGCGCGCGCCTCGTTCTCGCGGATCGCCTTGAGCACGGTGCCGAGCGGCGAACCGACAAGGCGCAAGAGGACCACGAACAGCGCGAGCGACGCGGCGAACACGAAGTAACAGCCCGCGAGCTTGCCGTTGAGCTTCACCCCGAAAGCCCGGGCCACCTTGCCCTCGTCGCCCCCGAAAGGCTTGGTCGCGGTCTTGAACAGCTCGGGCGTGCGGTAGGTGATCCCGTCCTCGCCGCCGGTGAAGGCGCTGAGCTGCGAGGCCGGCACCATGGCGATGGAGGCCGCCGCCAGCGTGACCATGGCAAAGAAGATCGC
>DQCI01000201.1:18719-18983 GCA_003545125.1 Paracoccaceae bacterium
AGCCATCGGTGTCCTCACTTCACAGCCGGTTTGAGCCCGTTCGGGCGCCACAACAGGATCGCCATCATCAGGATCATGTTCGACGCCAGCGCCAGTTTCGGGGCGAGAAAGCCGGTGTAATTGGCGACAGCCCGACCATGATCGCGCCCTGGAGCGTGCCCTGGATCGAGCCCAGCCCGCCGATGATGACGACGATGAAGACGACGATCATCTCGGCCCCGAGGGCCAGCGTGATGAGCATCTCATACCCCGCCCAGATCGCGC
>DQCI01000178.1:0-4552 GCA_003545125.1 Paracoccaceae bacterium
GTCAGCGCTTCGTCGTGCAGGCGCACGGCGGCGTTGATCCGCTGGATCCACAGGGCGCGGAAGTTGCGCTTGCGGTTCTTGCGGTCGCGGGTCGCATATTGGTTGGCCTTGTCGACGGCCTGGGTTGCGGTCTTGAAGTTGGTGCTGCGGCGGCCGTAATAGCCTTTGGCGGCGTTGAGCACCTTCTTGTGACGGGCGTGGGTCGTGGTTCCACCTTTAACGCGGGGCATGTCCGGATCTCCTTAGCGCGAATACGGCATCATCGGCTTGATGATCTTCTCATCAGCCTTCGACATCAGCGTCGTTCCCCGCGCCTGGCGGATGAACTTGGTGGTGCGTTTGATCATACCGTGGCGTTTGCCGGCAGGCCCCCGCTTGATCCGGCCCGAGGCCGTCATTTTGAACCGCTTCTTGCAGCTCGACTTGGTCTTCATCTTGGGCATTTCGGTCTCCCTAGAGTGTCCCGTGGATACGCGACTCGGCATGCCACATCGGCCGGCCGCGCGGTTGAAGGGGGCGATATAGGCCCGAACCCCCCGCCTGGCAAGGCAAAAAGGCCCACATGGCAAGCCAAAAAGCCCAAGCGGGCAAGGCAGAACTGGCCGAAGTGCAACAGCGGGCGGCGACCTGCCGCAAAGGTGAGCCGCCCATGGGTGACAGGTTGCGACAAATCGTCTAAGGCTCGGACCGAAAACAAGATAAAGCCAACGGTTGGGGAGTGACGACAATGGCCGAACACAAGCATGGCACGATGGACACCCGGGTCCATGAGAAGACCTTCGAGGGCTTCATGAAAGTCACCGCGGGCTCGGTGGGCGTGATTCTGGTCCTTCTCGTCCTCCTTGCCATTTTCGGGGCCTGATCTCGTTCGCCGTTGGCGTCATACCAGATCTGCAAACGAGGAAAAACGCCTGCTCATGCGCCAAATCACGCTTCTGTTGATCGCCCTTCTCGGGCTGACCGCCTGCGCGGCCGACCCGACCTGGGCGCCCGACGAGCTGGTGACCGAGGCCCATGTGGTCACCTCGAACCCGCCGACCCTGACGCTGTTCACCGTGATCAATGTCGATTCGGGGAATGGCGGCCACGCGGCATTGCTGGTCGATGCCAACGAGCGGGTGCTGTTCGACCCCGCCGGCAGTTTCTACCACCCGAACCTGCCAGAGCGGAACGACGTGTTTTACGGCATGACCGACACGGCGGTGAACTTCTTCATCGACTACCATTCGCGCGAAAGCTGGCGTGTGGTGCGGCAGGACCTGGTGGTGTCCCCGGCGGTCGCTGCCCGGGCGCTGGCGCTGGTCCAGGCCAACGGCGCGGTGCCGAAAGCGTTCTGCGCCAACTCCATCTCCAAGGTCCTGCGGCAGATCCCCGGCTTCGAAGGGATCTCGTCAACGATGTTCCCGGTTGCCCTGATGGAACAGTTCGCGACCAAACCAGGCGTCGTGACGAGCGAATTCCACGACATGGACGTCAACAACAACGGCCAGCTGATCGCGCGCGGCATCTGAGCCGGCGAGCGCGGTCCTCAAAGCAGTTCTAACGGCGCGGTACCCCTGACGGTGCCGCGCCGCTTTGATTTCAGAACCCGAGCCAGAACATGCCGTAGAGCACGAGGGCCCCGGCGGCGATTGCATAGAGCGTGTTGCGGGCCATCAGGCCGACACCGACGGTGACCACGGCCGCGGTCAGCCGCGCGGCATCGGGCGCCCCATCCGTGGCCGCCGGGAAAAGGACCAGCGGCGCCACCAGGCCAGGGATGACCGCGACCGGCGTGTAGCGCAGGAGCCTCAGCAACCAAACCGGCAGCGGACGGTCGCCGACAATACCGAGAAACGAAAACCGGATCAGGAACGTGCCGAGCGCCAGGCCGAAGATCACGGTCCAGATCGGTGTGCCTTCGGGGATCATGCCGCAGCCCCCCGGCGGGCAAGCCACGCNNGGCCGCAACCATGAGGCCCGCGCCGTGCGGCAGGCCGGCGAGCGCCAGCGCCAGCCCGACCGAGGTGAGCGCCGCGGCGACATGGGGCAGGGTCTTGAGCATCGGGGCGACCATCGCGAGGAAGGTGATCGGCATGGCGAAATCGAGCGCGAATTCTTCCGGGATCGTCTGGCCCACCAGCGCGCCCGCGAGCGTGGCGGCGTACCAGGTGGGCGTGATCGGCAGCATCGTTCCGAAGAAGTAGGCGTAGCGGTGTGCGACCGGAGTATCGGGGTCGGCCTCGCAGCGGGCCGTCGTGAGCAGGTAGGACTGGTCGACGACGAGATAGGAAGCGACCGCGCGTTTCCACAGCGGCGCCTGGCCGAGCCAGGGGGTGAGGGCCGCGGAGTACATGCCCATGCGCAGGTTCACGGCCAGCGCGGTGGCCAACACCATCGCCACGGGTGCCGCATCGACCATCTGCTGGAGGGCCGCGAACTGGGCCGCTCCTGCGATCACCAGCACCGTCAGCGACATCACCTCGACGAGGTTCAGCCCCGCCTCGGTCGCCACCACACCGAACAGCATGCCGAATGGGCCGATGACCAGAACGAAGGGCGCCGCATCGAGGGCGCCCTGCAGGACGGGTGATCTGCTCTGGAAACGGGTCATGGCTCGCCTTAGGGTCTGTGGCGGATGGGTAGGGGCAAATCGGGAGAGATGCAATTGGGCGAGACCGGACAGCGCGAGGCCGAAGCCGTCGAAGTGGTTTGGGTGGAAGATGCTGCCGCTATGCGCGAAGCGGGCCTGTGGCAACAGAGTGTCGTGCTGGGGCAGGGCGGCAACATTGTGCAAACCCTCTGGCGCAGCGCCTTCATTGCCTTGCAGTTCATTGCAACCGTTTTCGGCGGGGGCCTTGTCGCACTTGGAATCGGGGCATCGCCTCTGGGCGCGGGGATTGCAGGTGTTGCCGTGGCAGTCGTCGTCTGGGTGGCGCGCTCGTTATCGCTTCGCCATTTGCTCGAAAGAGTCCATTTTGGACTGTCGGTGCCGGAGCAAGGCGAGGTGCGCTATCGGCTTGACCGGTGGGGATTCACCGTCATTGATGCCTTTCGCGAATGGCGGACTGATTGGCGGCTGGTCGCCCAGATGCGTGATGATCCGAAAGGGCTTTTCATCGCGATCAAGGGTGATCTTTTCGTCATGCCTGCCGGCGCTTGGCGCAGTCGCGACCAGAGAGCGTCTGACATAGAGAAAGTGCTCGGCTGGTGGCATGCGGCGAACGGCATTGCGGCATGAAAGCGGTCGGCGTGATCCTCGCGGGCGGCCGCGGCGCCCGGATGGGCGGGGTCGACAAGGCGCTTGTGACCCTCGACGGCGCCCCGCTGATCGCCCATGTGATCCGCCGCCTCGGCCCCCAGGTCGATGCGCTGGCGATCAACGCAGGCGGCGACCCGGGGCGATTCGCGGCGTTTGGCCTGCCGGTGCTGCCCGACCCGGTGCCGGACCAGCCGGGACCGCTCGCGGGCATCCTCGCGGGGATGCTCTGGGCCGGGCAGCAAGGCGCGAGCCACGTGGTGACCGCCGCCACCGACACGCCGTTTCTGCCAAGCGATCTCGTCGATCGGCTCACAGGAGCGGCGCACAGGACGCATCAGCCCATCGCGCTGGCCGAAAGCGGTGGCCGGCTGCACCCGACGTTCGGGCTCTGGCCGGTGTCCCTGGCGGACGATCTTGCGCTGGCGCTGGAGGCGGGTACCCGCAAGGTCGGCGCCTGGGCGCTCAGCGAAGGGGCGGCGCGCGTTGCGTTCGCGGACCAGCCGCATGACCCCTTCTTCAACATCAACACGCCGGGCGACCTCGACACGGCGCACCGGATTCTAACGGGAGACCAGGCATGAAGATCTATGGCGTCATTGGCTGGAAGAACGCAGGAAAAACCGGGCTGATGGAGCGCCTCGTGGCCGAGATCACCGGGCGGGGGTTCGCCGTCTCGACAATCAAGCATGCCCACCATGCGTTCGACCTCGACCGGCCGGGCAAGGACAGCCACCGGCACCGCGCCGCGGGGGCCGGTGAGGTGCTGCTGTCGTCGCATGAGCGCTGGGCGCTGCTGCACGAGATCGGCACGGCGCCGGAACCCGAGATGTCGGAGCTGCTCGCCAAGCTCGCGCCCTGCGACCTGGTGCTGGTCGAGGGCTACAAACGCGATTCCCACGCCAAGATCGAGGTGTTCCGCGCCGCGGCGGGGCATGCGTTGATGCAACCGGATGATCCGACGGTGCGCGCGGTCGCGACCGATGTTGCACTCGACGGGATGGCGGTGCCGACGTTCGACCTCGACGACACCGCCGCAATTGCCGATTTCATCCTCACCGAAACCGGTCTCGGCGCGGCTGCGCCCGACGGGCTGGCGGACGATTGCTTTGCGCCGCAGGGCGCCGGCGCGCTGGCGACGGTCGCTCAGACCGAGGCGATGCTCAAGGCCGCGCTCGTTCCGGTTACGGCTGCGGAGAATGTGCCGCTGGGTGCGGCCGCAGGCCGCGTCCTCGCTGCCGACGCGACCGCCGCGCGGGCCAACCCGCCCGCGGCCAATTCGGCGATGGACGGCTACGGGTTCGCCGCCGCCAG
>DQCI01000178.1:4617-9597 GCA_003545125.1 Paracoccaceae bacterium
CGTGCGGCCGCCGGTGTGCCCTACCCCGGGGAGGTGCCCGAAGGCGCCGCCGTGCGGATCCTGACCGGCGCGCTGCTGCCGCCGGGCGTGGACACGGTGGTGATGCAGGAAAAGGTGAGCGTCGAAGCGGCGACCATTCGGCTCGACGCCGGTCTTTCGGTCGGCGCCAACACGCGCGCGGCGGGTGAGGACGTGGCCGAAGGCGCGGTCGCGCTGACCGCGGGCACACGGGTCGGCCCCGGCGAGATCGGCCTCGCCACCGCGGTCGGTCTTACCGAATTGCCGGTGCGCGCGCGGCTCCGGGTCGGCGTGCTCTCGACCGGTGACGAACTGGCCGCCCCGGGCACCACGACCGACCCCGCGCGCACGTACGACGCCAACCGCCCGATGCTGCTTGGCCTCGTGTCGGGCTGGGGGCACGACGCCGTGGACCTCGGCCATATTGCCGACGATCGCGACGCGCTGCGGGTGCTGTTCGACGGACTTGGGTCCCGGGTCGACGCTGTGCTCACGTCGGGCGGCGCCTCGGCCGGAGATGAAGACCATGTGTCGGCCTTGCTCCGGCAGGAAGGCCGCCTCGCGCAATGGCGGGTGGCGCTGAAACCGGGCAAACCGCTGCTGCTTGCGCAATGGAACCGCCTGCCGGTGTTCGGCCTGCCCGGCAACCCGGTCTCGGCCTTCGCCACCGCGCTCCTGTTCGCCCGCCCAGCGCTGTCAGTGCTGGCAGGGGGGCCTTGGCTCGACCGGCGGGGCTATGACATCCCGGCCGCGTTTTCGCTCACGAAACGGGCCGGGCGGCGCGAATTTCTGCGCGCGCAACTGACCGGCGACGGCGAGGCGAGGCTGTTTCGTTCGGCCAGTTCAGGGATGCTTTCGTCGCTGGTGTGGGGCGACGGTTTCGTCGAGCTCGGCGAAGAGGCGCGGGAGATCGGGCCGGGCGACAGGGTGCGGTTTCTGCCGTTCTCGGGGTTCGGGGTGTAACCGTTTCCGGCCGCGCACGGGCTTGCATGCCCGGCGCGCGCCGGTCCGGCTCAGTCGAACGTGCCTGTCACGCGTCCGAGCAGCATGAAGGCGCGGGCGGTGCGGGTGGTCGCGAAGCGGGCCACCTGGGCATCGGACATGCGCGGTTCGAACCCGCTCAACACGTCGTCGAACCGGCGCAGGAAATGCAGCGCGGCGTCGCGGAAGATCGGATCGGATTTCATCCGGCCGGCGGACAGGGCCAGCGAGGACCGGTCTGCGATCCCACCGAGTGCAGCCACCGCCTCACCGCGCTGGCCACCGGCGAACTGGCGCCAGATCTCCGGACGCGCCGGATCGGGCGAGAGATCGTCCATGTAGATGCCGTCCTGGCTGAGCAGCGTCAGCACGTCCTGGGCGGCCTGGATCAGGGTCGCCACCTTGCGGTCGACCAATGTACGGCGCAGGGCTTCGAAACCCGCTTCATCCTCGGCATTCTCGGGGAAGTTGATGGCGCGGACCAGATCGTCGACATCGACCGTGCCGACGCTGTCCTGCGGGGTGTCGAGCTTGAGGCTGGCTTGCGTGTCGGCGGGTGCCGGTTCGGGCGCGGCCGCCGGAGGTTGGGCCGGTTGGGCCGCCGGTTTCTTCTGCGGGCTCACGTCGCGCATCGGCGGTTCGGCGACAGCCTGCGGGGCGGCCGGTTTTTTGGCCGCCTGTTCAGACGCACCCGGTTCGAAAGCGGACGGCCCAGATACGGACGGCCCCGATTCGGGCGGCGTTGTCTCGCCGTGCGGGCGCGACGAGGCGAACATCGCCGGCGTTTCGGCGGCCGGGAGTTTCGGCGGCGCCGTGCCCTCGATCCGCTGGGTTCTTTCCTCGGGGCGCGGGGCGCCCAGGGCCTGGAACTCCTGCACCTCGATCATAACCTTGCGCATCGCACTCATCGACGCTTGCAGGCGCTCGCTCTCGTCGGTCACGATCCGCGCGGACCGCGCCGAGGAGACCGCGAGCCAGACCACGGCAATAGGCACGAGTACGGAAGAGACCACGACCACGAAGCCGACCCCGTTTTTCTCGGTGCCTGCCTCGGTGCCGCCAAGACCGAAGAAGAAGACGATGCAGATGAGCACCCAGACGATCGCGAAGATCAGGGCGCCGATCTCGACCGGTGTCATTTTCAGGTTCCGTGCGATCCTCACACGGTCCGTGTTCGTCCGTTCGTCGCGATAGTCGTCGCTCATAAACTTCCTCCGCGCACCCAAAGCCTACAGGTGCTTCAGACGTATTCGATCGAGAGAATCTCGTAACTCTTTGCACCCCCCGGGGTGCGCACTTCGACACTGTCGCCTTCATCCTTGCCGATCAGGGCACGGGCGAGGGGTGATTTGATGTTGAGCCGGCCCTTCTCGATGTCGGCCTCGGGTTCGCCGACGATGTGGTAGGTCCGTTCCTCGTCGGTGTCTTCATCGACCAGCTTCACCGTGGCGCCGAATTTCACCGTTCCCGACAGTTTCGCCGGATCGATTACCTCGGCGCGCCCAAGGACCGACTCGAGTTCCTTGACCCGGCCTTCGATGAACCCCTGCTTTTCACGCGCCGCGTGGTACTCGGCGTTCTCCGAGAGGTCGCCATGCTCGCGCGCCTCCGCGATCGCCTGGATCACGGCCGGACGCTCCACCGACTTCAGTGTCTTCAATTCGGCGTTCAGCGCGGTGTGCCCCGCGCGGGTGATCAGGATCTTCTCCATGGAACCCCTGTTTCTCTTTGCTGCCCGGCTCATCCTTTGCCCGTCCCGGCAACCGGAGCCGGGACACGCCTAAGTGCCGCGTTCCGTGCGAAACGCGACTGTGCGGGGCAAAGAAACCGAATTTTGCCGAATTTGCAATGGATTTGTTGCCTTTGGCGCAAGCAGGCCTTGCGCCGCCGCCTGTCCCATGCTGCGCTGCGGCGATCTTGGGGCGGTCTTGGGGCGACCCTGGCAGGGACGCGCGATTGACCGTGCTCCACCCCGGGGCTATCGAGACGATGCAGGTTGAGAGGGAGCTACACATGGCCGAGATCGAACGTGAGGCAATGGACGTCGATGTCGTGATCGTGGGTGCGGGCCCTTCGGGGCTGGCGGCGGCGATCCGGCTGAAGCAGCTCGACGAGGATCTGATGATTGTGGTGCTCGAGAAGGGTTCCGAGGTCGGTGCGCATGTCCTCTCCGGCGCGGTGCTCGACCCGGTGGGGCTCGATGCCCTCCTGCCCGACTGGAAGGACAAGGGCGCGCCGGTGACAACGGAAGTGACCACCGACCGGTTCTGGATGCTGACCGAGAAGGGCGGCTGGAAGATCCCCGGCTGGCCGATGCCGCCGTTCATGTCGAACCACGGCAAATTCGTCGTTTCCATGGGCCAGGTCTGCCGCTGGATGGCGGAGCAAGCCGAAGCGATGGGGGTCGAGGTCTATCCCGGCATGGCGGCCTCGGAGCTGGTGCTGCGCGACGACGGTTCGGTCAAGGGGGTGGTCGCGGGCGAGTTCGGCAAAGAGGCCGACGGCACGCCGGGGCCCGCCTACGAGCCCGGCATGGAGCTCAACGCGAAATATGTGATGATCGCCGAGGGCGTGCGCGGCTCGCTCGCCAAGGAGATCATCTCGCGCTTCGAGCTTGGCAAGGATCGCGACCTGCCGAAATTCGGGCTCGGCATGAAGGAGATCTGGGAGGTTGATCCCTCCAAGCACGCCGAAGGCACGGTCGACCACTACATGGGCTGGCCGCTCGGCAAGAACGCGGCCGGAGGCGGCTTCGCCTATCACGCCGAGAACAACCAGGTGTTCCTCGGGCTGATCGTGCATCTCAACTACGAGAACCCGCATGTGTATCCTTACATGGAATTCCAGCGCATGAAGCACCACCCGCAGCTCGCCGACCTTCTCGAAGGCGGCAAGCGGGTGGCCTACGGGGCGCGGGCTGTGACCGCCGGCGGTTGGCAATCGATGCCGAAGGCCGCCTTCCCCGGCGGCGTTCTGCTTGGCTGCAGCGTCGGGCTGGTGAACTACGCCCGGATCAAGGGCAACCACACCGCGATGCTGTCGGGCATCGCTGCCGCCGAAGCTGCCGTGGACGCGATCAAGGCGGGGCGCGAGGGTGATGTGCTGGAGGCCTACGAAGCGGAGCTGCGTTCCGGCCCGGTAGCCAAGGATCTCAAGCCCGTACGCAACGTCAAGCCGCTCACCACCCGGTTCGGCGCCAATCTTGGCCTGATGCTGTCCGGCTTCGACATGTGGACCAATTCGCTGTTCGGGGTTTCGGTCTTCGGCACGATGAAACACGGCAAATCCGACGCCGCCGCCACCGGCAAGGCCAAGGATTTCGCCAAGATCGACTATCCGAAACCCGACGGCAAGCTGTCCTTCGACCGGCTGACCAACGTGAGTTTCTCGGCCACGAACCACGAGGAAAGCCAGCCCTGCCATTTGCACCTGAAAGACCCGGAGATCCCGGTGAAGCTCAACCTGCCGGAATACGCCGAGCCCGCCCAGCGCTACTGCCCGGCCGGGGTCTACGAGGTGATCGAGGAAGCCGGGACGCCGAAATTCCAGATCAACTTCCAGAACTGCGTCCACTGCAAGACCTGCGACATCAAGGATCCGTCGCAGAACATCACCTGGAGGGTGCCGCAGGGGGGAGACGGGCCGAACTACGGCAACATGTGAGGCGTGGGGCTTCGGGAGGATATCCTTGCGCTGGCCGCCTACCACGGCGGGGGCGAGATGGATCTCGCCGGCGACGAAGACCTGCTCGGCGCCTATCGGATGGAGGGGGACGATGCGAGCGAGTTCCTCGAAGCCTTCGCGGACCGGTTCGGGGTCAATCTCGATGGGCTCTTGTGGTACTTTCACTACAACGGCGACGAACCACCCCCCTCGCGACCGCGGCTCTATCCGGTTTCACCGGAGGGTGAACGCCTGCCGACTCACGCTATCACGCTCAATGACCTCGTGTCGGCAGCCGAGGCCGGGCACTGGCAGTTC
>DQCI01000178.1:9692-9919 GCA_003545125.1 Paracoccaceae bacterium
GTCTCGCCATTCTCATCTGGGACATGTTCCATGGTTGATCCAGCCGGACAGGGGCTCGGTGTCACGCCGTGGATTGATCCGGGCTCCCCCGACGCATAGGTTGTCCGCAACCCTCTCGGAACGGAGCCTTTCCTTGCCCTTCACCCGCCCCCTGCGCCCGCTCGGGCTCGCGGCAGTTTTCGCCGCCCTGGCCCTGCCCGCAATCGCTCAAGACAAAGCCCCCGGCG
>DQCI01000176.1:0-939 GCA_003545125.1 Paracoccaceae bacterium
CAAAACTCCTGACTGTCCCGAGACTTAGGGAAGACGGGCGTCAAACGCGCCATCTTCGCGTCGGTCAGCCATAACCAAATCACTCATGTCACCGCTCCGTTCTGGCAGCCGTGAACCACATCTTCATACGGACATCATTGCGTCCTGACCCTGGTTACATCTATAGGCCCCTTTCAAAAGGCGTTCCCGCGCCCCTGATCGACTACGGGACCACCACCCATCCCTCCGGATAGCGATACTCCTCCAGGTTCTCACCCGCGCCAACCCGATCGACCACGGCGAACAACCCTGGCGCTTCCAGGGGCGTCAGCACCCCGTGCCAGGTCGCGCGGTGCAGGTTCACCGCCTGTCCCGGGGCGGTGAGGAAAGCTTGCGGTGTTCCCGGCGTTCCACCCGCGTCGGGGGCCACGATCACCAGGAAGGAACACAGGCACATCGGCACGAAGGCCTGGCTGCCGCGCGGGTGGCGCTCGACCAGGTCGAACCGGTAGGGCAGGCTGCGCGGCACCGCGTCGAACAGGCTGAGCCCCGGGGCGCCGCCGCCGAATTCGAGCCGGGCGCGGTCGTGGTGGCGCCCGCAAAGCCCCTCGTTGATGAGAAAATCCGGGCCCCGGGAGGTGTCGAGCAGGTCGCCGAACGGGGCGAAGGCCTCCGCTGTCAGCGGCCGGGGCGTGATCTCGCGGCTCACAGCATCGCCTCCAGCCTGAGCATCGCGATCCGCTCGACCTGGGCACAGGCCTCGGCGAATTCGGTGTCGCGATCATTGGCGAGCCGCCGCTCGAAAGCGCGCAGGATCCCGGTCTTGTCATGGTCGCGCACGGCGATGATGAAGGGGAACCCGTGTTTTGTCCGGTAGGCGGCGTTGGCCTGGGTGAAGACCTGGCGTTCGGTGTCGGTAAGTGCGTCGAGCCCGGCGGCGGCCTGTTCGGCGGTGCTCTC
>DQCI01000176.1:945-9721 GCA_003545125.1 Paracoccaceae bacterium
CCGCCGGTCCGGCGAAGCGCTGCGGAACACTCGTGCCAAAGCGTTGTGGAGACCCATCGCGCTGTCATGCGCCGGCCCCAGTTCCAGCTCGAAAGCGCCTTCGGCGATCCAGGGCGAGTGTTCGAACACGCCGCCGAAGGTCGCGACGAAATCGGCCGCGCTCATCTGAGACGGCCGGACCCTTGCCACCGGCGGATGTGTTTCCGTCCAGTGCCGGGCGATGTCGATCCGGCGCGGGAACCACACGCCGTCGTGCCCGGCGGCGTAATCCATGAACCGGCGCAGCCCGATGATCCGTCCCGGCCGACCGATCAGCCGGTTGTGCAGGCCGATGCTCATCATCTTCGGTGCCCCCGCCATCCCCTCGCCGTAGAGCGCATCGAAGGCATCCTTGAGATATGTGAAGAAGTGGTCGCCGGTGTTGAAGCCCTGGGCGGTGGCGAAGCGCATGTCGTTGGCGTCGAGCGTGTAGGGGATGATGAGCTGGTCGCGGTTGCTGATCCGCGCCCAATAGGGCAGATCGTCATCGTAAGTATCGGAAATATAGGCCATCTGCCCGGTCTCGGCGACGAGCCGCACGGTGTTGACCGAACAGCGCCCGGTGTACCAGCCCTCGGGCGGGGCGCCGACAACCTCTGTGTGAAGCCGGATCGCCTCGGCGATCGCGGCGCGCTCCTCGGCCTCGTCCATGTGCTTGTGTTCGACCCACTTCAGCCCGTGCGAGGCGATCTCCCAGCCCGCTTGCTTCATCGCCGCGACCTGTTCGGGCGAGCGGGCGAGCGCCATCGCCACCCCGTAGACCGTGGGCCGGATGCGGAACTCCTCGAACAGCCGAAACACCCGCCAGAACCCGGCCCGTGCGCCGTAGTCGTAGAGGCTCTCCATGTTCCAGTGGCGCTGCCCAGGCCAAGGCTGGGCGCCGACGATGTCAGACAGGAAGGCCTCCGAGGCGGCATCGCCGTGCAGCAGGCAGTTTTCGCCGCCTTCCTCGTAATTCACCACGAATTGCACCGCGATCCGGGCCGCCCCTGGCCAGGCCGGGTCCGGCGTTTCGCGGCCGTAGCCGCTGAGGTTGCGAGGATATCTGAGCATCTGCGCTCTCCCGTGCCCGGTTTTCAGCAAAAGGGATAAGGGCTTGTGAACCGGATGGAAACTGTTTTCACTCCAGGGAAGGGATGTAGGCCTTTGACCATCCCAAACGCATTCTGAGAGGAAGGGGCGACTTTCATGGCCGGCTTTTTGACGACGCATGTGCTCGACACCGCGCGCGGGTTGCCCGCGGCGGGGCTCGGGATCGCGCTCTACCGGGTGTCGGGCAATTCCCATCGCAAGATAGCGAGCGCGGTCACCAATGCCGACGGGCGGACCGATCCGGCGATCCTGCCGGCGGACAAATTCAAGACCGGCAGCTACGAGCTTGTCTTTTTCGCCGGCGACTATCTGCGGGCATCGGGGCAGGCGGGGGCCGAGCCGCTGTTTCTCGACCAGGTACCGATCCGCTTCGGGATGTCCCAAGAGGTGCACTACCACGTGCCGCTGCTGCTTTCGCCGTTCGGATATTCGACCTATCGCGGCAGCTGAAGAGGCTCCTTTGACATCATTTTGACCGTGGTGCGGGGATCGGCCGAGTTCGCGGCACGTTGGCTGCACCGCGTCACCGCCATCGCCTGGATCGGCTCGCCCTTCCACTTCATCGCCCTCGGCCCGCGCCCCTCTGCCGACCGCCGTGAAAGCGTCTCGGGCGAAGCCTGGCGGGTGCACGGCGACGGGTTCTATCACATCCAGAAATACATGATCTCGCCGTCGCGGATGCCGGTGGCGCTCACCTGGTTCAAATCGGAGAGCTACGCGACCTGGCTGACAGGCGCGGCGATGCTCATCCAGGTCTACTGGCTGGGCGCCGAGCTACACCTGATCGACCCGGCCCAAGCCGCGCTTTCATCTTGGGTCGCTGTGGCGATCTCGGGCCTCGCGCTTACCATCGGCTGGCTGGTCAACGACCGTCTCCGCAAATCCGGCATCGCCGCGCGATCGATCCTCTTTAGGGCGCTGCTCTTCGTCCTGCTGCTGGTGATGGGCTGGGGCCATAACCAAGTGTTCCCCTTGGCCGTCCTTCTGCGCCTCGGCGCGTTCACCGCGACGATCATGACCGCCGTCTCGCGTTCGACCCTGGGTCAGGACACGAGTGCCGGGAGCAGAGCGACGCGCGCGCTCGCGCCCGGAGAGGTGCGGTTCGCAGAGGCCGCGGGGGTCGGGGATGTGGCGGGGCTGGTGATGGGCAATTGCGCGATGTGCCATGTCCGCGAAACGGCCCGGGGCGGGATCGGAGCGGCGCCGAAGGGCATGCTGCTCGAGACCGAGGCGGATGCCGCCGCGCATGCGCACCGCATCTTTCGACAGTCGAGCCTGACCGACGCGATGCCGCCGGTGGCGGCGCGCTGTAGGGAGCCCGAAGACAACGCGGCCATCGTCGTCTGGTATCTCGCGGCGGCGGGGTAAGGGTCACCGACCCGCGCCTGCATGCCTGAGTACAACGCAGACCATCGCCTCACGTACTCGGATCGTTCGCCTGAAGGGCTGGCCAAGCTTCGTCGTGGGCACCGCCGTCCTGCCGGTTGGATGGCAGGGGGGCGGACCCCGGGCGCAGACGTGCGCCGATGCCATGGAAATCGGGGCAAAAAAAATGCGCGGGCGCGTGGCGGTCGGACCCGCCCGCGCCCGCGCCGACGTGCTCAGAAGTCGAAGAACATTTTCACAAGATTGCCGATATCGGTGTCTTGCAGGATCAGCATATCGCCGTTGCCGCCGTCGATCACCACGTCGTCGCCATCCTGTTCCATGTGGTTCATTTTCAGGTCTTTCCAGTTCGATACGGACTTCAGGCCGCTGAGGCCGATCCGATCGTGGTTCAGGAAGCCGACATCGAAGTCCTTGATGATGTCGATGCCATCGCCGGTCTTGAACTGGAACAGGTCCTCGCCCGAGCCGCCGAAGACCTTGTCGCGCCCAGCGCCCCCGCGCAGGACATCGTTGCCGGCGCCGCCGCGCAGGATATCGTTGCCATTGACGCCGAAAAGGACGTCGTTGCCATCGTCGCCGAACAGCTTGTCTTTGCCATTGCCGCCGTTGAGCCGATCCCCGTCGTCGCCGCCGCGCAGGGTATCGTTGTCCGCGCCGCCGCGCAGGTTGTCCTTGCCCAGGCCGCCCAGCAACTTGTCGTTACCACTGCCGCCACGGAGTTCGTCATTGCCCTCGTCGCCGCTCAGGGTATCGGACCCGCCGAAGCCAAACATCGTGTCGGCGCCGTCGAACCCGCGCATGTTGTCGTCGAACATCGACATCGCGATCAAGTCATCGCCTGACAGGATCTGAGCCAGCAGAGCGAAGTCGTCGCCGGTCGAGGCGGTCTGCGAGGCATTGTAGACGTCGAGCGAAGGCACCTCGATTTGGGACAGAAGGAACGCCTCGGTCCAGGCCAGGAGATCATCGTCGTAGAACCATTGGCTCACCGCTTCGACGGTGCCCTTGTACATCTGGCCTGCGGCATCGTAGCGGAAGCTGCTGCCATGCAGCACCAGGGCCTCGTCCGGTGTGAAGGTTGAATAACGGTCTTCCCACGGGTCGAACACGTTTTGATCGAGCCGATAGGACTCCAGATTATCGATGAACCAATTCAGATTCAGCAGATCGATATCGAACTTGAAGAATGCGTTAAAAGTTGCCAACGTCCCCTCCTGTGGCAAAGACAGCGTCTTGATCCAGCGAAATCTTTGAAACTGATGACCCGCGCCAGAAACTCACCCCAGCCTGGAATGAAACGCAGGCCGGCATCGTCGTCTAATATACGCTGCTGTTCGATTGTGAAATAAAAAAGTCATTTTTTCGGCATGGGTCGCGGAAAACGAAGACAGTCCCTGTATTCACAAACAATTATAATGAACTGGTAAACAATTCCGGAAAACTTGTCGGTAACCGATGGGCATCCGGTGGTGATTCGGCCCCCTGTGCCGCCGCCAAGACACCGGCCGTGGGCGCCTTGTCAGCGGCATCAGTGCGGCTTTCTGGTCGGCGCGGGGTCACAGGTACCGACCGCGCCGACCATGTTCAACGCCATGTGCCCGGGAGCGCCGGAAGAACGGCGGTTTTGCCGTTGCCCCCGGGGCAGCGCCACGGCGCTCAGACCAGGAGGTTGTCTTACGCGAACAGGAAGTCCGCTTCCACGAGCGTCTCGAGGGCGGTTTTTTTCAGGGTCAGCACATCGCCGTTTTCGCCGTCGATCACCACGTAGTTGCCGTCCTGGTACATGTGGTTTTCCGTCAGATCCGCCCAGTCGGTGACCGACCCGAGGCCGGTGAGATCGATGATATCGCCGGCTTCCCAGTCCTTGACGATGGTGATCTCGTCACCGGTCTTGAACACGAACCTGTCGTTGCCGTCGCCGCCGAACAGCTTGTCGGTACCGGAGCCACCGCGCAGGACATCGTCCTTGGCGTTGCCCTTCAACTTGTCGTCGCCATCGCCGCCCTTGAGTTTGTCGCGGCCATTTCCGCCTTTCAGCAGGTCGTCGCCGTCGTCACCCTTGAGCGTGTCGCGGCCGTGGCCGCCGATGAGCATGTCATTGCCAGCGCCGCCGCTGATCACGTCCGCGCCGCGATACCCATAGGCGCGGTCATCGAAATCGGACAAGGTGATCGTGTCTTCGCCCGACAGGATCGTCTGCAGCAGCGCGAAGTCGTCATCGGTGTTTTCAGTGAGCATCGCGGCGTGGAACGCGCTCAGATCCAAGTTGATGTCTTCCAGCAGGTAGATCCGCGTGATTTCGTAGGTGTCGTAGTCCCAATACCATTCGCTGTAGGCCTCAACCGTGCCGCTGCTCGCGAAACCGTCGCCGCCATAGGCGAAATCGCTGCCGTGAAACGCGATGGCTTCATCGGTATTCGTGGTCCAGATGGTGTAGCGGTCGTCGGAGGACCCGTTGGTGGGATCCTGCGAGTCTTCGATGATCTCCTGCGCTTCGAACGCGCTGATGTAATAGTTCAGGTTCAGGTCGTTGAAATCGACCTGGAAATTAGCCGTCAAAATTGCCAACGGAACCTCCTGTGGCAAGTGCGTTTCGGTGACCAGCATGTATTGAGGATGTCGCCCCCCAGCGGAACCCCGACCCGCCCGCGCCCTGAGACGCCGGCTGGCATGCCCGACTTACCGCGCGGGGCTCGGTGTTTAAACCGCCAATATGCGTCTCGGCGGATTTTTTCCGGACAATGGGCAAACGATTTAGTTATCTGAAAATATCCAGGGATTCAAAACGCAGAACGGGCGGCGCGGCGCCCCGGTGAGACTTGTGCCAAGGGCGGCCAGACCAAACAGGCGCGGGCAGCCAGGGTCCAACGCGCGGCGGGTTTCGGCTCGTATATATCAAGGTGTTCGGCGCAGCCCGGGTGCGACAGCTTCGCCGCGCACCCGCGCCGGGCTTCGGTCTGCCGCCCGGCAGGCTACTTGCGGGGGATCAGAACAGGAAATCGCCTTTGTCGAGGCTGTTCAGGGTGACATCGTTGATGATGATCACGTCGCCGTTGCCGCCGTCGATCACGACGTCGGCGCCGTCCCTTTCCATGTGGTTGTTCTTGAGATCCGACCAGCCCTTGACGGACTTCAACCCGCTCAGGTCGATCACGTCATGCGAGGTTCCCCTGGCGTCGAAATCCTTGATGATCGACACGTCGTCGCCGGTATTGAACTTGAAGGTGTCCTCGCCTTTGCCGCCGAATTCCTTGTCACGGCCCTTGCCGCCGCGAATGACATCGTCACCATTGCCGCCCTTGAGAATGTCCTTGCCGGCCTGACCTTTCAGCACATCCCTGCCGCCATAGCCTTTCACAAGGTCGTTGCCTTTGCCCGCTTCGATATAGTCCGCGTACCGGTTGCCGATGAAAGTATCATTGCCAGAGTACATGTTGGAGAAACTCACGCCGGCGGAGAAGTCATCTCTGATGTCGAACCGGACATTGATGTCGTAGAGCCAAACAAGATCATTGAGCGCGGCGTCGAACAGATAGGCGCTATCGAGTTCGTAGGTATTCGTGTAGCCGATATCATCTATGTACCCACCATACCAATAGGCGCCGCCGTTGAAGGAACCTGTTGCCAGTACGGTATCGGAATCGACGACGCTGTAGGTCTCATTGTAGTCCGGAACCAGCTCGCCGGTTCCATAGACGTCAAAGTCGCCCGCTCGAATATATCCACCCTGGCCGAGCGCGTTGAAGAATCGAACATAAGCCATCGTTTATCCCCCAATTGAACCATGTGCGTCACGGGTTTGTGATGGCGCCAACGCAACGATGCGTAATCCATCTCTCGACCGGCTCGGACGGACGCACAGCGTATCCCTGCCCCCTGATCGCCTGACAAGGGCTTGAGCATGCCCAGTTTCGGGGGGCGCTACATTGATCCAAGTCAATGGGATGCCGTCAGAAACCGGGCGCGTTTCACTGATCTCAAAGACAAGCGCGTCGTCCGAAGGTTCCCGAAAGCAAAGCGGACCTTCAGGCGGGTTTCCCCGTGCGTGGGGTGCGCCCCGAGCAGGCGGGGCAATGCAATGCGGCCTGCCCCGGGCAGGCTGCATTAAGGCGCTTGGCACAAGCGAGGAGAAATGCCCGTGGTCGGGAAGGGCCCCCGAGACGCCACCAGAGCAGTCCGCATGCTCTTCCGGTCCAACTTCATGCGGCGCGCCGGGGCCGCAAATGCCGCCTTTTCAGCACCCGAACGCCCGCTTATAACCGAAGCCTGACCCGTGGCCCGTAAAGGGGCCCAAAAATACGCCCGCACCACGGCCACAACAGGGGGAACCTGCGGATGCGCAAGGCCACGATCAACCGCAAGACGGCGGAAACCGACATCAGCGTCGAGATCGATCTCGACGGCACCGGGACCTACGACAACCAGTCCGGTGTCGGCTTCTTCGACCACATGCTCGACCAACTCGCGCGCCATGCACTGATCGACATGCGGGTGCGGGCGGTGGGCGATCTGCACATCGACGACCACCACACCGTCGAGGATACCGGCATCGCGCTCGGCCAGGCGCTTCGCGAAGCGCTGGGCGACAAGCGCGGGATCCGCCGCTACGGGGCCTGCCATCTGCCGATGGACGAGGCGCAGGTGCGCGCAGCACTCGATCTTTCGGGCCGGGCGTTCCTGGTCTGGAACGTCGCGTTCCCGACGGCCAAGATCGGGACCTTCGACACCGAGCTGGTGCGCGAGTTTTTTACCGCCTTTGCGGGCCATGGCGGGATCACCCTGCATGTGGACCGGCTGCACGGGTTCAATTCGCACCACATCGCCGAAGCGGCGTTCAAGGCGGTCGCGCGGGCTCTGCGCGACGCGGTCGAGACCGACCCGCGCAAGGCCGACGCGATCCCCTCGACCAAGGGCGCTCTCTGAGCCGGGGTTCCTGCTATCTTGTCCTGTCCTGTCCTGTCCTGTCCTGGTCCGGCGACCGGACGGAGGGAAGAAACCATGTCCCCTGCCGGCGGCTACCTGTGCGGCGCCCTGCGCGGAAGCATCGGCAGACCGGGTGTGGGTGGCCGCGTGCTCTTGCCCCTTCTACGAGTGTGCCACGGGATCCCAGGGCATGGTCGAGCCGATCTTCGATGTCGCCGCGCTTCGGTTCACCGGGGGCGATCCGAAACGCTACCGCCATGTCTCCACCGGAAGCGGTGCGAAGGTCTTCGTGAATCTCTGCGCCGCATGCGGCACCAGGACAAAACTCATTTTCGCCCGTTGGCCAGAGCGGCTGAGGGGCGATGCCAGCAGGTTCGACGATCCCGGGTGGTTTGATTGCACATCGGACACCTGCAAGGTCATCGTCCTCGACAGCGCGGCGCGCGGCGGGCGGCAAGCTGGTGCCTGCCGGGGTCAAGACCGACCGGCAGCAGTCGCACGGGGCCGGCGGCGCCCCGCTCGCGCCTGTGATACTGGACGAGGTTCTGCACCTGCGATAGGGGGAGGAGACATTATCGAGGCCGCCCCATGCTGACCGCTCTCATCGACTACGACTCCGGCAACCTGCACTCGGCGGAGAAGGCTTTCCAGCGGATGGCGGCGGAAACGGGTGCGGGCGACGTGGTGGTCACCGACGACCCCGCCGTGGTGGCGGGTGCCGACCGGATCGTGCTGCCGGGCGACGGGGCGTTTCCGGCCTGTCGGCGGGCGTTGTTCGACCATTCGGGCCTGTTCGAGGCGATGGACGAGGCGGTCACCACCCGGGGCCGGCCGTTCTTCGGGATTTGCATCGGGATGCAGATGCTTGCAACCCGGGGCCGCGAATACGCCGACACGCCGGGGTTCGGTTGGATCGGCGGCGAGGTCGTGGCGATCGACCCCGCGGACCCGGGGCTGAAGGTGCCGCATATGGGCTGGAACGACCTGGTGATCGACCATTCCCACCCGGTGCTCGAGGGGGTGGACACCGGCGACCACGCCTATTTCGTGCATTCGTATCACTTCCAGGTGGCGAACCCGGTCGAGCGGCTGGCGCATGTCGACTACGCCGGTGACGTGACCGCGGTGGTTGGCCGGGACAACATCTTCGGCACCCAGTTCCACCCCGAAAAGTCGCAGGACGCAGGCCTGCGGATGATCGCGAATTTCCTCGGCTGGACACCCTGAGCGGGCGCTCTTCGGGATCTGGCCGGGCCCCCGCCGCGCTTGTGCGCGGCCGCCTGCGGCGGGCGGGGCGCGCTGCGCGCGCCAGGGAAAGGGGCGGCGCGCTGCG
>DQCI01000176.1:9734-12833 GCA_003545125.1 Paracoccaceae bacterium
GCGTGCGTCAGGGGGTGAAGGGCGGCGCGCTTCGCGCGGTGGCTTCTGGACCCGCCCATCCTGCCATGCCAAAAGCGCCTGAAAACCGAAGGAGTTCCGGATGATCCTCTATCCTGCCATCGACCTCAAGGACGGTGCCTGTGTGCGCCTGCTTCGCGGCGAAATGTCCGCCGCCACGGTTTTCAACGATGATCCCGCGGCCCAGGCCCGGGCTTTTGAGGTGGCGGGCTGCGACTGGATTCACCTCGTCGACCTCAATGGCGCCTTCGCGGGGGAGCCGGTGAATGCGGCCGCCGTCGAGGCGATCCTGGGGGCGATCTCGGTGCCGGCGCAACTCGGCGGCGGCATCCGTGACATGGCCACCATCGAGCGCTGGATCTCCGCCGGGCTGGCGCGTGCGATCCTCGGCACGGTGGCGGTGGAGAACCCGGGGCTCGTGCGCGCGGCGGCGAAGGAATTTCCCGGCAAGATCGCCGTGGGGATCGATGCGCGAGACGGCAAGGTGGCGACCAAGGGCTGGGCGGAAGAGACCGACGTCGAGGTGACGGATCTCGCGAAGTCCTTCGAAGACGCCGGGGTGGCGGCGATCATCTACACCGACATTCAGCGTGACGGGGCGATGCAGGGGCCGAACGTGGACGCAACGGCGGCGCTGGCCAATGCCGTGAGCATCCCGGTGATCGCCTCGGGCGGGGTGTCGTCGCTCGACGACCTGCGCGCGCTCAAAGCCTGCGGCGCGCCGCTCGACGGGGCGATTTCTGGCCGCGCCCTTTACGACGGCGCGATCGACCTGGGCGCGGCGCTCAAGGTGCTGAAGGGCTGACCCTGCCTCTCTTTTCCGGGCCGCTCGCAGCGGTTTCCTGCCCCCAGCGCGACCCGATTTCCGGTGTGGGCGAGGGGTGGGCGAACTCGGACGGGGGGTCAAGTCTCTGTTTTTTATACAGATAGCGCTAACTGTCACTTCGCCCGGGCGAAGCGGGCGAGGTGGGCGAGGCCGGGGTCAGCGCGCGGCGTTGGTCAGGGTCTCCAGTGCTGCGGACATCTTGCCCAGGTAGGCCGCATCCGCAGGCACCAAGAGGCCTGACAGCATCGCGTCGGGAGATTCCCAGGCCATGTGTGTCGTGCCCCCGGCATCCTCGTAGACCAGCACCTTCAGCGGCAAATGAAGCCCGGCCATCGGGTCGTCGAGGATCGCCGGCGTGCCGAGGGCGGGGTTACCGAACACGACGAGCTGCATCTCGCCGACATCTTCGCCGACCTTGCGCGCGCCGCCGCCGTGGTCGATCACCGCAAACACCGTGGCGCCCGCCCCCTCGATGGCGGCCGAAAGTGCGGCGACCGTCTCCAAGACCGAGCCGGAGGCGTCGGTGGTCATTGGCCCGTCCTGGGCGGCGGCGGTCCATGGCGCAAGCATCAGTGCGGCGGATGCGGCGAGGGCAGTGAACGGTTTCATGATCGGGACTCCTGGGATGCTGGATTTCACGGGGGCAGGGTGGCCGGAGTCACGGAACACGTACCAGACACCTTGCCGTGACTGCGGTGTGAGGGGGGGCAACAGGTATTTGCCGGTCGCCCTGCCCGGTGCGATCACAATGGACGCCGTTTCAACCTGACCCCACGCGGCCCGATTTCTTCTTTTTCCGGAGATCTACCTGGGGCCCTTTCGGCAGGTTTTCGAGACCGAAAACCGCCTGTCGGGTTTCGGCCGCGCTTTGCGCGACCTCCGGGCGAAAGCCGGTTCGAAACCTACATCGACCCGGCCGTGACCGGAAATGCCCCGGCAGTGCAGGCGGCCGCGTCGTCGGAGGCGAGGAACAGGACCATCCGCGCCACCGCCTCCGGCCCGATGAGATCCGGCAGGCATTGCTTGGCCCGTTGGGCGGCCTCCTTTTGCGGCGTCATCCACAGCTCCAACTGGCGCGGGGTCATGATCCAGCCCGGGACCACGGTGTTGACCCGGAT
The DNA here is from genome assembly GCA_003545125.1 of Paracoccaceae bacterium. Classification (GTDB taxonomy): domain Bacteria; phylum Pseudomonadota; class Alphaproteobacteria; order Rhodobacterales; family Rhodobacteraceae; genus Sinisalibacter. The sequence continues at coordinate 11,697 of DQCI01000176.1, forward strand.
GCGGTGCGGTCCGAGCTCGCGCGCCATGGTGCGCGTGAGCCCCTCGACGCCGGCTTTGGCCGTGGCATAGGCGGGAAAGCCCCCGGCCAACTCGTGCCAGGAGTTGGAGCCGATATTGACGACCGATCCGCCGCCGGCCGCGATCATGCCCGGCGCCACCGCCTGAATGGCGAAGAACATGTGGCGCAGGTTGGTGTGCATCCGCTCGTCCCAGTAATGCGGGTTCACGTCGCGCCAGTCATGGCGGTCGTCGCGCGCGGCGTTGTTGACGAGCACGTCGGCCGCGCCGTTCACACCGGCGATGTCGGCGAGGGCGGATTGCAGCGCCGGGATGTCGCGCAGATCGCAGTTCTTGAACACCGCCTTGCCCTTGACCGCGTCGAGCAGGGCGCCCGCGGCTTCGGCGTCGCGGTCGATGAACGCGACCAGCGCATTCTGGGCGACGAAGGCGCGCACGATCTCGGCACCGATGCCGGACGCCCCGCCGGTGACAACGACCGCCTTGCCCTTGAGGCTCGGATAGGTTGCAAGCGGTTGAGCCATCCCGGTGTTCCTCCTGTGCCGGGCGACCCTAACCCGGGGGCGGGGCCGGGGAAAGCGGCGCGGTGCGGTCGCGCGCGATTTCCCTGGGCGCAGCGCTTTGGCCGTCCGGGGCGGCGGGCGCCCAGGCACTGGCAAAGCCCGCTGAAACCGGTTATTGCCCGGCCCATGCAAGCGCCCATTCGCGCGCTCGGGAGATCCCATGCTCAAGACCCGCATCATCCCCTGTCTCGATGTCGCCGAGGGCCGCGTGGTCAAGGGCGTCAATTTCGTCGACCTGGTCGATGCCGGTGACCCGGTGGAGGCGGCCAAGGCCTATGACGCGGCGGGGGCCGACGAGCTGACGTTCCTCGACATCAAGGCCACCCACGAGAACCGCGGGACGATGTACGATCTCGTCACCCGCACCGCCGAGCAGTGTTTCATGCCGCTTACCGTCGGCGGCGGGGTGCGCACGCATGAGGACGTGCGCCAGCTGCTGCTGGCCGGGGCGGACAAGGTGAGCTTCAATTCGGCCGCGGTGGCCGACCCGGACGTGGTGGCCGAAGCCGCCGACCGGTTCGGCTCGCAATGCATCGTGGTGGCGATCGACGCCAA
>DQCI01000176.1:12863-13200 GCA_003545125.1 Paracoccaceae bacterium
ATTTGCCCGCACCGTCGCGGCGAAGGGGGCCGGGGAGATCCTGCTGACCTCGATGGACCGCGACGGCACCCGCGAAGGGTTCAACCTTCCCCTCACCCGGGCGATTGCCGACGCGGTGGAGATCCCGGTGATCGCGTCGGGCGGGGTCGGCACGCTCGAGCATCTCGTCGAAGGGGTGACCGAGGGCCATGCCTCCGCCGTGCTGGCTGCGTCGATCTTTCACTTCGGTATTTTCACCATCCGCGAGGCCAAGCAATACATGGCCGCCGCCGGCATCCCCGTGAGGCTCTGAGATGACGACGCCAGAGACGACGACAGAGACCGTACCCGAGACCGC
>DQCI01000176.1:13251-29977 GCA_003545125.1 Paracoccaceae bacterium
GCGCCGGGGCGGCGATCCCGACGCCAGCTGGACCGCGAAACTGCTCGCGAAAGGTCCGGAGAAATGCGCCGAGAAATTCGGCGAAGAGGCGGTGGAAGCGGTGATCGAGGCGGTCAAGGGAGATCGGACCCGGCTGACGGCGGAAGCCGCGGATGTGCTCTACCATCTGTTGGTCATGCTCGCCGCGCGCGATGTGGCGCTTGAAGATGTGCTGGCCGAGCTCGACCGGCGCGCGGGCACGTCCGGCATCGCCGAGAAGGCGGCGCGGGGCTGAGGCGGGACAACGTCGCCAATGAAGGCCGGGATGCGGCGGGCGCGTGCCGGACCGTGAAGGCCGGTCGCCAAACGCGGTCCGCGGTCAACTCACCAGCCGTTCAAGCTCCTGTTTCGGGCAACGATCCTCGACGAAAGCGAGGCCCTTCTCGGCGGAGATCCGTGCCGCGTCCGCGCTGGTTACGCCGATCTGGAGCCAGATTGTCCGGAGGTCCGGCAGCGCTTTGAGTCCGGCCTCGACCACCGGTTGCACATGTTCGGAGCGGCGGAAGACGTCGAGCATGTCGACATGCGCGTCCTTCGGGATGTCGGCGAGGTCGGCGACGATGGCCTCGCCCATGAACGCCTGGCCGGCCAGACCGGGGTTGACCGGGATCACCCGGTAGCCGCGTTCGGCGAGGAACTTCGCAACCTTGTGGCTGGCGCGGTCGGGTTTGTTGGAGAACCCCACGAGGGCGATGACTTTCGTGGAGTCGAGGATCTGGCGGATATCTGTGTCGCTGGTCATGGCGGCACCGTAAGCAGCCATAGGGCCGGTGAAAAGCGCGTTTTGGGGGAGCGCACGGGGCCCGCGCCAAAAAAAGCGCCCGGCAGATCCGGGCGCAGTTTCGTGGAACGAGGGACAGTGAATGGAGATAACGGACGTTCCACAGTCCGCTCTCGATCACATACATAAGAACGGCAGGCGCAGAGGGAAATACGGGTGCCAAAAACGTGAACGTCCGGTGAACGATCGGCAGTTTTTAGCCGATCACTTCAGTCTCCGGCGGGGGCGGGATCATCGGCCAGATCACGGGCCGCGTAGAGCCCGACGGCGGCGGCGTTGGAGACGTTGAGCGAGCCGAAATCGCGGCCGTAGGGGATCTTGACCAGCCGGTCGCAGGTCGCCTTGGTCTTCTCCCTCAGGCCCGGACCCTCGGCGCCGAGCACGAGGCCCACCGGCGCGCCGGGCAGGGTGGCGAGCGCGGCGTCGATGCTTTGATCGGCGTCGCCGTCGAGGCCGAGCAGCACGTAGCCGAGGTCTTTGAGAAGCTCCATCGCCTGCGCGAGGTTGGTCACCCGCAGATAGGGCTGGCGTTCGAGCGCGCCGGAGGCGGTCTTGGCCAGCGCGCCGGTCTCGGGGGCGGAATGGCGCTTGGGCGCGATCACCGCCGCTGCGCCGAACACCTCGGCCGAGCGCAGGATGGCGCCGACATTGTGGGGGTCCGAGACCCGGTCGAGCAGCACGACGCGCGGGGCCGTGCCGGGCGGGGCGGCACAGACCTCGTCGAGCGGGCCCCAGTCGAGCGGTTTCACCTCGAGCGCCGCGCCCTGGTGGACGCTCCCTGGATCGAGCGGGACCGGGAACTTGCGCGGGTCGGCAATCTCGGGGTCGCAGCCGCCCCCGATGTTGGCCTGGGCGATGGCCTCGGCGAGCCTGTCGGCTGCGTTCTTGGTGACCACCAGCCGGAGCTTTTCGCGGGCCGGGTTGGTCAGCGCGTCGCGCACCGCGTGGATGCCGAAAAGCCAGAAGGTTTCGCGCGCCTCGGCGGTGCGTGCGCGCTCCTTTTCGACCACCCATGAGGGCTTCTTTGCCACGTGCCGCTCCCTGTTCGAGGTCCGTCGCTGCGTTGGCGCGGACAATGCGGGCGCGGCCGGCCGGGCGCAAGGATTTTCGCTTGACGGGGGCGGGGGGCGGCTGTATTTCCGCCCTCGTTCCGGGGCGCAGGCGCCGGTACGGGCGACGGGCTGCAAGGTGCGGCAGCGGACTGTAACTCCGCCGGGGAGACCCACGCCTGGTTCGATTCCAGGGTCGCCCACCACCTCTCCCAATCCATTGAAAGAACGGCACTTTGTCTGTAGAGTCGCGCCTTCTGGGTCCATTTTTGGTGCCCGAAAGTGGTTTTTCGGGACCGAGATGGCCGAAACCAAGCCCGAATACAGGCTTATCGAACATGGCAGGTACTTTTTCCAACGCCGGGTTCCGCTCCATTTCCAGAGCGCCGTCGGGCGCAAGAAATGGCGGGCACCGTCTGGGAATGACCACGATGCAGCCAATGATCGGTTGAAGGTGATGCGGGCAGAGCCTCTACAAATCCAGGGGCACCTCGAGGGCGAATTCAATATGGTCGCGTGAATTGGCGTGACCAGCCTTCGGCAAACCCGGCGCGGTTCGATGGAAGTGCACCGGGCAAGCAAACAGATCGCCCGTCCACCTATGGCTGGGTGGAAAAATCCTTGGCCGCCCTCGCCGGATTCGGCCTCAAAACGCCCGCCAATCCACAGCCGCGGTTCTTTGCCCGGTCGGCCATCCACGGCTTGTCGGACCTTCAGGGGTCGCGCGCAATTTCGGACCTGTGGGACCCCGGTCCGGTTGACGCGCAATGGGCAATCACCTTGGCGGCGCCGGCGCGGCCGACGGCGCAACGTAGTCCGGGGCAGGCGGCGGCGCAGAACGAGCCCGGTCGACCGGGTCTGGTGCGCGGTTTGTCACCCCGGTGCGAGGCGTTTGGGCATGGCGCACTGGGCGTGTGATGGTACAGTTGCAGGGCCGGGCCGGGCCGGAGCAAGACCCTCGTCCGGGGCGTGCACGCGCGCAAGCGGCCGTGCGCTGCTTTTGGCGCGGTCACGCGGGACCTGGAGACCGTCGAAGGGGTTTTCGCCCGGGACGGTCGATGCAGGCGGGGCCATTTGGAACGCAGGAGGAAGACGAATGCAGTATCGGTATTTGGGGCGCAGCGGGCTGAAGGTTTCCGCTCTCTCGATGGGCACCTTCACGTTTGGCGGCCGGGGTTTCTTTGCCCGACTGGGTGCGCAGGATGAGGCCGAGGCGGGACGATTGGTCGATACCTGCCTGGACCGGGGCGTGAACCTGATCGACACGGCCAATATGTACTCCACCGGCCTGTCCGAGGAGATCGTCGGTGCGGTGATGAAAGACCGCGACCCGGATACGCTGATCAGTACAAAGGCCCGGATGCGGATCGGCGATGGCCCCAACGATGAGGGGATGAGCCGCTGGCATCTGATCCGCGAATGCGAACGGTCGCTGAAGCGGCTCGGGCGCGATCACATCGACATCTACTTGATCCACGAAGCGGACGGCCAAACCCCGATGGAAGAGGTTCTGGCCGCCCTGGACCGCTTGGTACAGGACGGCAAGGTGCGCTATTTCGGCTGCTCCAACTGGTCCGCATGGCAGGTGATGAAGGGCTTGATGGCAAGTGGCGCCGGTGGGTTGGAACGGTTCACCGCACAGCAGATCCATTACACGCTGGAAGCCCGGGAAGCGGAATATGAATTGCTGCCCCTGTCCGTCGACCAGGGTCTTGGCGTGATGGTCTGGTCGCCGCTCGCGGCCGGATTGTTGACAGGCAAACACGGGCCGAAGGGCTTTGCCGAGGGGTCCCGTCAGGCCCAAGGCTGGACGGAACCGCCGGTCCGGGATTGGGATCGGTTGTGGGGCATTGTCGATGTGCTGCGCGACATCGCCGGCGACCGGCCGATTGCGCAGGTGGCGCTCGCGTGGCTGCTGCAACGGCCCGCGATTGCCACAGTCGTGGTGGGCGGCCGGACCGAGGCGCAATTTGGCGAAACCCTGGGCGCGTCGGATATCGTCCTCACGGAGGCTGAGATCGCGCAGCTTGATGCGGTATCGCGGCCGCCGCTGATCTATCCGTACTGGCATCAGCACCAATTCGCCAAACCGCGCTTTGCAGACGCGGATTGGGCGCTGCATGCAGGCCAGATGGTGGACGGGCTCGACGGCTACGTCTGACGCGGGCAAGAGCGCCGTCCATGATATCAGTCTCATGAACGGCGCTCGAAGCGCAGAATATGCCGCGCGCTTCAAACAAGAAACCGGGTCCCGCTGAGCGGATTGCGTGTTAGCGGCCTGTCACTGCCTGCACGATTTTTGTCATTGCCAGCATCCCGGGATCGTCCAGGCCCACGGATTTGTCGGCAAAGATGCGGGCCCGTCCGATTGTCGCACGTTTGTCGCGGAAGGCCTCCTGTGCGTCTTCAGCCGCCGTGACCGCCGCCGCCGCGGGATCCTGCGCGCCGTCGAGGGCTGTCGCAATCGCGTCGAGCGTGTCGAGCACCGTCTTGCCGCCCAGCTCCGCCTTGCCGCGGGCCATCATCTTGTCGCGGGCGGCCACCAGCAGGCCGGAAAGATCGCCGGGTTCGATCCCCTCGCGGCCCTTGGCTTGCTTCGCGGCGGCCATCAGCCCGGTCGCAAGCAGCGTACCGTAGGACGAGGACGACGCCTTGGTGAGCGCCTGCGCGCAGCCCATGAGCGCCATCCCGAAGTCTTCGGGCAAATCCTCGGCCGCCGCCGCGATGGCGCGCGACCCGCTTCGCATTGTGATCCCCAGATCCCCGTCCCCCAACGCGCCATCGGCCGTGTTGAGGGTGTCGGCTTCGGCTTCCATCGCGGTCTTCAGGCGGAACGCCGCGCTGCGCAGATCGGCAACGGTGATCATTTGACGATCCAGAACGGGCAGTCGCAGGGGGCTGTCAGGTAGCCTTCCAGCTCTGCATCCAGTTTGCACAAGGTGAAGGACACCCCTGTCATTTCCATCGATGTGGCGTAGCGCCCGACAAGCGGCATGACGATCTGCGCCCCTGCGGCCTGCAACCGCGCCTCGACGATGCGGTAGAGGATGAACAATTCCTCGTGCGGCGTCGCCCCCAGCGAGTTGACCAGAACCGAGACGCGGTCGCCTTGAGCAATGTCGATATCGGCCAGCAGGCGGTCCATCATTTCCTCGGCGATCGCGTCGGCGGGGCGCAGCTTGTCGCGCCAGACGCCGGGTTCGCCATGGATGCCCATGCCCATTTCCATTTCATCCTCGCCGATCTCGAAGGTTGGCTTGCCCGCCTGCGGCACCGTGCAGGGCGACAACGCGACCCCGACAGACCGGCAGGCGTCGGCGGTCTTCTGCGCCACGCGGGTGACCCCGGCCAGATCGAGGCCGGCTTCGGCGGCCGCCCCGGCGATCTTGAAGGCGAAGACCATGCCCGCCACACCGCGCCGCTTTTCGGCCTCCTCGGGCGGGGCCGAGGCCACGTCATCGGCCAGCAGCACGGTTGTGGTTTCGATGTCGTCCATTTCGACCAGATCGCCGGCCATGTCGAAGTTCATCACGTCGCCGCCGTAGTTCCCGTACAGGCGCAGCACGCCCGACCCCTGGTCGGCAGCGCGGATTGCGTCCGCCATCTGATCCGCAGACGGCGAGGCGAAAACGTTGCCGATCGCGCAGGCATCCAGCAGGCCGGTGCCGACGTAGCCGGTAAAAACGGGCAGGTGGCCCGACCCGCCGGCCGAGACGATGCCGACCTTGCCGTCTTTGCCCGGCGTGGCCCGGGCCACGACGCGGCCGTCGTCGCCGGTCAGCCGGTAGCTCTCCGGGTGGGCCGCACACAAGCCAGCCAGCGTTTCGTCAACATAGGCTTCGGGGTCGTTGAGGATCTTTTTCATGGTTTGCTCCGGAAAGAGACGAGATTGATAAGCATCACGGCGATGAGCAGAATGCCCCAGATCATTTCACGCGCGAAGTTGGTGACCTGCAACAGGTTCAGGCCCGAAGACAGGAACTGCATCGACAAAACGGCCAGGACCACGCCAATGATCCGTCCGTAGCCGCCGTAGGGATTGACCCCGCCGAGGACCGCGATCAGCACGGCCAGCAACACATAGCTGCTGCCGTAGTCGGCCTTGGCGGAATTGGCGCGCGACATGACAATCAGCCCGGCGACCGCCGAAAGCATGCCGCAAAGCCCATAGACCTTCAACAGCACACGTTCTGTGCCCATCGCCGCATAGCGTGCCGCAAGGGGGTTGGCGCCGAACATGCGGGTCTTCTGACCGAAGGCGGTGTACTTCAGCGCCCAGCCCACGCCGGCGGCAAGGATTGCGAGGATCACCAGCGGCACCGGGATGCCCAGGAGGGTTCCGTTTCCGACCCAGGCGACGGCAGGGGGCAATCCCATCACCGCGCTGCCGCCCGTCATCGCGATGGCGAGACCGGCGAAAACCAGTCCGGACCCGAGCGTCGCAAGGATCGGCGGCAGGCCGAATTTCGCGACAAGCAGGCCATTGAACAGGCCGGCCGTCAGCCCGATCGAGAGCGACAGCAATGCCGCGGCAATCAGCAGGCCGGCGCCTTGGCCGTCTCCTGCGAAGTGGCTCATGAACAGGGCCGCAATGACCGACGACAGGTTTGCAACGCCGACAACCGAAAGGTCGATGCCGCCGGTCAGCATGGCCACGGACACGGCGAGCGCGAGGATCGCGAACTCCGGGAACTGGAACGCCATCGAGGTCAGGTTGGCGGGCGAGAGGAAGCGGTCGGGCACCAAGATCGCCATCGCAACGAAGACCCCCAGCGTGATCGCCGCCAGCCGCCCCTCGGTCGAATGCAGGATACGATTGATCATGCCGCTCGAGCCTCCGCGCGCTTGGCTTGCCAGGCGGGCAGGCCGGTGCCCAGGAGGATCAGAACACCGATCGTCACCGATTGCCATGTCGAGGGGATCCCGATCACGATCAGCGAATTACGCACCAGCACGATCAACGCGACCCCCAGAAACGTACCGGTCAGCGTGCCAACGCCACCGGTCAGACGCGCGCCGCCAAGAACCACCGCCGCGATCACGCTCAGTTCCAGTCCAACGAGGTCAAACGGGTTTGAGATCCGCGCCATAGAGGCGTGAATGATCCCGGCGAGGCCCGCCAGCGCGCCGACGAAGACGTATATGAAGAACTGGGTCCGGCGCACGTTAATGCCAATCCTGCGGGCACTTTCCGGGGCGCCGCCGATGGCGTAGATGGCGCGGCCCAGCATGGTGCGGTTCAAGATCACCCAGGTCGCCGCCGCGATGATCACGAGCGCCATGAAAGCCCAGGGGAGCGAGTAGAACGACCCGTCCGAATTGGTGCCGCGTATCATCATCCAGCGGCTGAAATCCCGCATCCCCGGCGGCAGGTTGGAGATTTGCAGCGTGCCGATGAAGGTGAGCAGAAAGCCACGGAACACCGAAAGCGTGCCCAGGGTGACGATCAGCGTCGGCAGGCCGCAAATCGCGATCAGGAAGCCGTTGATCGAACCCAGGGCCGCGCCGATGGATGTGGCGATCGCGAAGGCAAGCGGCCAGGGCATGTCCGGCGCCAGATCGCGCAGCATCACGGTCGTGGCGTACATGGCGAAGGCCGCCACGGCGGTGAAACTGACGTCAATGCCGCCAGAGACCAGCACGACCATCGCGCCGACCGCGAAAATCCCCAACACGATGGAGTTTCGCATCAGGTCGGTCAGCGTCGGGATCGACAAAAAGTTGGGGTCGCTGAACGCCGCGACGACGCAGAATGCGACGATCACCGCGAAAACAAGCACTTCGTTGCGTTTCCAGTCGAAAGATTTCATCCGTTTCTGCCTGTATTATGAAGACTTTGAGGGATCATGACGCGAGCTTGTGGCTGAGATCCGCCTCAGTCACGCCAGCGCCGCCGGGGACGACTTCGGTGATGCGTCCGCCTTTCATCACCAGGATACTGTGACAGGTTGCCAGCAACTCCGGCAGGTCGTCGGAGATGACGATGACGCCAAGGCCACTCGCCGCCAGATCGGCCATGATGCCGTGGATTTCCGCCTTGGAGCCAACATCCACGCCGACGGTGGGGCCGTTCAGGATCAACACGCGCGGCTGGCGCGCCATCCAGCGGGCCAGCACGACCCGCTGCTGGTTGCCGCCCGACAGCGAACGGACAGCGGCGGTTGCGTCGGGGGTTTTGACCGACAGGCGTTTCAGCCAGTCGGCGGCTTCGCCCCACAGGTTGCCGAGGTTGATCACGCCGTTTTTCGCGTGCGCGTCAAAACGCCCGATGGCGATGTTGTGGGCGATGCTTTGCTCCAGGAACAAGCCTTCGGTCAATCGGTCCTCTGGCACGTAGCCGATGCCGGCCGCGGCCGCGGCAATCGGATCGCCCAGGGGGATATCCTGCCCGTCAAGCGACACGCGGCCCCGGTCCGGGCGGGCCAGACCGAACAAGGCCTTGGCAAGGGCGGTGCGGCCGGAGCCCAGAATGCCCGCAACGCCCAGAACCTCGCCCGCGCGCAGCGACAGCGAGACATCTTCGAACGCCCCGTCGCGGACCAGCCCCTCGACCTTCAAGAGCGTGGGGGCCGTCGGATCAAGCGGGGCCGGCGGTTCCGAGGCGACGTTACGACCGGTCATGGCGCGCGTGAGGGAGGCGGAGTCGAAGTCGGTTGCGGGGCCCTCGGCGACCTTGGCGCCGTTGCGCAGGACCACCACGGTTTCGCAGACCTCCAGAACTTCGCCCAGTTTGTGCGATACGAACAGAACGGCGACGCCATCGGCCTTGAGGGTGCGGATCAAATCCAGCAAGCGGGCGACTTCGCGTTCGGTCAGGGCGGTTGTCGGCTCATCCATGATGATCAGGCGGGCGTCGGCGGCCAGCGCCCGGCAGATCGCGACGAGCTGCTTGTGGGCGACGGGCAGGCGCTCGACACGGGCGTCGAGATCCAATTTGACGCCAACACGGTTCAGCACCTCGGTGGCGCGCGCCCGGGCGCGCGCGTTGCGCACCAGCACCGTTCCCGTGGCGCGTTCCGCGGTCATTGTGATGTTTTCGGCGACCGTCAGATTCGGGAACAGGCTGAAATCCTGAAAAATGACCTGCACGCCCGCGGCGGTCGCGGCGGTGGGCGTCAGGCGAGACTGCGGCTCGCCGTCGAACATGATGCGGCCACCGGATTCGTGCTCGACACCAACCAAGACCTTGATCAGGGTTGATTTGCCGGATCCGTTCTCACCCGCAAGGCCAATAGCCTCGCCGGCGCGGATCGTCAGATCGACATTGTCGAGTGCGGTTATTGCCGCGTAGCGTTTTGTCACCGCCTCCAAGGTCACAAGCGGGGCGGGTTGGGTGTCTGTCGGCATGGGCTGTCCCTGTTGGGACCACGCCCCCGAGACATCCGGGGCGCGGTCGTTTTTTGCTTAAGACCGGGCGATCAGAAGTTGTACTCGGCCATGTTGGACGCATCGACGTCGACAAAGGCCTTGCCGGTGATGACTTTGTCTTCCAGCGTCACCGCCTCGTAGCCTTCGAGACCCAGATCCATGCCGTCGGTGATCTCTTCACCGTGCATGATCATCATCGCGACCTGGTTCATCGCGATCCCTGCGATCTTCGGATCCCAGAACCCGATACCATCGACAGCGCCGGTTTCCATGTACTGACCCGCGATCGAGGGCAGGGACGTGCCGAAGACGCAGGTGTCGGCTTCCATGCCACGTTCTTCGATTGCCAGGCCAATGCCGGCCACGTCGGTCGAGGCCGAGCCCTGCAAACCCTTGATGTTCGGGTAGGCGCGCAGCACTTCCTGCGCCTTGGCATAGGCCTGCTGCTGGTCGTCGGCGGTCTCGTTCTTGTCGCCCACCATCGTCATGTTCGGATAGGCTTCCATCTGCCGCGCGATCGCCCCGTCGACCCACTGGTTGTGGGTCTGGCTGCCCAGCGAGCCGACGAACACGGCATATTCGCCTTCCTCGCCCATGCACGCCGCCATGCGGTCCATCAAGTTGGCGCCAAAGTCTTCGTTCTTGAAGGCCTCGATGTCATAGAGCGTGTTCTGCTGGCTCGCCGCCTCGTGGGTGATGACGGTGATCCCGGCCTCCATCGCGCGGCCCAGAACCGGCTCAATCGCTTCGGGCGACATCGGCACGACCAACAGCGCGTCAACGCCCTGGGCGATCATGTCTTCGATCAGGGCGACCTGCTGCTGCGGGTCCGCCTGTGCCGGTCCGACGAGATAGGCGTTGTTGCCGGTCTCGGCGGCCCATTCATCGACGCCTTGGCGCATCCGGTCGAACCAGGCGATTCCGTCGATCTTGACGACGGTGGCAAGCTGCTTGGAGTGGCTGTCGGCAAAGGCCGGGGTGACAAGCATCGTACTTGCGAGTGCGGCGATGACAGCTGTGGTTTTTTTCATGTCTTCCTCCCGTTGGTGCCCCAGCCTCTGCCAGGGTCAGTGGTTTCAAGGTGTTTGGCGGAAATGCTTGGTCAAATGCCTTTCGCCAGGTCAAGCCGGGACGCGATCAATGCGGCGGCAAGGTCGGGCCGAACAAGATGGGGCAGATGCCCCGCGTTCGGAATCAGATGGATGCGCGTTTCAGCGGGCAGATGGGCCACGTCGCGCCAGTCAAGAATACGGTCGCTTGTACCGAACAGGACCGTCACCGGGCAAGGGACGGAGGCGATATCGGCGGTCACGTCGCAGGTCTGGAAGCCGTCGGTGGCCACAGACTGTGCCAGCGCGACCCGGCCTGCAAGGCCAGTCGTGTGGTGCGGCAACTGTTGGGCAATGGCGGCGTCTGACACCGGCCCGCCATCGAGAAACGAGAGTGCTTGCCGAAGCGCTTCCAAGGTCGTTGCGTTGCCCATCTCGTCCAGGAAGGCGGCGGAAATTGCGGCCCCCAGACCGATCGGCGCAAACAAGGTGAGCGACACCGCATCGACGCCGGACGACGCCGCAAGCCGCGTGGCCAATGCGCCCCCCAGGGAATGGCCGACAAGGTGCAGTGGGCCCTGTGGAAGCCGTGCGGCCACCTGGTCGACGGCCGCGTCGAAACTTGTCGCCACAGAAGTGTCGTCGCCATGACCGGGCAGATCGAGGGTCACACAGGCGAGGCCCCGTTGCGCCAATCGCCGTGGCAGGCTGCGCCATCCGGCAGAGGTGTCAAACAGCCCGTGCAACAGGACGACGGTCCCGCCGTGTTGCGCCACATCTTCGGCGGTGATGCGGCCGCGCCGGCCTGTGCCGGTAATGCCCGACAGCGGGGTGCCCTGCCGGCGCGCCGCGGCCCGGGCGGCCGGGGAGGCTGCGATCCGGTCGCCGCTCGGCCGGGGTCCGGAGGCCGCGGGTCTTTCGGGTGCTCCAGTCACAGGCGTCCCGTCATCGGGCGCCCCAGTCACGGGCGTCCCGCCATCGGGCGCCGCGGTTCCGGGCATCTCGGATCTGGCATCGGCGGCATCGGCGGCGGCGGTGGCCTGCTCGGCGCGCGGCGGTTCGCCGTCCTGTTCCACTTCGGCGATCGGGGCATCGAGGGCCACGATGTCGCCGGTGGCGACAAGCTGCGTGATCAGCCTGCCATCGGCCAGGGCCGGCACTTCGACCACGGTCTTGTCGGTCTCGACTTCCAGCAGCACATCGCCCCGGGCATATGTCTTGCCGGGGGCGACGATCCATTCGGTGACCTTCGCCTCTTCCATGGTCTCGCCAAGGCGGGGGAGCATCAGCGTCACGCTGCCCATGTCGGCGCCTCCCGCGTGACAAGCCAGCGCGCGACCTCTTCGATCAACACCGCATCCGGGATCGAGGCGCGTTCGAGCGCGGGCGAGACCGGGATCGGGATGTCTTCGCCGCCCAGGCGCACGGGCGGTTCTTCCAACCAGTCGAAGCATTGTTCGGTGACACGGGCGGCAATCTCGGACGAGACGGAGGCCGTGGTGACCGCTTCGGTCACGATCAGACAGCGCCCGGTGCGGCGGACCGAGTCCATCAGCACGCTGTCGTCCATCGGGTTGAGACAGCGCAGGTCGACAACCTCCACCGAGACGTCTGCCGCGAGCGCATCCGCGGCTTTCAGTGTTTCGTGCAACATTCGACTGTAGGTGGCGATGGTCAGATCCTGCCCCGCACGGCGGATCGCAGGGCTGCCCCAGGGCGCATCCGGGCTGTCGCCGATCTCGCCCTTCATGGTGTAAAGGCTCTTGTGCTCGATGAACACGACCGGGTCCGGCTGGCGCAGGGCGTCGCGCAACAAGTGATACGCGTCGGACACGGTTCCCGGCATCGCAAGGCGCAGGCCGGGGGTGTGCATGATCCAGGCCTCGAGCGATTGCGAATGCTGGGCGGCGGCGGAGCGTCCGGTGCCGCCTTGGGTGCGCAGAACCATCGGCACACCGATCTGACCGCCGAACATGTAGCGCGACTTGGCGGCCTGGTTGGCCAGTTGATCCATCACCATGCCGACAAAATCGACATACATGATCTCGGCCACCGGGCGCAGGCCGGTCATCGCGGCGCCGATGGCGGCCCCGACGATGCCGGGTTCGGAAATCGGTGTGTCGATCACGCGGTTGGCCCCGAACCGGTCGAGCAAACCTTTGGTGACGCCGTAAGCGCCGCCATAGAGCCCCACCTCTTCACCGATCAGAACGACGGCCTCGTCGGCCGCCATCGCATCGCTCAGGGCCAGACGCAGGGCGTCGCGATAGGCGACCTCGGTCATGGGCGTTCCCCCAGCACGGCCGCAAGTCGTGCGCGTTGCGGCTGGGGCGCAGCGGTCGTGGGGTCGTAGACATCCTCGAACATCGTCGCCGAAGCCGGCGCCGTGGCGGCGATGGCGCCCGCCATGGCCCGATCCATTTCGGCGTTGGCGTCGGCGTCGATGGTGTCGAGCGTTGCGTCATCATCCAGCGCCGTACGCGCGGTGGCGAGCGGGTCGCGTTTGCGTCCCGTTGCCTCTTCTTCGGGCGTGCGGTAAGGGCTTTTGTCCATCCGGGCGTGGCCATGGAAACGATAGGCGTCGATTTCCAGAAAGCCCGGTTGTCCGTCACGGGCACCGTCGACGATCGCCCGTGCGGTTTCCTGAACGGCCTCGACATCCGCCCCGTCCGCCCGCGCGGCGCGCAGCCCAAAGGCGTCGGCGCGGGCTGGGAAATCCTGCTTGCCCGCCGCCCGGTCCACCCGTGTGCCCATGCCGTACTGGTTGTTCACACAGCAGAACACCACCGGCAGTTTCCACAGCGCCGCCATGTTCATCGCTTCGTAGAGGATGCCTTGTCCCATCGCGCCGTCGCCGAAGAACGCGACCGAGATTGCGCCGGAGCCGGTGTTGCGCGCGGTGATGCCAGCGCCAACGATATGAGGGATTCCGCCGCCGACAATGGCATTGGCCCCGAGATGACCGAGACCGCGGTCGGCAATGTGCATCGACCCGCCTTTGCCGCGGCAATACCCGACGTCCCGGCCACCGATCTCGGCCAACATGCGCATCGGGTCCGCGCCGCGCGCCAGAAAGACGCCGTGGCCACGGTGGTGGGTGGTGAAGGTATCGCCGTCGGTCATGTGATCGGTCAGCCCGACCACGGCCTCTTCTCCGATCGACAGATGCAACATCGACCCCGCCGTCTCGCCCTTCAGGAACATCTCGCCCACCCGTTCTTCGAAAGAGCGGATCCGGCGCATGGTGCGGTACCGGTGAAGGGCGGCATCGTTGACGAGGGTCATGTGCGGATCTGCTTCAATGCGCCGAAGGCGGCTTGATAGCGGTCGAAAACCGGCGCGTAGGCCGCGTGCGCCTGCATGTCCGGTTGGATCACACGGGCGGTGCGCACCATGGCCGCACAGGCGGCGTCGATATCGGCAAACGCCCCGGCCCCCACGGCGGCGAGGATGGCGGAGCCGAGGCATGGCGCCTCTGGCTGCTCGGTCAGCTCCAGCGGCAGGCCAAGCGTGTCGGCGTGGATTTGCAGCCACAACGGCGCATTGACCGCCCCGCCGGCGACGACGATGCGGCGCGCTTCGAAGGCCGTGCCAAAGGCCTCGACGATGGCGCGGGTGCCCAGACAGATGCTCTCGATCAGGGCGCGGTAGACATGGGCAGAGGTGTGTTTCAGCGTCAGACCGGTGACCGCGCCCCGCGCCAGGGCATCCGTGTGCGGCGTCCGGTTGCCCTGGAAATGATCGACCGCCAGCACCCCTTCCGCGCCGGGTGGCAGGGTGGCGGCGGCCGCGTTGAGGTCGTCGAATGTGGCCTCGGGCGCGAAGTTGCGCTTGAACCAGGAAATCACCGACCCGGTAGAGGTCTGGCCGCCTTCGATGATGTCGCGGCCAGGATAGACGCAATCGGCATAGGTTCCCCAAACGCCGCCGACGTGAGTCTCGCGCATGGCGACACCCAGTTGCAGATGCGACGAGCCGGTGATCAGGGCAAGATCGCCGGGCTGGGTGACCCCGAGACCGATCATGCCGATAAAGGCATCGGCGCCGCCCTGGACCACCAGGCAGGATGCGGGCAGACCCAGATGGGCGGCAGCGGATGCGGTCAGCGGGCCGATGGCCTCGCCAGGGGCGACGAAATCGGCCGGCCATTTGTCGCGCAGGTCCGACAGGTCGGCTCGCGCCAACAGCGTATCTGGCCAGCCGCCGTGCTGGGTCTGGTAGTGCCAGCGCATCGTCATGTTGTTGAGCGAGGCCGTCCAGCGCCCGGTCATGCGCAGCGTCATGAAGTCCTGATACTCGCCGACCATCTTGGCGCGGGCCCAGATCTCGGGTTGGTTGCGCTTGATCCACAGGGCTTTGGGAAGCATCCATTCGGGGCTGACCGGCCCGGCACCGCCACCGTTGATCCGCAGCGCCGGATCGCCAGTGGCCAGGATATCGGCCGCCTCGGCATGGGCGCGGACGTCCATCCACAAGAGACATGGCCGCACCGGAGCACCGGTCGCATCCAGGGCCACGACCGTGCAGCTGGTTGTGTCACAGGCGAGGGCTTTGATGTCTGCGGGGTCCACGCCAGCAGCGGCGATCGCCCCTTTCGTGGCGGTCCCGGCCGCGGTCCACCAATCTTCCGGGTTCTGCTCTGCGTGGCTGGGGGCTGGGAAGGCGGTGGCGTATGAGACCGCTTTGTCGCCGACCGACCGACCGTCGAGGCCGAAGACTCGCGCGCGGATGCTCTCGGTTCCGCCGTCAATTCCAAGGACGTATGTCGTCATGGCCCCCCCTTGATACAGCGCAGGCTGCATCTGCACAATTGTGCAGGCGACAAACATATGTGTAATATGTGGCTGATATTGCGTCAAGCAGGGGCGCGACGACGATGACAGATGACACACGTATCCGGGCGGCTTGGCTCTATCACGTCGGTGGGTTCAGTCAGGACGAAGTCGGGCAGCGTCTTGGTCTGTCGCGGTTCAAGGTGCTGCGCCTGTTGTCAGACGCCCGGGCGGCCGGCGAGGTCGTGATCTCGCTCGATCATCGCAGTTCCGGCACGTTGGCGCTTGCGGAAGCGCTGCGCCGGAAATTGGCGATCCGCGACGTGCTCGTTGCACCCGACCCAGGCAGCGCGGACGCCAGCGCCGCGCGCCGGGCGGTCGGTATGGTCGCCGCAAACTGGCTTCGCGTGGTCGCCGCAAGCGGCCCGATCACCGTCGGCGTTGGCTGGGGGCGCACATTGTCGGCGATGGCGGACGCGCTGACGGGCGTGCAAAACCCGCAACTGCGGGTTGTCTCGTTGATGGGGGCGATGGTGCGCACCGGGCCGGAAGGCCCGATCGACGTCTGCGCGCGGATCGCGCAAGTTGCCGGCGGTCAGGCGCTGTTCCTGCCGGCGCCTTTTTTGGCGGATAGCCCCGAAGATGCCGCCTTGTTCATGCGACAGCGGCTGGTGCGCGAAGCTCTGGATGCGGCCCGATCCGCCAGCCACATGATCGTCTCGGTCGGCGAAGGTGGGCGGGAGGCTTTGCTGACCTCATCGGGCGTGGTCGGCAAGGCGGACCTTGCGGCAATGGCGGCGGCGGGCGTCGTGGCCGACACCACGGGGAAATTCCTGCGGGCAGACGGGACGCTCGCGCCGGTCGATCTCAACGAGCGCACACCGGCGATCGGGCTGGCGGACATGGCCCGGTCGGAGGTGACCCTTCTGGCGGCCGGGGCGGCCAAAGCGCGGGCCGCTCGCGCCGTGCTACGGGCGGGGTTTGTTGACCGGATCGTCACTGACGAAGTGACGGCGAGGGTTCTGTTGCGCGGAGAGGCGTGAGGGGTCGTGGCGCTCGCACCTGTGTGGACCATACCCCCGGATCATGCAGGCGCGACGCGGGCGGGCGCGCCATGTCCTGCGGCTGCGCCGCGTCGCGATACAGGCCCTATGCGTGGCCGTCCAGCCAAAGCTTTTAGCCTTGGACGAGTCAGCGAGACACTTTCGGTAATCTCCCTGGGAGAAAGGGAGGGTGTATCCCATGACAGAGGATCAACGGGAAATCCGTCGCAAGCAACGAGGTCTTGAGCACGCCTGTCGGCACCGCAACGTCAGCAAGACCTGCCGGTACTTCGGCGTCGGCCGGGCCGGCTTCTATCGTTGCTGCGACGGGTATCGGCGCGAGGGTGAGGCGGGTCTCGTCGGCCGCCGATCCGTGCCGCGCAATCCCCCGAACAAGACGCCCGCGGGGTCGCGGAGAAGGGGCTGTATCTGCGGCGCAGTATCACCTCGGGCTGATGCGCATCGTCTGGTATCTGGAGCGCCATAACGGGATCACGCTCTCGGACGCCGGCATCTATCGCAGCCTCTGCCGGAACGGGCTCAACCGGGTGCCGCGCGGAACCCGCGCCAGAAAGGCCCTACCAAGCGCCACAACAGGCAGGGGCCGGGGCATCACATTCAGGAA
>DQCI01000176.1:29983-30480 GCA_003545125.1 Paracoccaceae bacterium
GACGCGACGCGGGTCCGGCCCCTCAAGATCTTTAGACGCCACAACCAGGCGGACGCCATCGACTTCCTCGACCACGTAATCTCGACCTTCCGGTTCCGCATCCGCAAAATCAGGACCCCCTTTCGTCGAAGTCTATGAAATCACCTGTCGGGCAACGGATAATGGCCCTGGGTTCCAGACGACATTCCACTGGCATGTCGAGGATCTCGGCATCCGTTACGCCTACATCAAGCCGAGCGCGCCCCAGTTGAAAGCTAAAGTCGAACGTTCCCACCGGTCCGACGAACAGGCGTTCCATCAACTTCTCAGCGACAAGGGCGACGTCGATCTCGAGGCCAAGCTGCGGGACCGGGTGCGCGTCGATGACCTCGTCCGGCCGCACGGCGCACACCAAGGCAAGACGCCTTACGAAGTGCTGCGTGAGAAGCCATGATCGGAGAGACCGGTGTCCCGCCGGATCGATCAGGCTACACGTCGCGCCATGGATATCTCCTTGG
>DQCI01000176.1:30544-30739 GCA_003545125.1 Paracoccaceae bacterium
GCAAAAGCGTTCGCAGCCCATTCCCGGTTCAGGCCAAAAAAACTCCCTGCGCCGATGAGTAGGGACTTCGTGCGCAAGGTATTGATTGTCCGCCTGATTTCAGGGCTTTGGTCGCCGAAAAAGGCCGGGATCTCGCATTTTCCCGGCAGAATTCCCTGATAGCAGGGAATACTCCGCCGAATTGAGACCGATTTG
>DQCI01000176.1:30832-37179 GCA_003545125.1 Paracoccaceae bacterium
ATGGCCGCCTGGCGGCGTTGGGTCGGCCCGGTGACCCGTTCGGCACCACCTTTGCGCGTTAGATCGCAGTCCTCTCCGCGCGTTTGAAAAGGACCGCCTGCGCCTCCGTTGCGCGCGCCCCAAACCGGACGTGGGATTGGAAACAAGGCCGAGGCGTGCGGGCCAATCCGTCAAGAGCCGAGGGTCTTGGGCAGAGCAGGACCGCTGGCCGGATCCGGCTCAGGCGCCTGCAGAAACACTTACTGACTGGATGTAATGCCGCCATCCACATACAGTGTCTGCCCTGTCACAAAGCCAGATGCAGGCGCACAGAAAAACAGGGCAGGGCCGACGATATCCTTCGGATCGGCGATCCTGCCAAGTGGAATTCGGTTCAACAAGCCCTCACGAAAGGTGTCGTTCTCCATCACGTGCCGGATCATCTCCGTATAGACGAACGTCGGCGCGACGCCGTTGACGGTGATCCCTTCGGGCGCCAGTTCCATTGCATGTTGCTTGATCAGCATCACCAAGCCACCTTTCGTGCTGCAATAGGCGGAATAGCCGCGATCGCGCAAACCGAGCTGAGAGCGAACCGACAACAGGTGCACCTGTTTGCCGCCATTGCCGCCGGCGATCTGCCGCGCGGCGACCGCTTGCGCGAGGAACATCGCGGATTTGAGGTTCACCTCGTAGACTTCGTCAAAGGCCGCTTCTGTCACGTCGAGAAGCGGCTGTTCCTTTTGCGTGCCAACGCAATTCATCAAGATGTCGATCTGGCCATAGGCGTGCATCACATCCTGAACCGCCCGCTTGATGTCGGTCACGGAGGTCGCGTCAAGGGCGATCCCCTTGGCCTCGTGCCCTGCGTCGCAAAGCTGCGCGGCCAGGTCTTCGGACTTTTCGAGACGACGTCCGGCGATCACCACCTTGGCGCCGGACAGCGCAAGGCCCCAAGCGATCGCTTCACCGATGCCCCCATACCCGCCCGGAACGAAGGCGACCTTGCCGTGAAGGCCAAACAGCCCTGACAGCTCGTTCTGGAAGTCGATCTTGGGGGTTATGGTGGTCACGCTGCTCTCCATTCCGGGTCAAATCCCAGTCCACGCTATCATTGGCGTTGGGCGGGAACAAACAGACCCGGGGTGCCTGCGCAGTCTTCGACGCATCCAGCCGGCATTCGGGCGGGCGCATAGAGCAAGGGCTTTGTTCGGTGGGCGGAACGTGTCGTCTGTGTTTGCCAGACGAATGAACCTGATCTTGAGCGGTTGGCGGGGCCGGTTAGATCACGTATCAGGGCAGGGGTTGTCTGGCCGCCGGGGCCGTTGGATAGCGTTGTGTGCGACACGGGGGCGGGATGAAGTTCAGAGAGATCACGGCGGCGGACCTGCCGACACTGCCTGCCTTGCTGAGCGAGGGTTTCCCGTCGACCAGTCCGGGTTTCTGGACAAAGGCCCTCGATGTGCTGTCGCGCCGCCCGCCGGTCGATGGCATGCCGCGGTACGGCATCGTCATGGACGACGGCGGCGATCTGTGCGGTGTGATGCTGATGGTCGCGCAGCGCCGGGGCGCGGCGACGTTCTGCAATCTTTCGAGCTGGTATGTCCGTCCGGCCCACCGCGGTTATGCGCCGTTCATGTTCGGGCACGCGCTCAAGGCGGAGGACGTGACCTTCCTGGATTGCTCGCCGACGCCGGATGTCGTGCCCATCGTCGAAAAACACGGCTTCGAGCCCTATTCGGGCGGGTCGTTGATGCTCGACGCACGCGCGGCCGTGCGACGCGGGCCGAAGGTCGCGCGACTGACCGCGCAGGCGCTGGAGGAATGCCGCCACCCGGAAGCGGCGCGCATCGCGGAAAACATCCGCTACGGGTGCCGGGGAATGCTCGCGCATGACGCGGACGGCGCGCCAGTGCCGATCCTGTACCGGGTCGCCCGGGTCAAGCGGCACATTCCCGTCGCCCGTTTTGTCTACGGGGCCCCCGAGACGATCCTGGCGCATGCGGGTGCGATCGCGCGGCACCTGATCGCCCGCGGGGTCCCGCTTGCGCTGGTGGATTGGCCGGTTGGAGCCGAGGCGCCAACCGGCCGGATGCTGCCGGACTACGGCGTGCGCTACAAGCGGGGCGCAGACACGCTGCCGCTTGGAGATCTGCTCGACACCGAATATGCGCTGTTCGGGATCTAGCGCCTGAAGCGGCCCCGCGCGCGCGCCTCAGCCCGCCTCAGACCGCCGCCGCCGCCTCAGCCCGGCCTTCACGGGCGAAGAACAGCCGGTAGAAGACCGGGGCGGCAACCAGGGTCAGGACCGAGGCGAAGGCGAGACCGCCCATGATCGTGACCGCCATCGACACGAAGAAGGCGTCGCCGAGCAGCGGGGTCATGCCGAGGATGGTGGTCGCCGCGGCGAGCATCACCGGGCGCAGACGCGAGATCGAGGCGTGCACGATCGCCTCTTCCAGCCGCTTGCCGTCGCCGCGCTCAAAGTCGATCTCCTCGACCAGCACGATCCCGTTCTTGATCAGCATCCCCGACAGCGACAGGAGCCCGAGCAGCGCCGTGAAGGTGAAGGGCTGGCCGGTCAGCAAAAGCCCGATCACCGCGCCGTTGATCGACATCGGCACCAATAGCCAGATGATCGTCGGTTGGCGCAGCTGCATGAACAGGAGCACCGAGATCAGCACCATGACGATGATCGAGGGGGGCAGGGCTTCCTTGAGCGCCTCGTTGGCGTCCTGCTGGTTTTCGAACTCGCCGCCCCATTCCATCGTGTAGTCGAACGGCAGCTCCATTTCCTCGATGGTCGCGCGGACTTCGGCGTGAACTTCGCTGGCGGTGCGGCTCGCGGGGATATCGGCCTCGACCCCGAGGGTGGGGACCCGGTCGCGGCGGATCAGGATCGTGTCCTGCGCCTCGAAGCGCAGCCCGTCGATCATCTGCTCGATCACGATGACCGAGCTCGAGGCGGGCGACAGCACCGATAGGTCGAGCAGCGAGGTGCCCGCGTCGCGGGGCTGGCGCGCAATGATCGGGATCAGGCGTTCGTTTTCGCGGTAGGTGCCGGCGCGCGCGCCGTCGGTCGCGAAGAGCAACGTGTTGGTCACGTCGGCGCGGGTGATCCCGGCGATCTGGGCGCGCTCGTCGGCGAAAACCGGTCGCAGCACCAGCTCGCGTTCGCGCCAGTCGAGGCGCGGGCCGAGAATGCTGTCCGACGCCGCCTCCATCCGGGCGATCGCCTCCGCCCCGAGGTCACGCAGCACGTCCGCATCGGGGCCGGAGAAGCGCACCTGGATCGGGTTCGACCCGCCGGGGCCGAAGACCATGCGCGCGACCCGCAGATCGCCGCCAGGCAGCGCCGCGGCCCCGAAGGCTTCGAGCTCTTCGCGAAGGCTGGGGATTTCCTCGATCGTTTCGGTGCGCACGAGCAGATGGCCATAGGTCGGGCTTGTATCCTCGCCCTGGTAGATCAGCATGAACCGCGTGGCCGGCCCGCCGACGAAAGCGGTCACGGAACTGACGTCGTCGCGTTGCAAGAGCCAGTCCTCGATCACCGCGAGATCCTCAGAGGTGGCCGACATCGCCGATCCCTGGGGCAGCTGATAGTGCACGAAGAACACCGGCGTATTGGAGAACGGGAAGAACTGCTGGCGCACCTGGGCGAAGCCCATGACGCAGGCCGCGGTGATGGCGATGAGACCCAAAACCACCCCCCAGCGCAGCTTCAGCATCACCCGCAGGAAGCGGCCGTAGACCTGGAAGAGGGGGCCGTCGTAGGGGTCGCCGTCGAGCGCGTGGTCGCGTTTGAAGACGTAGTGCCCGAGCATTGGCGTGACAGTGAGGGCGAGAAACCACGACAGCATCAGCGAGATGCCGATCACCGCGAACAGCGAGAACATGAACTCGCCGGTGGCGTCGTTGGACAGGCCGGTGCCGGAAAAGGCGGCGATGCCGATGACGGTGGCGCCCAGCAGCGGCACCTGGGTCTTTTTTGTGGCGAGGGTGGCGGCGTCGCGCGAACTCAGCCCCCGGTGCATCGCCACCTGCATGCCTTCGGCGACGACGATGGCGTTGTCGACCAGCATCCCCATCGCGATGATGAGCGCGCCCAGTGAGATCCGCTCCATGTCGATGGCGAAGACTTCCATGAACAGGAAGGTGCCGACCACGGTGAGCAGGAGCGTCGAGCCGACGACGATGGCGGCGCGCCAGCCCATTGTAACGGCCAGCACGACCACGACGATGGCGACCGACATCGCCAGGCTCACCAGGAAATTCTGGCTGGCCTGGTCGACGATCAGGTGTTGCTGGTAGATCGGGTGCAGCGCGACGCCTGCGGGCACGTCGGCCATGAGCTCGGCGAGCCGGGCATCGACCAGGCCGCCGACCTCGACGATGTTTTCCGAGGCGATCCCGGCGATGCCGAGCGTGAAGGCCTCTTCGCCATTGAAGCGGATGATCCGCTCGGGTTCATCGACCCGTCCGCGCGTGACGGATGCGAAGTCGAAGATGTTGATCAGCGTGCCCCCGGCCGAGATCGACAGATTGGCGATGTCGGTCACCGAATCCGCGCCCGCCGGGCCGAGGATGCGGGTGGTGTTGCGGCCGTCCTCGACGCTGCCGCCATCCGACAGGCTGTTGGCGGCGGTGATCGCGCCGAGCAGCAGGTTGGGACTGACCCCGGCGTTGAAGGAGACGGCGGGGACCGGTTCGACGAAGATCGCCTCTTCCGGGAGCCCGGTGACGTCGACATTGGCGACGCCGGCGACGGCCAGGACCTCGCGCCGGAGGGTGCGCGCGAGCCCGTGCAGCTCAGTGTCGCTGAGACCCGGCGCCGTCACCGCGTAGTAAAGCCCGAAGACATCGCCGAAAGCGTCGTTGACGTAAGGCGCCTGAGCGCCGTCGGGCAGGCCGCCGGCGGCGTCGGACACCCGGTTGCGCAGATCGCGCCAGATCCCGTCGAGATCGCGGCCGTCGTAGATCGACTTGACGTGGACGTTGATGAGCGACTGGCCGGGGGTGTTGACCGTTTCGAGAAAGTCGAGCTCCGCCATCTGCTGGATCGCCGTCTCCAAGGGCTCCGAGACTTCGCGCGCCACTTGTCCGGCGCTGGCGCCGGGGTAACCGGTGACCACCACCGCCTGCTTGATGGTGAAGGCCGGGTCTTCGAGCCGGCCGACCGAGAAAAAGCCCCAGCTGCCGCCGAGCAGGGCCGCGAAGATGATGATCCAGGTGAAGATCTGGGTGTTGATCGAATAACGCGCGAGGTTCATGGTCGTGCCCCTATTGCGCGAAACCGGCGAAGCGGCGCACCGTCTGGCCGTCTTCGAGCACCGCGACGCCGAGGGCCACGATCTCGGCCCCGGCTTCGAGCCCGGAGGTGACGAGCACGCGGCCGTTGTCGTCGGGGCGGATCTCGACGGGCACCTGGCGCAGCGTACCGGCCTCGTCGTCGGGGCCGCCTTCGAACAGCAGCACACTGGGCCCGCCGCCGGTGCCCAAGCGCAGGGCGGTCGGCGGGACGTAGAAGGCGTTGCCGTTGCTGTTCAGCGAGGCGACGATGGTCACGGAGGAGCCGGGCAGGATGGTGCGGCCCTCTGGCGGGGTCATGCCCATGGTCCAGATGAAGCTCTGGCCGACTTCCGAGGTCTCTGCCTCGAACTCGCGCAGCGCGACCGGGAAGGTCTCGTCGCTACCGGGAAACTTCGCCTCCAGTTCGACCCGGGTGAGATCGAAGGCGTTGGAGGCCTGGTACAGCACCTCCGGCACGGCCACCTTGATGCGCAGCTCCGACATGTCGTGCAGACGGGCGATCCGGGTGCCCGCGCTGATGGTGGTGAAATTCGAGATGTAGCGGGTCGATACGAGGGCGTCGTAAGGCGCGGTCAGGGTCGCGTGGTCGAGCGCGTATTCAGCGTTCTTCACCGCGACGCGCGCCAGCGCCAGTTCGGTCCCGGCGTCGTCGATGGCGACCTGGCTGACGGTGGTGCCGGCGAGCTGGCGCAGCCGCGCCAGTTTGCGCTCGGCCTGGTCGCGCCGCAGCCTCGCACTTTGCAGGTCGAGCTCGAAGATCTCCAGATCGAGCGCCGCGATCACCTCGCCCTTGGCGACGTTTATGCCTTCGATCACCGGCAGCGAGACCACCTGGCCCGAGACCTGGAAGGCGATGTCCACGGTCTCGCGGGCGGCGACCCGGCCGAAGAAATTACGCCTGAGCGTGACGTCCTCCTGTCCTATGGAGACCAGTTTGACCAGCCGCGGCGCATCGTCGGCCACGGTCGGGAAGGCGGCTGCCAGCGTCAGTCCGAGGGCGAACAGGACGGGTTTGAACATCGGTGGAACTCCGTGGCGGTTGGCCGTGCCTTTGGGGG
>DQCI01000187.1 GCA_003545125.1 Paracoccaceae bacterium
TCGGCGCGCACCTGTCGGCCGCCTACCGCAGCAAGGCGGACAGAAACGCGCTTCTCAGCCATTGGAATGATCCATCTGTTCGTTGAGTTTGGCGACCATCACCGCTTCGATGACGGGCAACAGTTCAGCTGCTGCGGCAGGTGGCACGCCGAGTGCATCGGCCAGCGCCAGCGCCGCCGACATATCCCAGCCGATCACCGCACCGGTCAGTACGCGGAGCTGACCGCCGAGGCGACCGACGAGGTCCCAGACCTGCCAGCCTTCGAATGTGGTGGGTCGGTTCAGCCGCGCCGGGCAGTCTTGGCAGGCTTGCGCGCAGGCTTGGCAGTATCGATCGCCCCCGCCGAAGGACCACTCGGCGAGGGCGCGGAGGCGTTTTTTTCCTGTTCCAGCAGCAGGCCCTTGGACACGTAGGTCAGCTGGAAAGCCTCGAAGATCGGCCAGATGTCCAGGAGCGCGTCGATGGCCTCCGGGCCGGGTTCGATAGGCTTGCCGTCCGCGTCGCCGATGCCCTCCCAAGTGAGAACTGCCCGGCGCGCCAGCGCCTTGGCGAAGGCAACAGCGCGTTCCTCGTCGGAAGCATCCTCAGGAACCGCCTCGACGGCCGGATCGCTCCGCGTTGCAACCATCAGGGCCGTGGTCAGTGGGCGCAGCTCCGCCCGCACACCTGGCACGAGATCATGCCAGCGCGGCGTGTTCGTAAGATCGAGAGTCAGCATCAGTATACCTCGATGTCGTTGATAAGGGTGGCGGTGCACATCCGGCCGACCGTGCTGTCGCGCGCGGCCTGCCAGTCAAAGGTGGCCTGCACACCCTGCGGTCCCGAAATCTCGATCCGGGGGCGCGGCAGGTAGACGGCGTGCACGGTGAAAGTGAAGCTCACGCCAGACGGCAGCACATAGGCAAACTCGAGTTCGCAGGGATCGCCATTGATTGCCTGTGTCACAAGCGTCTGGTCGGCGAAACGGACCTCGATGGAGCCGGTCAGCGCGGCGATGGACGGGTCCGCACCGTCGATGCGGCCGTCCGACCGGATGGTTTCAATCCGGTCGAGATTGTTGGCATAGGTGATGTCAGCCGAGACCACATTCCCGAGGGCTGAGCCGTTCCGCGTGATCGCCCCGTTGAAATGGCCGAAGCGCTTCAGTTCCAGCGCGGCAGGCGTGCCTGCGCTGGTCGTCGTGCCTACCGTTTCGCCCTGCGCCACCAGCCGTGCCGTCGCGGTCAAAAGGCCAGATCGCTGCATTTGCCAGTTGATCTGGTCGAGCACGCAGCCTGAATACATCGCAAAACGCGGCACCTCTGGCATGCCGGTCTCGATGGACATGCTTGGCAGCGTCCAGGACCCCGACTCGAATTCATGGGTCCAGGGGCCGGTGCCGGTCGTGGTCGGGTCGCCAAAGGCTGCCTTCAGCCAAAACCCGAAGGCCTCGGCGTCGAGCGGCACCACGACATCGCCATCCGCCGTCACTGCATCCTTGATCGGGGCCAGCGGATCGCGCCCATAGCCCAGCAGTTCGGAGTTCAGCAGCGGCTGCTCCGCGCCAAGCGAGGTGCTGGCGAAGGGCATCTTGGTGAAGCCGCCCACAGGGGGCGTTCCATAGGTCGTCTCGAACGCAAGCGCCATCTGCGCCCGCGCCCCTTGGGCTCGTGCCATGTTTCTCTCCTTGGATTGTCGAGGTCAGGCCAGCGGGTCGGCCGTTGAATAATGCAGCGCCACCGGGATCACGGCAGCCTTCAAGCTGGCCGCGCCCTCAACCGGCAGATCGACCGGCCGTGGGGCTTCCGCATCGGCCCAGTCACAAAGGCCGCCCAGCGTGCGGTCGGCGGCGATGGCCGTGCCGATGCTGGCGGTCAGCGTGTCGAAGGCGGCGTCACGGGCGGTACCTTGAACGACCGCTTCGATCTCGGCACGGTGCTGGTAGTGATAGCGCAGCGGCGACAGCGTGACCTCGGGCTCGCCCGGTTCGCCGTCGCGCAGGATCAGCAGGCCATCGGCTGGAACGCGTTCAGGCGGCACCTCGCCGCGCAGAGCGGTGGCGGGCAACGTCGAGAGCAGCGCGTGCAGCGCGGTGAGGATGGTTTCACGAGGGGTGGGCATCTTTTTCGTTTCAGCTAAGGTGTCAGAAACAAAACCAATTTCATGAGACGACAATGCAACTGATGATGGGCGGCATAAACGGGAACTACCTCACCAACATCACGTTGAATGCGGCAGCAGAAACACAAGAGGTTCTGGCAGCGGTCGCTTACTCGACCGAAATGGACCTGTTGTTTGACTGGTGTTGGAATAATGGCATCCCTCTAAAGTACTACGGTCGCCTCGATGAAGGCGTGGCTGTCAAACCATCGATTCTCTCAACGTTCCTTGCTCGAAAATCAGCACGTTTTCAGTGCCGCCTCGTTCAGCATCACCATGCAAAGGTTATCTGGTGGCGCGAGTACGGGCTCTACATCGGCTCTGCGAACCTCACGGCGAGCGCTTGGTACAAGAACGTTGAGGTCGGCTGTTTCTTTCCGGAAGCTGAGATCACCGACGACATGGCGGGAGACATCCTTGAACTGTTCGATGTGCTCGACCGGAACTCAACCCCACTGACAGACGAGTTGTTGGCGATGATGGAGAAGCGCGCGAAACAGATAGCGAACTCGAAGCCGCCTTCCGACGAATTTTGGAACAGCCCCAGTTTCAACAAGTGGTCAGGCCTCGTTCAGACAGGAAAGAAGAAGGCAACAGATCGCCGACGCGAGTCATTCCTTGAAGAATGGCATTCAACGCTGCAGCAACTTCGCGATATTGGCTCCTTGGTCAGCAAGCCTGAGAACAGGCCCGCTTGGATTAATCCCGACGCCCCTGCGGGTGCTCAGGGCGATCAGTTTCTCCACGCACATTATTACCAGCGCACCATCGAAGGAGGCAGAACCCATTACGCGGAGCATTTCGAGCGAAATAAGCAGGCCCCCGACGTCGCACGCGATGAAGCCATCAACTGGTGGCGTAGCCTGTCCAAGGCCCCATCCGAAGAGGACGTGATGTTGAACTCTACCGCACCGATGCTGCGCGCCGCGCTCACGGCAGAAGCTATCGACGAGATGGGCTATGACGACTTCCGCGAGATCTGCATGGGCATACATTCCATCAAAGATTACGCTCGCCGAGTGGCCAACAAATCTGTTGGCCTCCGAGAAGATGGCACGAAGTACAAGATACCTGAAAAGGTAGATGCGCTTTCGAAGCGAATATGGAACGATAAGTCTTCAGGGGGCCACGGCTTGAAAGAGCTCCTGAGGTTCATTCTTTATGGCGGGCCGGAAGCCCAGCTGCCGGAGCGGCTCTGGACCGCCGTTCATGATCCAAAGTGGAAAATCGAAGGGCTAGGGGTCAGCGCCCTAGGTGAACTCGTCGGTTGGGCACTGCCTGATCGCTTTCCTCCAAGGAACGGACGGACGTCGAAGTCTCTCAAATCGTTGGGCTATGACGTCACGGTCCACGTCGGATAACTACCTTAGTTTGGTCTCCACCCAGTTCGCTACGATCAGCCCCGGCACACTGTCGAGCGCACGTTCGGCGTCCCGGTCGAGGTTCAGCCGCTTCGGCAGCTTGACCTGCGGCACCAGCAGGAAGATCGGCGCGGTGACCTTGCCGCGCCCGGTCTTCGATCGTGACACCACCGCTTGGCCCTTGGTATTCAGCCGCCCCTCCGCCACCAGCAGGCTCGGGCCCGTGCGGCGATAGACAAACCGCAATCGCAGACCACGCCGCCGTTCCCATTCACCGGGGGTGATACGGCCACCTCGCAGACCGCGCCCGGCAGCGGGCAGCGGGATTGCCAGCCAGAACCCGTCCTTCGAGCGGATCAGCGGGCCGGTGTCGTGCGCGCCGACGATGACCGGGGCCTTGGACCAGACAAGGGCCGCCGCATCGAGGCTGTCGCCCGACTGCGGGAAGTTCTGGTTGCGGATTGAGTTCGCGAGCCGTCGCCCAAGCCCCGCGCCAGTGATCTGGGTGCGCCAGACAGTCTTGAGCCCGGTCCCGGCCTCGCGCATGGCGGCGGTCACCGCGCGCTCGCCCGCCGCGACCTCGGCTGCCATCATGGCCACAATGTCGGGATCGATGTTGAGCTTGAGCTTCACGCGGGCCTCAGATCAACGGTCCAGACCAGCCGCTCACGGTCGCGGACGGGCTCACCCTGAATGAGGAAGGCGTCGCCGTCCATTTCCAGGCGGTCGCCCGGACGCGGGGCCGGAACCTCGGCAACGCGCAGGTCGACCCGGGTCGTTTCCGACCAAAGCCGTGCGTCGCCGAAGTCGCTAATTGCATCCGCCTGCCGCGAGACGACGCGCACCAGCATGGGCGCACCGCCGTCGGAGGTGTAGATCGCCTCTCGCCCGATGTTCGGGTCGGTGAACAACAAGTCGACAGCGGCGGCAAAAGCGGTCATCAGGTTCGCCGTGCCGAGCGCAGAACCTGCGGCCGGGTGCAGATCGGCAGCGGATTGCTCTCGATCTCGAGCCGCACCCATTCGTCACGGTCCCGATCTGGGATCGTGCGGGCGTAGAGCGGCAGTCCCAGAGTATTGACCGTCTCGAACGTGTCCGCAGGGGCATGGTAGATCTCAAAGAGGCCCTCGACCCCTTCGGGATAGAAGAAGGCCTTATCGGTCGGCACACCAAAGCCCGCCCCACCTCGATAGCGACGGAAGGTGATGCCACCAAAGCTGACCTCGTCGGCGACGCGGCCGCGCAGATCGGCGGCAGCGGCGGTGTTGAGATAGGTTTCGCGCACCTCCTTGTGGGCAATGAGATCGGCGAAGAAGGCCGAGCCACATTCCGCGCGGACCTGCACGGCCCCGGCCGCGAGCCCGCCCATGCTGTCCTCGACGCTTTCGATCAGCGCCTGGCAGCGTTTGCGCAGCGCGCCGGAACCCGGGGTCGCGTTGTCGAGATCGAAGTCGACCTCGGTGGCGGGCGTGATGCCGAACTCGGTGAAGTAATTGATCACCGTGGCGCTGTCCTTG
>DQCI01000336.1:0-2832 GCA_003545125.1 Paracoccaceae bacterium
TGCGGACGCGGTGACGGCCGAGCAATTCGACACCACGACTGCAGAACAACGCGCCGCGGCCGCGTCCGGCGCCGCCGGCGGCGAGGCGCGTGTCGGGCGCACCGTGGCGACCCTCGGCAACCCGGCCGACCCGGGGTTCTGGTTGGAAACGCCGCTGGTGGATGTGGTCCGCGCAGGTCGGGTCGTGGCGGTGACCACCGGCAAGAGCGTGCAGGTGGAGCTGCGGCCGATCGCGGGCGATCCGGGGGCTGGCAGCCGGATCTCGCTGCCCGCGCTGCGGCTGTTGGAGATCGGGCTGACCGGGCTGCATGAGCTGGATGTGTTCGCGGGGTGACGACCGCGCTGGCCCGCCTCGGGCGGTCGATCTTTCACCTTGGCGGATATGAGCTTGAGGGGCGGCGCGTTTCTCGGCGCGTTTCTCGGGCCGGTCTTGGGCCGGTCTTGGGTCGTGCGGGCGGCGCGGCGGTCTCATGGGGGGCGGCGGAAGTGACCGCAGGCCCCCCAAGGGCTCCGGGTTACCCCGCGAGCACGTTGTGTTTGCGCGCCATGAAGTCTTTCGCGGTCTCCACCGCAACGGCGGCGTCGCGGCAATAGGCATCGGCCCCGATTGCCTTGCCGAATTCCTCGTTCAACGGCGCGCCGCCGACCAGAACGAAATAGTTCTCGCGGATCCCCTGGGCGACCATCGTGTCGATCACCACTTTCATATAGGGCATGGTGGTGGTGAGCAGCGCTGACATGCCGATGATGTCGGCCTCTTCGCGGGCCGCCGCCTCGAGGTAGTTCTCGACCGGGTTGTTGATCCCGAGGTCGACCACCTCGAAGCCCGCGCCTTCCATCATCATCGACACCAGGTTCTTGCCGATGTCGTGGATGTCGCCCTTGACCGTGCCGATCACCATCGTGCCGACCTTCGGTGCGCCGGTCTCGACCAGAAGCGGTTTCAGGATTGCCATGCCCGCCTTCATCGCATTGGCGGCCTGGAGCACTTCGGGGACGAACAGGATGCCGTCGCGGAAATCGTCGCCGACCACTTTCATGCCGGCCACCAGCGCTTCGGTGAGCACCCGGTAGGGGGCCCAGTCGCGCCCGAGCAGGATGTTGGTCGCGTCGACGATCTCGTCCTTGAGACCGTCGTAGAGGTCGTCATGCATCTGCGCGGTGAGTTCCTCGTCGTCGAGCTCGGAGAGGATGAGGTCGTCGTCTTCGTCCGCCATGGGCGTTGTCCTCGGGTCGGGTGGGCAAGGTGGCGCACCGGGGTTCATCGTGACCAGCCTCAGCCGGTTTGGCCCGCGCGGGCTGGTCGATTTGCGACGCGCGCGGAGCCTTTGCCGACCCATACTCCCGAAGGGCGGCGGTGTTGAGTGAAAAATCCTCATGGGAAACATGAGGCTGTTGCGTGCGTTCGTGGTTTGTTCCATTCTCGCCAAATGAGTACATCCGAGATCCCCGAGATTCCCCGCCAAAGCCGGCGCGGGCGCGCGGCGACGACCAACGCGCCGGGGCGCTACGAGCGTCACGACCGGGTCGCGGTGGACGACGGCTGGCCCTGTGACGTGCCGTTGCCGGTGCTGCGGACCGATGTGCGCGAAGAGCGCCCGCGCAGCGTCATCACCCGCAACACCTCGCCGGACGTGCCTTTCGACCGGTCGCTGAACCCCTACAGGGGCTGCGAACACGGTTGCATCTACTGCTTTGCGCGTCCCAGCCACGCCTGGCTCGGGCTGTCGCCGGGGCTCGATTTCGAGACCAAGCTGATCGCCCGGCCCGGGGCGGCGGACCAGCTGGAGCGCGAGCTGGGGCGCCGGACCTACCGGCCGAAGGTGCTGGCCATCGGCACCAACACCGACCCCTATCAGCCGGTCGAGCGCGACCGGGGCATCATGCGCGCGGTGCTCGAAGTGCTGCGCGATCACCGCCACCCGGTCGCGATCGTGACCAAGGGCGCGCTGGTCGAGCGCGACGTGGATATCCTTGCCGAGATGGCCGGGCAGGGGCTTGCGCAGGTCGGCATCTCGGTGACCACGCTGGACCCGGCGCTGAGCCGGGCGATGGAGCCGCGCGCGCCCGCACCCGCCCGGCGGTTGGCGGCTATCCGGGAGCTGGCGGAAGCCGGCATTCCGGTGCGGGTCATGGTCGCCCCGGTGGTGCCGGCTTTGACCGATCCGGAGCTCGAAACGATCCTGTCGGCCGGTGCCGAGGCCGGGGCGCGGGCGGCGAGCTGGATCATGTTGCGGCTGCCCCACGAGGTCGCTGGATTGTTCCGCGACTGGCTCGCGGAGCGCTACCCGGGCCGGGCCGAGCGGGTAATGGCGCGGGTGCGTGAAATGCACGGCGGCAAGGATTACAGCGCCGAATGGGGCCGGCGGATGCGGGGGGACGGGCATTATGCCCGGTTGATCGCGGCGCGGTTCGACGTCGCGGTCAAGCGGTTGGGGCTGGCGCCGGGGCTGCCTGCGCTCAGGACGGATCTGTTCCGGGTGCCGCCGAAGCCGGGAGATCAGCTCGAGCTGTTCTGAGCCGCGCGGCTCGCGGCGGGTCGTCTCTTTGCCGCTACGACATCCGTCAGCCGAGGTACTTCCCGGCTTCCTTGCGGGCAAAGGGCTTCATCCGGCCCCCGTGATCCGCAAGAAACGCCCGGGTGCGGACGGGGTCGTGTTTCGACAACTCGCGCAGCCACCAGGCGACCGCTTTCTGGATGAACCATTCGCGGTCGTCGACGTAAGCCGCGGCCCAGCCGAGCACCCGGTCGCGGGCTGCAAGCTCCTCGGGCTTGGGGTGGTTCTGCTTGGTCCAGGGCAGGGTGATGACGAGCGCCGCGCGCTTGGTCCA
>DQCI01000336.1:2870-3230 GCA_003545125.1 Paracoccaceae bacterium
CGCCAGCCGGCGCTGGCCGGCCATGCAGACGTGATCGGCGATCGCCCAGCCGTCGAAATCGGCGAGCCAGGACACGATCAGCCGCCACACCGCTTCGTCGCCCTTGATCCGCGCCTGGGTCAGAAGTTTTGCCGCCGCGACCCGCGCCTCGTGGATGTTGGTATCCCACAGCCCGTCCGCCAGCGCGACCCGGTCTTCGAGGGTGAGCGTGCGGCGCCAGTCCTGGGTCAGGGCGTTGACCGCGGGCATGGGCACGCCGAGATAGGGGCGTTCGACCTTCATATAGGCCGCGACCTGCTCGGCCCGGCCGGGCTCGGCGGCGGCTTTGAGGGCGTCGAGGGCGGCTTCGGGGGTCATCCG
>DQCI01000336.1:3321-3756 GCA_003545125.1 Paracoccaceae bacterium
GCGGTCCCCGGCGAAGTCGAAATGGGGCACGGCGAAACCACAAGAGGTCTGGACCAGGTCGATGTCCAGATCGAAGATCTGCCGGGCGCCGGGCAGGGCGGGCAGATCGCCCGCGAGCGCCGCCCAATCCCGGTCGCCCGGATGCAGGGTGCGGGCCCGGCCGTAAACCCGCAGGATCAGCGGGCGTTTCTCGAACCCTGCCCACATCAGCGTCATCCGGTTGGTGTCGCGCAGGTGGCCCGCCGTCTCGTTGCCCGAGCCGGTGACGTTGAGCCAGGTGATCCGGTTCGGGCCCAGCACACGCAAACTGTCCATGCCTTTCGGCGAGACATTGACCCGGCCGGTGGCGGCGGCGGTGGCGACGAAATAGATGTGGCTCGCCGCGATGAAACCGCGCTGGTCATCGGTCAGCGCGTCGAACTGCTTGGCCATTGG
>DQCI01000190.1:0-333 GCA_003545125.1 Paracoccaceae bacterium
GGCTCATCCGAGGGCTCATCCGGGATCGAGGCGGACAAGGCGGCGCGCCAGGCGTCGAGCCGCGCGGCCAAGGCGTCGTCCGACACCGCAAGGATCGCCGCCGCCATCAGCCCGGCATTGGCAGCCCCCGGGGCGCCGATGGCCATGGTGGCGACGGGAAAGCCCTTGGGCATCTGGACGATGGAATAGAGGCTGTCGACCCCCGACAGCGCCCTTGTCTGGACCGGCACGCCGACCACCGGCACCCGGGTCTTCGACGCCATCATGCCCGGCAGGTGCGCGGCGCCGCCGGCGCCCGCGATGATGACCGAGAGCCCGCGCTCGGCGGCGGTC
>DQCI01000190.1:358-2764 GCA_003545125.1 Paracoccaceae bacterium
CAAGCGCGTCGAGGATCGCCGCCGCGTGCCGCATGGTGGGCCAGTCGGACTGGCTGCCCATGATGATGCCCACTTTCACATCTGCCATTCGTGCCTCGCCGTCTGCGCGTTACCCGCCGCGACCGGCGCCGGATCCTTCTCCCGCCGCCGCGACAAGCCCCTGTCCGGAGCGCGCCTTCTACCCGTCATCCGCCGATCACGCAATGATATCGGGGGTCAGCTTGTCCTCGATCCGGGCGATTTTGTCCTTGAGCGAGAGCTTTTGTTTCTTGAGACGCGTGATGGTGAGTTGGTCGGACGCGGTGCGGTCGGCGAGCGCCGCGATGGCGGTGTCGAGATCACGGTGTTCCTGGCGCAGCACTTCAAGTTCGACGCGCAGCACCTCGTCGGATTGCATTTCCTTGGCGTTGCTCATGGGTCCCAGTTCTTTTTTCGACAGCCTATGGAAGAACTTAAGGCAAGTCCGATGAAATCCAAAGCGCTTTGCCCCTCTTGCGGGCCCATTGCCGCGCCCCCATATTTTTTTCAGACGTGGGTCGCCGAAACCGGGGCCCGTGCGGCAGGTCGCTTTGGAAAAGGACGTGTAGATGACGAAGATGACGCTGGGGTCGCATCCCTTCCTGTTGGGTTTCGACCAGCTTGAGCGGATGCTGGAGCAGGCCGAGAAATCGGGCACCGAGGGCTATCCTCCGTTCAATATCGAACAAGTCAGCGAACGCGCCTACCGGATCACCCTCGCGGTGGCCGGCTTTGCCGATGACGATCTGTCGATCATCGTGGAAGACCGCAAGCTCGTGGTGCGCGGCCGGATTTCCGGCAAGGACGAGGACCGGGTGTATCTGCACCGGGGCATCGCCGCACGCCAATTCATGAAGAGTTTCGTGCTCGCCGATGGTGTCGAGGTGATCGGCGCCGCGACTGGCAACGGGCTTCTGCATATCGATCTCGAGCGGGCCGAGCCCGAAAAACGGATGCAGACCATCGAGATCAGCAGGGGGTAGTCCCTTTGGTGGGGGCCTCCAAGAGAGCAAGGAGAGTGTCATGGATGTGAAATTCGAAGGGCTTCCCGACAGTGCGGACCGGATCGTCTACGTGCGGGAGGTGGCGGTGAAAGACCTGCCGAAAGAGGTGCAGCGCGAAGTCGGCGGGCTCGACAGGCTCTATGCCGTCCACAGCGCGGAAGGCACGCGGCTGGCGCTGGTGCGTGACCGGAACATGGCTTTCGTGCTCGCGCGGCAGAACGATTTCGCCCCGGTGGCGGTGCATTGAGCGGCCAAGGCCCTTCGAAGGGCCTTGAAAACGCGGTTTCGAAACCGCGTTGCAAGCCGTTTCGAAACGGCTTTCACCCCGCCGGCCAGGTTCCGAACATGCCCTGAATGAGCGCTGCGGCGGCGCGGTTGGCCCCGTCGCGGTTGGCCCCGTCGCGGTCGGTGCTGTCCTGCAACGCACCGGGGTCCGCCAGAGGGGTCGCCAAGCCCCTGGCGGCCGGGGCTTCGGTGACCGCAAGGCCGAGCCCGGCAAACCATCCAGACAACCAGATATCATCCGCCGCCCAGGCCTCGGGCGGGGGCGGGGGAATGCGCGCGGCCCGGTCGGCGGCCACGAGCACGCCTGCGAACCCCTGCGCGACGGTACCGCCCATATGTCCGATCCGTTCGGTGGTCCAGGTGCTTGCGGCGACCACCCGGTCCGACCCCTGGTTTGGCGCGCGGGCTGCCCGCAAGGCGTCGGCCCAACCCGGGCCATAGAGCCAATCGTCGTCGCAATAGAGAATATCCGCGCCGGGATAGGCGGCGGCGGGGGCGAGGAGTTTGCCGGCCGGGCCGAGATCGGTCCCGGTCTGGAGCAGCTCGACACCGTCTGGCAGCGCGGGCAGCGGGGCCTGGGCGAAGCGTGCGTAGGTGTGCGGGATCACAAGCGCCACGCGGTCCGCGCCCTGGGCGCGCAAGGCGTGCAACACTCGGGGAAGCTGGCCGTAGCGCGGCGGGATCGAGGTGAGGGAGATTATGAGCACCGGAGGGCGCCACGCCTCAGGGCACGATCCAGCCGATGAACAACAGCGCGCCGAGCAGGGCGAGCCGCATCGAATGGGATAGCAGGTCGAGTGAACGGTACATGATTTCCTCCGTGTTTTCCGGGCGCTTCAATCCTCGCGGAAGAAGACCTCGTCGAGCGGTTTTGCGAACGCGTCGGCAATCAGGAAGGCGAGCTCCAAAGTCGGCGCGTAGCGGGCTTTCTCGATGGCGGCGATGGTCTGGCGGGTCACCCCGGTGGCCGCCGCGAGTTCGGCTTGGGTCATCTCGTCCGCGTCGAAGCGCAGGCGGCGGATGTTGTTGCCGATCTTCAGTTTCTTTGCACCTTTGACCATGGTCAGCCCTCCGCATAGGACCGCAGTTTGAAGATGTT
>DQCI01000190.1:2862-5145 GCA_003545125.1 Paracoccaceae bacterium
CGCTCGTCGGTGGTGGTGTCGGGCTCCTTGCCGCCTTCGGCGATGGCCAGGACGATCACACCGACAATATGCGCCGCGATCATCGCGACGATGGTTGCGGCGATGAACCACAACACGGTCTTGCCCAGCACAATCAGCCCGTCGGGGCCGTCGAAAGCGCCGGTGGCGTGGGCGTTCGAGAACCGCAGCAGAAACCAGGCGATGACGGCAACCTCGGTCGCCAGCTGGAACCAGATCGACTTGAGTCCGAAGGGCATGTGGGCCTCCATGGAAAGAATCGCAGACGCGATGTTAAGCAACTTTAACATCAATATGATGTAAAGAAACCTTAACGTCAAGTCTGCTATCATCCACTTCTCACGTTTCGGCGTCGGACAATAAAAAAAGGCCGGGGCATGTGCCGCCCCGGCCTTTTCATTTACTCTGGCAGCACGGCTATTGACCGGCGATGAGCCCCATCGATTCGAGCTTCAGAAGAACCTGGTGGGCGCAGTTGTCGACATCGACATTCTCGGTATCGACGACCAGCTCCGCGCTGGTGGGCACGTCGTAGGGGTCGGAGATCCCGGTGAATTCCTTGATCTTGCCCTCGCGCGCGAGCTTGTAGAGGCCCTTGCGGTCGCGCCGTTCGCATTCCTCGATCGAGGTCGAGACGTGGACCTCGACGAAAGCGCCGAACTGTTCGATCTCCTCGCGCACCGCGCGGCGCGTGGTGGCATAGGGCGCGATCGGGGCGCAGAGCGCGATACCGCCGTTCTTGGTGATCTCGGAGGCGACGTAGCCGATCCGGCGGATGTTGAGGTCGCGGTGCTCCTTTGAGAAGCCAAGCTCGGAAGACAGGTTCTTGCGCACGATGTCGCCGTCGAGCAACGTCACCGGGCGGCCGCCCATCTCCATCAGCTTGACCATCAGCGCGTTGGCGATGGTCGACTTGCCGGAGCCGGAGAACCCGGTGAAGAACACCGTGAACCCCTGTTGGGCGCGCGGCGGTTTGGTCCGGCGCAGCTCCTTGACCACCTCGGGGAAGGAGAACCACTCGGGGATATCGAGCCCTTCCGACAGGCGGCGGCGCAACTCGGTGCCGGAGATGTTGAGAACGGTCACGCCCTCTTCGATCTCGTCCGCCGGCTCGTACTGGGCGCGCTCCTGCACATAGACCATATGCTTGAAATCGATCATCTCGACGCCGATTTCCGCCTCAAACTCGCGGAACAGCTCCTGGGCATCATACGGCCCGTAGAAATCCTCGCCGGCCGAGTTCTGGCCGGGACCGGCATGGTCGCGCCCGACGATGAAGTGGGTCACGCCGTGGTTCCCCCGGATCAGCCCGTGCCAAACCGCCTCACGCGGGCCCGCCATGCGCATGGCGAGGTTCAAGAGGCTCATCGAGGTGGTGGCGGCCGGGTATTGGTCGAGCACCGCCTCGTAGCAGCGCACGCGGGTGAAATGGTCGACGTCGCCGGGCTTGGTCATGCCCACGACCGGGTGGATGAGCAGGTTGGCCTGGGCTTCCTTGGCGGCGCGGAAGGTCAGTTCCTGGTGGGCGCGGTGCAGCGGGTTGCGGGTCTGGAAGGCGACGATCTTGCGCCAGCCGACTTTGCGGAAATAGGCCCGCAGCTCGTTGGGCGTGTCGCGCCGGGCGCGGAAATCGTAATGCGTGGGCGGCTGGATGCCGGTGACCGGGCCGCCGAGATAGACCTTGCCTGCCGTGTTGTGCAGGTAGTTGACCGCCGGGTGCGCATCGTCATCGGCGCCGAAGACCTTTTCGGCCTCGCGCGCCTTGTCGGGCGTCCAGCTGTCGGTAACCGTCATGGTGGCCAGGATCACCCCCTCCTGGTCGCGCAGGGCGATGTCCTGGTTTTCGTCGAGCTGCGCGGCGAAGTCCTCGGAGACGTCGAGGGTGATCGGCATCGGCCAGAGCGACCCGTCGGCAAGACGCATGTTCTCGACGACGCCATTGTAGTCTTCTTCCGAGAGGAAGCCCTTCAGCGGGTTGAACCCGCCGTTCATCAACAGCTCGAGGTCGCAGATCTGGCGGGG
Organism: Paracoccaceae bacterium; assembly: GCA_003545125.1. Lineage (GTDB taxonomy): Bacteria > Pseudomonadota > Alphaproteobacteria > Rhodobacterales > Rhodobacteraceae > Sinisalibacter. Next base: position 4,903 of record DQCI01000190.1, read on the forward strand.
GGTCAGGTCCCAGCTGACGAGGTCGGCGGCTTCGACCTTCAGCTTCTGCGCGCTTTCGTAGGAAACGTAGAGCTCCTGAATGGGAGCGAGGTTGGGCAACATCATCTCATCGGCCTTTATGGGTTCTGCACGCGAGGCCGCAGGTGTCCGGTGGGGTGCCGGGCGGCCCTTCGCGGGCGCATCTACAGCGCGAATGCGGCAGAATTCAAGCGTTGCCGAAGAATTTGGAAAGGTGCGGCAGGA
>DQCI01000190.1:5188-5460 GCA_003545125.1 Paracoccaceae bacterium
GGGCTCCCCGGTCCGCGCGAGCCGGGCACCGCCGGGCTCATTCCAGCGAAACAGAACGAGATGGGTCAGATCGGGCCGCTTGCGCGAGGCGTAGAGCATCCCCTCGGTGCCGGTCGCACGCGCCCTGTCCGACAACGCCCAACTCGCCGGCTGCCGCCCGGTCGTCCTGCCAGCGCATCGACGCGGCCCCGGGGTCCGTTTGCAGCGTGCGGTGCGTCTGCGCGTCTCTCGCATCGAGGATCGTGCGCGCCGAAAGGTGCAATGGCACGATC
>DQCI01000089.1:0-4306 GCA_003545125.1 Paracoccaceae bacterium
TGAATTCCAACGGTTTCGCAAGGCGTGTTTAGGGGTCGACCGAGGCGCGGTACGGGGGGTACGCAGCCTGGCGGAAACGCCCGTCTCATCCGGTCATCCGGTCATTCGATCCGGCGGTGACGGGGGGTATTCGAATGATGATGCCGACCATATGATACCGACCATCGGGACAACCCGGAGATCAACGGGCCTGCGGAAGGTCGGCGATGGAACACTGCCGCCTGGCGCACGGCCGTCGCTCGGCCTCGCGGCCCCCTCTGGGCGCAATCATGCGCTGGCGACCACAACACGTACGCCCCACTCGCGGCACCGTAGCGAGAGGTCGTCCTTGAGCGGGTGGTCGGTATAAAGCGCGTCGATCTCGGCGAGCGAGGCGATCCGGGCCGGCGCCGTCCGCGCGAACTTCGACTGATCTGCCACCAGGAAGACTTTGCGTGCCTGGCGGATGATCGCCTGGCTCACGCTCACTTCTTGGATGTCGAAATCGAGAATGTCGCCATCTTCATCCAGTGCTGAGCAGCCAATCACCGCGAGGTCGACTTTGAACTGGGAGATCGCGTGCCGTGTCAGGGTCCCGACCAGCCCGCCGTCGGAACGTCGGAGCTGGCCTCCGGCAACGATCACCGCGCAATCCGGGTTCGCGGCGAGGATGTTGGCAACATTGATGTTGTTGGTCACGACCATCAGGCCATCGTGGTGGAGGAGTTCGTGGGCCACCGCTTCCGTACTTGTGCCGATGTTGAGAAACACCGAACTGCCCGCGGGAATGTCCTGGGCGCAGAGGGCCGCGATCGATTGTTTTTCGAGACTGTGGAGCGAGCGGCGCTCCCGGTAGCCGATATTGGCGATGCTCGAGGGCAGCATCGCACCGCCATGTACCCGGCGCACCTTGCCGGTCTCGTCGAGCTCGGTGAGGTCGCGGCGGATTGTCTGTGCGGCCACGCCGAACCGGTCGACGAGACCGTCGACGGTCACCTGGCCTTCGCTACGGATGATCTGAAGAATCTCGGACTGGCGGATCGATTGTGGCACCATGAACCCCCGCTCAAGGATCACCATGCACTCGGATTGGCCGGGGAACAACTCATTTCCGACATCGCCGATATCGCGCGACGCCGACGCCAGCAGCCTCTCGGGCGCCCCGGCTGCACTGCACGCGATTTCACGCGTTAAATATCCAAAGCGAAGATTATGGTACATAACTTGAGGTATTTCCGGCAGAAAAATTCCGAAACGCGCATATTTGTCTATCGAAAATGTTCGTTTCTGTGTAGACATTGGGCAACTGAATCGCGAGTACGACAGACATTGGGAGAGGACGTGGATCGAGAGGCTGGTCATCGGCTGATCCTTGATGTGTTCGTCATCGGAGGGGGCATCAATGGCTGTGGAATTGCGCGGGATGCCGCGGGGCGCGGGCTCTCGGTGGCTCTCGCGGAGAAGGACGATCTCGCCGCCGCCACGTCCAGTGCGTCCACCAAGCTTTTTCACGGCGGCCTGCGCTATCTCGAGTTCTTCGAGTTCCGGTTGGTGCGCGAGGCTCTGGCCGAGCGCGAGACCCTGTTGAAGGCGATGCCGCATATCAGTTGGCCGCTGCGCTTCGTGCTGCCCTACCATCCGGGCATGCGCTTTGAGGGCAATACACCCACCTCGCGACTTCTGCGCACGGTGATGCCCTGGATGAAGGGGCGCCGGCCGGCCTGGTTGATCCGGCTCGGATTGTTTCTCTACGACAACCTCGGTGCGCGGCAGTTGCTGCCCGGGACCGCCCGGGTCGATCTGACGCGCGGACCCGAAGGCGCACCTCTGGCCGACAAATATACCTTCGGCTACGAATACTCCGATTGCTGGGTCGACGATGCCCGCCTGGTGGCCCTGAACGCCCGCGACGCGGCGCAGCGGGGCGCCAGGATCATGACCCGATCCGAAGTGGTGGCGGCGAGGCGGGAAGGCGATCTCTGGGAGATCGAAACCCGGTCTTCGAAAGATGGCACCTGCGAAACCCACTTGGCGCGCGTGCTGGTGAACGCGGCCGGCCCCTGGGTTGGCGACATCATTGCGAGCAAGCTCCCGGTCAAGTCGAGCGATCGGGTGCGGCTGGTGCGCGGCAGTCATATCGTGACCCGCAGGCTCTACGACCACGACAAGGCCTATTTTTTCCAAGGCTCTGACGGGCGGATCATTTTCGCGATCCCCTATGAGCAGGACTTCACGCTGATCGGGACCACCGACCAGGAGCATGAGAATGCCGATCTGCGCCCGGTCTGCACGCCCGAGGAGCAGGACTACCTGATCGCCTTCGCAAACGGCTATTTCAAACGCCAGCTCACCCGCGACGATGTCGTCTGGACCTACTCGGGCGTGCGCCCGCTCCACGACGACGGCGCAAAGGATGCGACCGCGGCGACACGGGACTACGTGTTGAAGGTGGATGCAGAGGGCGGAGCGCCGGTGTTGAACGTCTTCGGTGGCAAGATCACAACCTACCGGCGTCTTGCCGAGAGCGCGATGGAGAAAATCGCGCCGTATTTCGAGACTCTGCGGGGCGCATGGACGGCGGGGGCCCCGTTGCCCGGCGGAGATTTCGCGGTGGCTGAGAAACCGGCGCTCGTTGACGCGCTGATGGCGGCCTATCCCTTCGTCGATGCGCCCTGGGCGCAGAGACTTGTGCGGGCTTATGGGCGCGATGCCTGGGCGGTATTGGGCGCGGCGAAGTCGGCCGACGATCTCGCACCGGATTTCGGCGCCACGCTCACCGGCGCGGAGGTGATCTGGCTCATGCGCCATGAGTTCGCGTGCACCGCCGAAGACGTCGTTTGGCGCAGAACGAAGCTGGGGCTGCGCATGCGCGACGACGCGGTCGCGGCGCTCGACCAATGGATGAACAACCCGCCGGTGGCCGTGCGGGCCGCGGGCGACGCCGCGTAGGGAGGAACTGGACGGAATGACACTGGTTTTGGAGAACGTTTCATCGCGACCGGGCGGGCGGGTGCTGATCCAGCCCATCGACCTGACGCTTGAAAACGGGACCATGAACGTCTTGCTCGGCCCCACGGGCTCCGGCAAGACGGAGCTGATGCGGCTGATGGCCGGGCTCGACACCCCGCGCTCGGGCCGGATCCTGTGGCACGGCGACGACGTCACCGGCAAGCGAGTGCAGGACCGGGGCGTGGCGATGGTCTACCAGCAGTTCATCAACTACCCCTCGATGACGGTCTACGACAACATCGCCAGCCCGATGCGGCTGCTCGGCCAGTCCTCGAGCGAGGTCGACGCGGCGGTCCGCGAAGCGGCGGAGATGATGCGGCTCTCCGATATGCTCGACCGCAAACCGTTGGAACTGTCGGGTGGCCAGCAGCAGCGCTGTGCGCTGGCCCGCGCACTGGTAAAGAACGCCGGCCTCGTGCTGCTCGACGAGCCGCTCGCCAACCTCGACTACAAGCTGCGCGAGGAGTTGCGCGTCGAGATTCCGCGGATCTTCGAGGAATCGGGCTCGATTTTCGTCTACGCCACCACCGAGCCCGAGGAGGCACTCTTGCTCGGCGGCAACACCGCGACGCTGTGGGAGGGCCGGGTGACCCAGTTCGGCCCCACGCCGGAGGTCTACCGTCGACCAGTCGATGCCACCACCGCCAAGGTGTTCTCCGACCCGCCGATGAACTTCCTGCCGATGACCAAGGAAGCGGACAAGATGTATTTCGGCGACGGGCAGGTCTCTGACGCGCAGGGTACGCTGGCCGGGCTCGACGACGGCGAGTACCTCGCAGGCTTTCGTGCCAACCATGTCGCGCTTGAGCAACACACCGAGACGGCGATGAAATACACCTCCCGGCTGGTAGTGACCGAGATTACCGGGTCGGAGACCTTCATCCACCTCGAATGCTGCGGCCAGCACTGGTTCGGCCTGATCAACGGGGTGCACGATTTGACGCTCGGCGAGAAGATATCCGTCTGGCTCGACATCCGGCACATCTACGTCTTCACCGAAGACGGCAAGTTGGTGGCGCCGGCGGCTTACGCGATGGCGGCCTGAGGGGAGAAGAGACATGGCAAAGATCACGCTCGACAACCTGGCCCACAGCTACCTGAGCCATCCGCGTGGGCCGCAGGATTACGCGCTGAAGAAGACCACGCATGTCTGGGATGACGGCGAGGCCTATGCGTTGCTGGGATCGTCCGGCTGCGGCAAGACCACGCTTCTCAACATCATCTCGGGGCTCTTGATACCCAGCCAGGGCCGCATCCTGTTCAATGAGACGGATGTGACCGATGCGCCCACGGCGGAGCGCAACATCGCCCAGGTGTT
>DQCI01000089.1:4423-5753 GCA_003545125.1 Paracoccaceae bacterium
CTGACCGCGGACGTGAAGCAGAAGATCAGCCTTGGGCGCGGGCTGGTGCGCGAGGACGTGAACGCGATCCTGTTCGATGAGCCGCTCACCGTGATCGACCCGCAGATGAAATGGGAGCTGCGCACCCAGCTCAAGACCCTTCACAACGAGCTCGGCCACACGATGATCTATGTCACTCACGACCAGACCGAGGCATTGTCGTTCGCTGACAAGGTGGTGGTGATGTCGGAAGGCCAGGTGGTGCAGATCGGCACGCCGGAAGAGCTGTTCGAAGCGCCCGCGCACACCTTCGTCGGCTTTTTTATCGGCTCGCCCGGCATGAACCTGCTCGAAGCCCGGCTGGACGGCACGAAGGCGATCATCGGCGACACCGAGATCGGCCTGCCGGCCCATTTCGACGACCCGGTCGGGAAGGTGCAGATCGGGGTGCGGCCCGAGTACACCAAACTCGCATCTTCCGGCGGGCTGCCGGTGAAGATCCTGCGGGTCGAAGATGTCGGGCGGCACAAAATCGTGCGCACTGAGTATTTTGGCAACATTATCAACGTTATCGCAGGCGAAAGCGCCGAGATCGGGGCGGATATGACCCAGGTGGTCTTCGATCCCGCGCGGGTGAACGTCTATGTCGACAACTGGCGGGTGCAGGGGGGGGCTCAGTGATGGAAAAGACGGTCAATCACAAGGCGTGGTTTCTGGTGGTGCCGGTCATAGTGCTGGTGGCCTTCTCGGCGGTGATCCCGCTGATGACGGTGGTGAACTACTCGTTCCAGGACACTTTTGGCAACAACCAGTTTTTCTGGGCCGGTCTCGAATGGTTCGACGAACTGCTCCACAGCGACCGGATGTGGGATGCGCTCGGGCGCCAGGCGATCTTCTCGGCGATCATCCTGATCATCGAGGTGCCGCTCGGGGTGTTCGTCGCGCTCCATATGCCCAAGAAGGGCTTCTGGGCCTCGCTCTGCCTGGTGCTGATGTCGCTGCCGCTGCTGATCCCGTGGAATGTGGTCGGCACGATCTGGCAGATCTTCGGCCGGGTCGATATCGGCCTCCTGGGCTACACCCTGGCGGGCCTCGGCATCGACTACAATTACACCCAGGATTCGGTGGCAGCCTGGATCACCGTGATCGTGATGGATGTGTGGCACTGGACCTCGCTGGTGGCGTTGCTGGCCTACGCCGGACTGCAATCCATCCCCGATGCCTATTATCAGGCGGCCAAGATCGACCAGGCCTCGCGCTGGAGCGTGTTCCGGTTCATCGAGCTGCCGAAGATGATGGGCGTGCTGATGATCGCGATCCTTCTGCGGTTCATGGACAGTTTCATGATCTA
>DQCI01000089.1:5783-10609 GCA_003545125.1 Paracoccaceae bacterium
TACACCGTGATGACCAATCTCGACAAGAAGGAGGGCTGAGCGATGGCCTTCGTGACGACGCAGAAATCGAGGATCAACGGCAGCGCCGTGGTGATGGTGCTCTACCTCACCTTCCTGTTGTTGCCGATCTACTGGCTGCTCAACATGAGCCTGAAGACCAATGCCGAGATCCTCGGCGGCTTCTCGCTCTGGCCGCATGATCTGACCTTCGCCAACTATGGGACGATCTTCACCGATGCGAGCTGGTACATGGGGTACGTGAACTCGCTGATCTACGTGCTGATGAACACGGCGATCTCGATCACGGTGGCGCTGCCGGCGGCCTACGCCTTCAGCCGCTATACCTTCCTTGGCGACAAGCACTTCTTCTTCTGGTTGCTCACCAACCGGATGGCGCCGCCGGCGGTGTTCGCGTTGCCGTTCTTCCAGCTCTACTCGTCGGTCGGGCTGTTCGACACCCATATCGCGGTGGCGCTGGCGCATTGTCTGTTCAATGTGCCGCTGGCGGTCTGGATCCTCGAAGGCTTCATGCGCGGGGTGCCCAAGGAGATCGACGAGACGGCCTATATCGACGGCTATTCCTTCCCGCGCTTCTTCGTGCGGATCTTCATGCCGCTGATCTCGTCGGGCATCGGCGTCGCGGCCTTCTTCTGCTTCATGTTCTCCTGGGTCGAGCTGCTCCTCAGCCGCACGCTCACCACGGTGAACGCAAAACCCATCGCCGCGATCATGACCCGCACGCAAGGGGCGAGCGGCATCGACTGGGGGGTGTTGGCGGCGGCCGGTGTGCTGACCATCGTGCCCGGCGCGCTGGTGATCTACTTCGTGCGCAACTACATCGCCAAGGGCTTTGCCCTGGGCCGCGTGTGATCGGCAAAGGGAGGACAGTATATGGACTGGATGGCATGGACCTGGCCGACGGCGATCTTCTTTCTGGTGATCGCGTCGCTTCTGGTCACCTTCACGGTTCTCGGGGTCAAATACCCCGAGACGCCCCGGATGGGGGTGCTTCGGATCGAGACGACACGGGGAGATCGTCTCTTCATCACATTGCTGGGCTCGGCCTTCATAAATCTGGCCTGGCTCGGACTGGTCGGGGCGTACCAACCGCTCGCCCTGGTCGTTTGCCTGGTCTACGCCGCGGCGGTGTTCCGCTGGGTGTAGACGGGGAGAAGGTGGCGGCCCTCCGACGGGCAAGGTCTCGGGGCCGCCTTGTAGCAACTGAATGTCTACTAATGGGAGGACATAATGAACTTGTCATTCAAATCAACCACAGCCATGGCACTTGCGCTCGGGCTGCTGGCCGGACCGGGCTTTGCCGGGACGGAAGAGGCAACGGAATTCCTCGACAGCGAGATCGAGGGCCTGTCGTCGCTGAGCCGCGCCGACCAGGAAGCGGAGATGCAGTGGTTCATCGATGCCGCAGCACCCTTCGCCGGAATGGAGATCAAGGTGGTGTCGGAAACCATCACAACCCACGAGTACGAAAGCCAGGTGCTGGCGCCGGCCTTCGAAGCGATCACCGGCATCAAGGTCACGCATGACCTGATCGGCGAAGGCGACGTGGTCGAAAAGCTGCAGACCCAGATGCAGACCGGTGAAAACGTCTACGACGGCTACATCAACGACAGCGACCTGATCGGCACCCACTGGCGTTACGGCCAGGCCCGCAACCTGACCGACTGGATGGCCGGCGAAGGCGCGGACGTGACCAACCCGGGGCTCGATCTCGACGATTTCGTCGGTCTCAGCTTCACCACCGGGCCTGACGGCAAGGTCTACCAGCTGCCCGACCAGCAGTTCGCCAACCTCTACTGGTTCCGCTACGACTGGTTCACCGACGAGAAGACCATGGCGGACTTCGAGGCGGCCTATGGCTACGGCCTCGGCGTGCCGGTCAACTGGTCGGCCTACGAGGACATCGCCGAGTTCTTCACCGGCCGCGACATGTCCTACATGGGCGGACCGGCGGACGGCGTCTTTGGCAGCATGGACTACGGCAAGAAAGACCCGTCGCTGGGCTGGCGTTACACCGACGCATGGATGTCGATGGCCGGTATGGGGGACGTCGGTGAGCCCAACGGCCTGCCGGTCGACGAATGGGGCATCCGCGTGAACGAGAACTCGCAGCCCGTCGGCTCCTGCGTCGCCCGTGGCGGCGCGACCAACGGCCCGGCCGCCGTTTATGCGGTGACCAAGGCGATCGAGTGGCTGGAGAAATACACGCCGCCCGCCGCCGCTGGTATGACCTTCTCCGAGTCCGGCCCGATCCCGGCCCAGGGGGCGATCGCCCAGCAGATGTTCTGGTACACCGCCTTTACCGCCGACATGGTGGGCGATGGCGCCGATGCTGTGCTTTACGACGACGGTAGCCCACGCTGGCGCATGGCGCCCAGCCCGCACGGGGCCTACTGGGTGGAAGGCACCAAGATCGGCTACCAGGACGCCGGCTCGTGGACGTTGATGGAATCGACCCCGGTTGACCGTGCCAAGGCGGCCTGGCTCTATGCCCAGTTCGTCACCTCGAAGACCGTGGACGTGAAGAAAGCCCATGTCGGCCTGACCTTCATCCGCGAATCCACCATCCAGCACGACAGCTTCACCGAGCGCGCCCCGCTGCTCGGCGGTCTGGTCGAGTTCTACCGCTCGCCGGCCCGGGTCCAATGGTCGCCCACGGGCACCAACGTACCGGACTACCCGAAGCTCGCGCAGCTGTGGTGGCAGAACATCGGTGACGCGATGTCGGGTGCCAAGTCTCCGCAGGAAGCCCTCGACGGGCTTTGCGGCGACCAGGAGAAGGTGCTCGAGCGTCTCGAGCGTGCCGGTGTCCAAGGCGACCTCGGTCCGGTCATGAACGATCCGCAGGATCCGGAATACTGGCTGAGCCAGCCGGGATCGCCGAAGGCGAAGCTCGACAACGAGGACCCGGAACCGGTCACCGTCTCCTATGACGAACTGATCGCCTCCTGGCAGTAGCCAATCCTCCCGGTCGGGGCCCACGGGCCCCGGCCACCCGCATGACCCGGGCCTGGTCGGTCCCGGGCGCCTCGAATGTCACAAACCGCAAGGCGCACCTCATGACATTTGTGCGCGCGAGTGACCAAGGCACCAGGTCGCGCAGAGCCATCCTGTTCGGTACAGATCGCAACCCGGTCAGCACCGCGCAGAAAGAAATTCCCCAGCAATTTCCTACCTCCGGCCGGGTCGATCATGATCCGGAGGATCCAAGGAGCACGGTGACCGACACCTGCTGTGCAGCGTTCGACTGGCCCCGTGTCCTGGAGACCAAGTCGCGGGGTGTGGCCCGGTTGGGCGACATATTGGCGGGCGCCTGTCCAGATCAGGCCAGTTTCACCGAGACCTGGGCGCCCGACAGGCGCTTTGCGCCCGCGATGGACCTGGCCCGGCGCGAGGTGCGATGCGCCGGGTGGCAGCGTGCCTTTGCCGCGACCATCAGCGATTGATCCCAGAGGAGGACAGGGACGACCGATGACGACGCCCTTCACATTCGCCACCGCCGGGCAGATCCGGTTCGGACGCGGGACCGCGACGGAGGCTGCCGCTGCGGCTCTGTCGCGTGGCACCGCCGTCGCCCTGGTACACGGTGCCACGCCCGACCGCGCAGGGTGGCTTATCGATGACCTTGAAAGTGCCGGCGCCCGGGTGCGAATGATCGCCTGTCCCGGCGAACCAACCCTGGATGCGCTGGAGGCGGCGCGCGCGACCCTGCGCGCCGATCCTCCGGACGTGGTGGTGGCGCTCGGCGGCGGCGCCGTGGTCGACCTTGCCAAGGCGCTTGCCGCGGTGTTGCCGGGAACCCGTCCGGCGCTCGATCACCTCGAGGTCGTCGGGCGCGGCCTGCCGCTCGAAGCAGCCCCGCTCCCCCTTGTCGTCCTCCCGACCACTGCCGGCACTGGCGCCGAGGTGACCCGCAACGCGGTCATCGGCGTGCCCTCCGAGGCGGTGAAGGTCTCGTTGCGCGATCCGCGGATGTACCCCGATGTCGCCATCGTGGATTCCGTGCTGATGGAGGGCGCGCCGAAACCGGTGGTGCTTGCCGCCGGGCTCGATGCAGTGACGCAGGTGATCGAGCCCTTCGTCTGCACTCGTGCCAACCCGATGACGGATGCGCTGGCCCGGTCGGCGGTTCCGACGGGCCTGCGGGCTTTGAAGGCGGTTGTCGAGGGCGGTGGCCCCGGGGACTGGGACGCGATGGCCTGGACCAGTCTCGCGGGCGGCCTGGCGCTCGCCAACGCCGGTCTCGGCGCGGTGCACGGGCTCGCCGGCGTCATCGGCGGCGTCACCGGCGCGCCGCACGGCGCGATCTGCGGCGCGCTCCTGCCGCCGGTGCTCGCGGCCAACCGGGCGGCGGTCGCGCGGGGCTGCGAAACGCGCGCCCGGCTCGACTGGGTCGTCGACGAGATCGCCTCGGTTTTCGAGGATCTTGGCGGGCTGACGGCCTGGGCCCGGGCACACGGGTTGAAAGGGCTCGGTGCGCTCGGTGTGACACCGGCGCTTCGGCTTGGGATTGCGGCCAAGGCCCAGGGCGCGTCGTCGATGGTCGCGAATCCGGTGAAACTCACCGACGACGCGCTCGTCCGGATCATGGAGGCGGCCGCCTAAACTGCCGGGGGATGGAGGCGATCATGAACGCCGAAGCCCCCCGTTTGGAGTTTCTTGAGGTTGCGACGGAGTTGCTGCCGGCGGGGCGCGGTATGACACCTGCGTGGGCTGCGGGCTTCGCGCCACCGGCGCGGGGGCCATGCGCGATCTTGCCTTGCGCGGGATTTCGGCGCTTCTGATCGACCGGCGCGACCTCAACGCCG
>DQCI01000115.1:0-5557 GCA_003545125.1 Paracoccaceae bacterium
CACAGTCTTTGTGCAGGCCGGATCCGCCCCCACTGCAAGCGGATGTTGCCCTGTCGCGCCCTCAGCCAAGCTGCTGCACGCCCGGATCTCGTACCGCTTCCATCGAGACGAAGGTGGCCGTGGAGGCGAGGTTCGGCAGGCGCGAGATCTTCTCGCTGAGCACCCGGCGGTAAGCACCGATGTCGTGTGTGCGCACCTTGACAAGATAGTCGAAACCGCCCGCGATCATGTGGCATTCCTCGACCTCGACAATCTCGCGCACCGCGGCATTGAAGGCCTTCAGCGCCTGTTCGCGGGTGTCGGACAAACGGATCTCGAGAAAGGCGATATGGGTGAGCCCGAGCCGCCCTGGCGACAGCTCGGCGCGGTATCCGGTGATGACGCCGTCCGCCTCCAGCCGGCGGACCCGGGCGGTAACGGGGGTTTTCGACAGACCCACCCTGGCGCCAAGCTCGGTCATCGAGATCCGCCCGTCCTGGGCGAGCACGTCGAGTATCTCGCGGTCGATTCTGTCTAGGGGGAGAGATTCGGCCATCCATTTCGCCTTCAAATTCGAGGTTGAGTAGGTCAGAAGCCTACCAGATGACAAAATCCGGGAAAACCGGCCAAATCAGATCTGCTATCCTGCGACGACAGACAGGGGAGCGCAACGATGATCGATCTGGACCACAGGTGGGACGAGAACAAACGCCGCGACGAGGCCACGCTGCTGGCCGATCTGGTGCGCCGCGCGGCGCTGGACGATGACGCCCGCGCCCGGATCGTCAGCCGCGCCGCCTCGCTTGTCGAGGGGCTGCGCGCCGCTTCGCGTCCCCGGCTGATGGACGTGTTCCTGGCCGAATACGGGCTTTCGACCGACGAGGGAGTCGCGCTCATGTGCCTTGCCGAGGCTCTGTTGCGCGTGCCGGACGGCGTCACCATGGATGCGCTTATCGAGGACAAGATTGCGCCATCGGACTGGTCGCGCCATATCGGCCAATCCGCCTCGCCGCTGGTCAACGCCTCGACCTGGGGGCTGATGCTTACCGGCAAAGTGCTGGACGACGAGGTCGCGCCGGGGCTCGTTGGCCGGCTGCGCGGCATGGTGCGGCGCCTGGGCGAGCCGGTGATCCGCACCGCGGTCAGCGGCGCGATGCGCGAGATGGGCCGCCAGTTCGTGCTCGGGCAGGACATCGGGGCGGCGATGGCGCGCGCGGCGAAGATGGAGGCGCGCGGCTACACTTATTCCTACGACATGCTGGGCGAGGCAGCGATGACGGCGCGCGACGCGGCGCAATACGCCGAGGCCTACGCGCGCGCCATCGATGCGATTGCCGCGGCCTGCACCGAGGCGGAGATTGCCGCGAACCCGGGCATCTCGGTCAAGCTCTCTGCGTTGCATCCGCGCTACGAGGTCGCCAAAACCGAGCGGGTGATGGCGGAGTTGGTGCCCGTGCTCTCGGGGCTCGCGCACAAGGCGGCGGCCGCGGGCATGGGGCTCAACATCGACGCCGAGGAGGCCGACCGGCTCGGGCTGTCGCTCAAGGTGATCGAGACGGTGCTCGCCGACCCGGCGCTGGCCGGATGGGATGGGTTCGGCGTGGTGGTGCAGGCCTACGGGCGGCGCGCGGGCGAGGTGATCGATGCGATCACCGAGCTGGCGCAGCGGTTTGACCGTCGGATCATGGTACGGCTGGTGAAAGGGGCCTATTGGGACACCGAAATCAAGCACGCCCAGGTCGAGGGGCTGGGCGATTTCCCGGTCTTCACCCGCAAACCCGGAACGGACGTGAGCTACATCGCCCACGCCCGAACGCTGTTGTCGCGGACCGACCGGCTCTATCCGCAGTTTGCCACCCACAATGCCCATACCGTTGCCGCCGTGCTCGAAATGGCCCAGGGGCTCGACCGCGCCGCTTTCGAGTTTCAGCGGTTGCACGGGATGGGCGAGGCGTTGCACGACATCGTGCTCGCCGAAGAAGGCACGCGCTGCCGGATCTATGCCCCCGTCGGCGCGCACCGCGACCTTTTGGCCTACCTCGTGCGCCGGTTGCTCGAGAACGGCGCGAATTCCTCCTTCGTCAACCAGGTGGTCGACGAGGACGTGCCGCCGGATCTGGTCGCGGCCTGTCCCTTCGCCGCCCTCACGACCGCGCCGGGGCCGTTCGAGCCGGTGATGCGGCGGGGTCCGGAACTGTTCATGCCTGAACGCGCGAATGCACGGGGCTTCGACCTCAACGACGCGACGGTGCTCGACAAGATCGACGCGGCCCGTGTGCGGCCGGACCGGATCGCGGTCGCACCGATCCTCGCCGGCGCGCCCGCTGGCGGTGCGGTCGAGCCGGATGTAGATCCGGCGACAGGCGCGGTGATCGGGGAAGTCACGCTCGCGAGCGCTGAAGATGTGGAAAACGCGCTTGCTGCCGCGACCCCCTGGGACGTGCCTGCTGCGGCGCGTGCGTTGGTGCTGAATCGCGCCGCCGATCTCTACGAGGCCGATTTCGGCAGGCTCTTCGCGCTGCTCGCCATCGAGGCCGGGAAGACGCTGCTCGATGCCGTCGCCGAGCTACGCGAGGCGGTGGATTTCCTGCGCTACTACGCTGCCGGGGCGGATGGCCTGGACCACGGTCCACGCGGCACTTTCACCTGCATTTCGCCTTGGAATTTCCCGCTCGCGATCTTCACCGGCCAGATCGCCGCCGCGCTCGCCGCCGGCAACGCGGTGCTGGCGAAACCGGCCGAGACGACGCCCGCGATCGCCGCCTGGGGCGTGGAGCACCTGCACGCTGCCGGGGTGCCCCGCGCGGCGCTGCAGCTGCTTTTGGGCCATGGCCGGGACATCGGCGCGGCGCTGACCTCCGATCCCCGGGTAAATGGCGTGGCTTTCACCGGGTCCACCGCCACGGCCCGGCACATCCAGCGCGCGATGGCCAAGGGCTGTGCGCCGGGCACGCCACTCATCGCCGAGACCGGGGGGCTGAACGCGATGGTGGTCGATTCGACCGCGCTGCCCGAACAGGCGGTGCGCGACATCGTCGCCTCGGCCTTCCAATCAGCCGGCCAACGCTGCTCGGCGCTGCGGTGTCTCTACGTGCAGGAGGATGTGGCGCCAGCCTTCCGCGAAATGCTGATCGGGGCGATGGACGCGTTGGCGCTCGGCGACCCCTGGGGTCTCGCGACCGATGTCGGGCCCGTCATCACCGCGGCCGCGCGGGACGAAATCACCGCCTACGTGGAGGCGGCGGCAGCGCAAGGACGGCTCATCCATCGGCTGGCGGTGCCGCAATCGGGGACCTTTGTCGCGCCTGCGCTGATCGAAGTCTCGGGCATCGGCGATCTCACCCACGAGGTCTTCGGGCCCGTTCTGCACTTGGCGACCTATCCGGCGGAACACTTCGAACAGGTGATTGCGGACGTGAACGCGACCGGCTACGGGCTGACTTTCGGGCTGCACACGCGGATCGACGACCGGGTGCAACAGGTGGCGGAAACGGTGCGCGCGGGCAACATCTACGCCAACCGCAACCAGATCGGCGCCATCGTCGGCAGCCAGCCGTTTGGCGGTGAGGGCCTCTCGGGCACCGGTCCCAAGGCCGGAGGGCCGCATTACCTCGCGCGCTTCACCAACGCCGTGGCGCCCACGAGCAACACGGCGGCGGGCAATGCGGCGGATGTCACAAGGGTTGCCGCGGAGCTGGCGCAACTTGGAGCGGCGCCGGGCGAACCCACGGTCACGATCCTTCCCGGCCCCACGGGTGAGCTCAACCGGCTTTCCACCCGGCCGCGGCCGCCCTTGCTGTGTCTCGGGCCGGGCGACACGGCCGTGGCGGCGCAGGTTGCCGCCGTCGAAGGGCTTGGCGGGCGGGCCATCGGAGTCCGGGGCGACCTCGCGCCCGAGGCGTTCACGGATCTGCCGGACTTCGGCGGGGTACTCTGGTGGGGTGACCCGGCGACAGGCCTCGCCGTCTCGCGTGCGCTTTGCGACCGCGAAGGGCCGATCATTCCGCTCATCACCGGCCGGCCCGATGTGGCCCATGTGCGCCATGAGCGTCACCTTTGCGTCGATACAACCGCGGCCGGCGGAAACACCGCGCTGCTTGCGGGCGGAGAAGGGTGAGGGCCGGGCTGGTCCTGCTGCGACGCACCAGGGGTGACCAGCCCGGGCGCGGCTGTCCAGGCGTCAACGTTTCATCAAAGGGTGAAAAGAGAGTTAACGTCCTTTCGCGTTTAAAGTATTGAAATAGAATTATAAAACCTGTCGGCGGGGGCGCCGGTTTCCTAGGAAACCAGCATGTTTTGGGGGCGGGTCTCGATCGGCCGCAAAGCGGCGTCATTTGGCCTTCCGCCTGCGTTTTTTGCGCCGGAGCTTGGGCCCGGGCCGCCGCCCTTGGGCGAACCTGCAAGACCGGTGCCGCATCGTCGCGTGGCCAGATCGGCGCCCCTGTCCCGGCCGACCACCCCTTTCGCCACGGGTGACGAGACCGCGCGCCAGGGGTCAGGCGTAGATATTCATGTATTTCATGCAAATCACGCGCAGGCAGGACGAGATGTTCTTGTCATTGGCGACAAGGCATTGGTCGTGGATGCGGGTGATGAGCGCGGGGAGCGTCGTGCCGGTGCGGTCGGACATATCCTCCAGCACCGTCCAGAACACCCGCTCAAGGCGAATCGTGGTCGAGTGGCCGTGGATTCGAAATCCGCGCTTCTCGGGCCGGAACTCGTCGACCTGGGCGATCGAACAGGCATTGAACATGTGGGCGAGGAAGTCGTTCGGGTCGATTTCCACATAGATCGACATGTTTTCCTCGTCCCCTTTCTTGCGGGTTAGGCCGTTGTTTCCAGCGCTTTGGCTAGTGCCAGCCCCATCTGGCCGGCCAACCATGCCCGATTTTTTTACACGTTTCCAATAATTACTACCTACCGGCCGACCCGTCTCCCTATGCTCACGTCAGCGTGATGAAACGTCATGAAACGGAGGTTGGTTTGCCGAGCGAGTTCTTCAAAAAGACGCTGGACCCCGTCATCGCCCTGTCCGCGATTGCTGTCCTCGACATATTCATGTTCCTCATCGTCGGCGCCTGGACGGTCGGCGGCGGCGAGACGATGATGACCGGGCTGATCGCCCAGGCGATCATGGGCGACGAGCTCGACCGCCTGCCGTTCTGGCAACTGGTCTTCAAACCCGATCCGACCTACTGGAAAATCTACATCAGCCTCGGCATGCTGTTCGGCGCTTTTGTCGGCGCCGTGCTGTCGAATGAATTCTACATCCGCGTTCCGCGCCGACTCGAGGAATGGGTGCTCATTACCATCGGTGGGCTGCTCATGGGCATCGGCATCCGGCTCGCCTTCGTGTGCAACGTCTCGACCTTCTTCGGGATGACGCCGGAGATGAACATGGGCGGTTACCTCGCGATGTCCGGTATCCTTGCCGGCGCCTGGGTCGGGTCGATGATCTACAAGAAAATCCTGGAGGGCTGAACCCAATGTCTCCCATCGGTCAATGCATTGTCGCCTTCATCTTCGGCTCGACCGTGGGCCTGCTGGTGCAGCGTTCGCGGTTTTGCAACACCGCAGC
>DQCI01000115.1:5704-12352 GCA_003545125.1 Paracoccaceae bacterium
TCGCGGGCGCCTGCACGGTGTCGACCTGGGTGAAGACGGGCGAGGGCAATGTCGGCGCGCTCTGGGCGCTGATCTTCACCTTCGTCGGCATGTTCCTGTTCTCGATGGTGTGGTCGGTCAACTATTGGCCGCCAGCACCGGCCTCGATGACGGGCGAGCCCAACCTCGAGGCTTTCCAGCTTGGCTATTCCAACGCGGCGACCTTGCAGGAGAAATTCGGGATCCCGGCCATCTTCTTTGGCATGATCCAGATTGGGGTGCTCTATCTCATCTACCGCGCCATCCGGCGCAAGGAAATGGCGCAGGAGGTGGCGCACATGCAAGCGCAAGCCGCCGCCCAGCCAGCCGAATGACCTGAAACCAAGCAACGGAGGACGCCATGGGACTGTTCAGCCGGAAGAAAACCGAGGAGAAATGCGGCGATGCCGGGCAAGCCACCCTGTCGAACGGCGACGTCGTGACGATCAAGACCAAGGTCGATTGCCTGGGCGATAGCTGCCCGCGGCCGCAGTTGATGACCAAGAAAGCCGTCGGCCAGCTCGGGTCGGGCGACGTGGTCGAGGTTCTGATCGACAACGCCTCGTCGGTCGAAGCGCTGCCACCGATGTGCAACGAGATGAACGCGCAGCATCTCGACACCCTCACGGGCGAGCGCTGCTGGAAAGTTTACATTCGCAAGGATTGACCCGATGACGCCGTCCCGGCTTATCATGAACCTATACGCCTGGGCCTCGCTTGCCGTGGTGGTCGTGGGCATCGGCTGGACGCTCGTGTTCCCGCCGCAAAGCCTCCGGGTCGACCGTGACGGCGTGCCCCATTTCACGCCCGAGGTCGAACACATGATCACCGGCGAGCCCGTCAGCATGAACGAGCTGATCAAGCATTACCGCGGCGATTGAGGAGGAAATGATGGATTTCGAGACCACCGCCCAACTCATCCTGGCCGTTCTGGCCTTCGCGGTGATGTACCTGGCGTTTCTCAAGGACACGCTGTGAGCAAAGGAGAGAGCCATGGAGCGCAGTAGCTGGATCTTCATCGCCGGAAGCCTCGTCGCCACCGTCCTGGTCAGCTGGATCGCTTTTCCGTTCGCCGCGATGGACCGGGATGTGGTCGAGCGGGCCGCGGCGCCGCAACCGGCGGAAGCGCTCGGGACGGTCGATGTCGGTCAGGGCTTCGGCGAGCTGCCGGTCGAGGAGCTGATGCTCTACTATGTCGAGAACCCGCCCGCCGCGCCGCAAGCCGGTGCCGTCGCCGCGCCCGAGATCAAGTTCGGGGGCTGCTGAAATGACCGCCCGGCGGGATCGAGGGGTTTCGGTCTTGTGCGGGACACTCTGCGCGGCGGCGATGTCTGCCGGGATCAGTGCGCCGCTCGCCGCTGACCCGATCGCGACGATCGAAAGCGGCGCAGGCGTTGCGCTGCCCGGCGACTACGCGGTGCTCGACATCCGCGATGAAGACACCTGTTTCCTCGGCGCGCCGCCGAACACGCGCTGTCTGCCGGCCGAACAGCTGCTCTACGCCGACGCCGGCACGCCGCTTGGGTTTCATGCGTTGCGCTGGGCGCTGGGCACGCTCGGTCTCACGGGGGCCGAAACGCTGGTGATCTACCGCGGCGACGACGCCGTCGACGACGGGGGGCGCGAGGATGCGCTTGCCGCCGCCGCGCTGCTCTACCTGGCCGGGCAGGCCGAGGTGCTGGTCCACGAAGGGCCCGCGCTGGAAATCCGCGACGGCGCGCAGGTCAGGGCGCTGTGGCGCGAGGTGATCTACACCGCGCCGATGCGGACTGGCGAGATGAATGTCACGGCCGCGCCGGCGGGCAGCTTGCGCGACCGATTACGAGACTTCGCGACAGGCGGCGGTGCCGTCGCCTTCGCACCCGCAAGCTGAACCGACGCTGAACCAACGCTGAACCAACCACGACGGAACCGAAGATGGACATCCTGCTCCACATCACCACACCTGCGGCCGCACCGATCGCCGCCGCGCTCGGCCGTGCGCTGAGCGCGAAAGGCGCCACCTGGGCCGCCTTCCTTACCAATGACGGGGTGAAGGCGCTCGACGACGCGGGTTTCGCCGCCGCCAGCAAAGGCGCCGCGCGGGTCGCGGTCTGCGAACACTCCTGGGATCTGCACATGAGCGGCGATTGCCCGGTCGAGCGCGGCAGCCAGACGGTCAACTCCGGCCTCATGGCCGAAGCGGACCGCGTCATCAGCCTTTGAGGGAGCATATCATGGAAGAGAAGAAGATCCTGGTGCTGGGACGGCGCGACCATACCGAGGCGATGCGGGTGGCGGCAGGCCTGACCATCTTCGGCCACGATGTGCGGCTGGTGTTCATGACCGAACCCGTCGCCGACACCGACGCAAATGCCGAGCAGGCCGAGCTCCTCGAGCTCAGCGACATCGTGCCCGAGACGACCGTGCCGGAAATGGGCGACGATCTCGCGCTGCTCGACGCCGCGGCCCTCGGAGCCGCCATCGCCGACGCCGACCGCGTCGTCAGCATCTGAGGAGGAAGGCATGAAGATCGTCGAACTCAACACCGGCCTGTTCCCCGATGGCCCCCGCGTCGACGCGGCCATTGCCACGTTGAATAGCGCCCATGAGGTGGAACAGATTGATGCCCGCCAGCTCGACAAGAATGACGAACCCGCCTGGGAGGCGATTGCCTCGGCGGTTTTGGGAGCGGACCTGATCGTGACGCTCTGAAGCCCGACCACTAAGCAGCTAAGGAAAACCAAGGGAGACCCAGATGAAACGTATCACCAATACCCTCAAGGCCACCGTGGCCGCGCTCGCGCTGATGGCCGCTCCGGCCTTCGCCGCCGACCCACTGGTCGATGTCGGCTGGCTGAAGGAAAACCTCGGCGCCGACGGCATGGTGGTGATCGACGCCCGCGGCTCGACCGACTACCTGCGCGGCCATATCCCCGGCGCCGTCAACACCAACTACGGCAAGGACGGCTGGCGGGTGAAGGTCGATGGCGTGCCTGGCCTGTTCCCGGAAGACCCGACCAAGCTCGGCGAGTTGATCGGGAGCCTTGGTATCGGCAACGACACCCACGTGGTGATCGTCGCCCCCGGCAATTCCTCATCGGACATGGGCACCGCCACCCGCATCTACTGGACCTTCAAGGTGCTGGGGCATGAGGAGGTTTCGGTGCTGAACGGCGGCATGAAGGCCTATCTTGCCGAAGTCGACGGCGATAAGAAGCCGGTGAACCCGCTCGACAAGGGCGCGGTCGAGGCCACCCCGGCCAGCTTCAGCATTGATTTCCAGGAAGAGATGGTGCCCGATGCCGGGGAGGTGATGGCGATGATCGACGCCGGTGCGCTGCCGGTCGACAACCGCACCGCCGACCAGTATCTCGGCGTCAACAAGCACGGCGCGGCCAAGGCCTACGGGACGGTGCCGGGTGCTGTGAACCTGCCGCAGAGCTGGGCGACCGAGAACGCGGGTGGCGTGTTCCGCGACGCCGAGTCGCTGGCCGCGCTCTACGATGCGGCCGGCGTGCCGGTGGAGGGCGCGCAGGTCAACTTCTGCAACACCGGCCACTGGGCCTCGATCGGCTGGTTCGTCTCCTCCGAGATCCTCGGCAACGACGCGGCGGTGCTCTACGACCCGTCGATGACCGGCTGGACCGCTGAAGGCATGCCGGTGGAAGCGAAAATCTCGGTCAACTGAGCCGGAGCGAACGCGATGTGGCGCCTGCGCTGCAACATGACCAGGGCCGCGACGCTCAGGGGCGTCGCGGCCCTCTGTACGGCGGCTGTCCTCGCGGTTGGCGGCGGGGCGGCCCGGGCGAACGACGACACAGCCCGGATCCTTGGCGCCGAGATCCTTGTGGTCCGCGCCGACCTCGCGCAGATCGCGAAACCCGACCTGCCACCGATGCACCGCACCGGTTTCGTCAAGCGGATCGACGGTGCGCTGGGGATGATCCCCTGGCTGCTGATCGCCGCCGGCGACCCGGATGCCGCCGCGCAAGTGGAGGAATGGCAGCGGGACTGGACCGGAGACGTGCGGCAGGGGGCGCGGCTCGACAAGGTCCTCAAAGAGCTCTCGTCGCGTCACCCGCTCGACGTCTCCGCCTTCGACATCGGCGTCAGCCATGCCGATCTCGCCGAGGCGCGGGCGATCCACGAGGCCTATTGCGCCGGCTGCCACGACGGCTACGGCACCGGCGACCCGCAGGTCGAACTCGCTTCGCGCGATCTGTTCTGGATGGCGCGCGACGAGGCAACGGAGCAGTTCCTCGCCCGCCTTGTGAACGGTGTGAAAGGCGACGAAACCATCGGTTTCGTCAATCCGCTCACCGACAAGCAGATCGCGGCGCTGTGGAAACTCTATACCTATCACTGACGGCTTTTGGGCAGATCCGGTCGGGCAGGGTCCCCGGCCGTCCTCACCGCCCCGTTACCCGCGCAAGTCGCCCCGTGACCGCCCCCAGATCCTGTGCTTTAAGCCCGCCGAAAGCGCAGGCGGCGTGCGGCCGCGGGGCGCGACAATCCATGCCCTGCGCCCCGGCGCCGGGCCGACAAGCCCGAGGAGACCGGCGCCGTGACTATTCGCAAGATCGTCTTCTGGAGCCACCTGGCCGTGGGTGTGGCCACCGGCCTGGTGGTGCTCGTGCTGGCCGTGACCGGCGTGCTCCTGACCTACGAGGTGCAGATCACCCGTTGGGCCGAGCAACGCGCCGGGATCGAGGCCACAGGCCCGTGGCTCGGGGCGGAGGCGTTGGCGGCGGCGGCACTGGTGGAAACCGGCGGGCAGGTGACGGCGCTGGTGTTTGAAAACGACGCGACTGCGCCGGTGTCCGCAACCATGGGGCGGCGGGGCAAGGTGCTGCTCGACCCCTACACCGGTGCCGCCCTCGGCAATGGCGACACCGGGGTCGGGCAGTTCTTTCACGCGGTCACCAGCCTGCACCGCTGGCTTTCGCTCACCGGGTCCAACGGCGTGGGCAAGGCGGTGACCGGTGCGGCGAACCTCGGCTTTCTGTTCCTGGCCCTGACCGGGGCCTACCTGTGGTTGCCGAAGGTCTGGCGCTGGGCGCGGATCAAATACCTGATCCTGTTCCGCCGCAGCTATCCCAGTGCGCAGGCGCGCGATTTCCACTGGCACCACATCTTCGGCTTCTGGGCGCTGATCCCGCTGGTGCTCATCATCTTCACCGGTGTCACCATGTCCTACGACCGCGTCCAGGGGATGGTGATGACACTGGTGGGTGTCGGCGGGGAAGAAGAGGACGACGATCGCACAGGGGGCGGCGAGAGCGACGGCACCCGCCAGATGACCGAGGCCGGCGTCGGGCTCGACGCGATCCTAAACGCGGCGAAGGCCCATGACCCCGCCTGGCGGCGGGTGACGCTCGCGCTTCCGATGACCCCCGGGGCGCAGACCGTGACCGCGAAGGTCGATACCGGTCCTGGGCGGCGGGAGACCCGAAAAGAGACGCTCGCCATCTCGCGGGAAGATGCCCGCATCGTCGAGGTCCAGGGCTTCGCCGACCAGCCGAAAGCGGCGCGCACCTTCTGGTTTCTGCGCTTTGCGCATACCGGCGAGCATTATGGCCTCGTCGGGCAGACCATCGCCGGGCTCGCTTCGCTCGCGACGGCGTTCATGGTCTACACCGGGCTCGCACTCGCCTGGCGGCGGCTCGTTTCGCCGGTGCTGCGGCGGCGTCGCCGCCCGCGTGGCGCCTGACGGCGCCGGGTTGCTGGGGGCGGCGCTGCGCGCCGGGCGGCTGGGGGGCGGCGCTGCGCGCCGGCGCGTGGCGTTTCCGGGACCGGTGGCGCGGCGCAAGTCTGCCAAGGCCGACAGCCCGCGGTTCGACAGCCGCTCGACAACGGTGAGCCCGCATTCGAGCGCGCCGATGGGTTGGGCCCTTTCCCTGCCGTCGTGTCGCCGCCTCCGGGGCGCCTGGTGAACACCCGGCTGGCGCGGCGTGCGACTGTTTGTCAAACTCGGCCGGCGAATCGGGCGGTGCCCGGGGGGCGGACGGGCGCAGGCCTATCGCGGCAGGGAGGTCGCTCACCCATGAACATATTGTTCATCATGTATGATCAGCTGCGTTTCGACTATCTCAGTTGCGCCGGCCATCCGTATCTGCACACGCCCAATTTCGACCGTGTGGCGGCGCGCGGCGTGCGGTTCACCAACGCTTACGTGCAATCGCCGATCTGCGGCGCGAGCCGGATGAGCTTCTATACCGGGCGCTACGTCTCAAGCCACGGCGCCCAGTGGAACGGGTTTGCGCTGCGGGTGGGCGAGATGACGCTCGGCGACCACCTGCGCGGGCTCGGGATGGGCTGCTGGCTCATCGGCAAGACCCATATGAAAGCCGATGCCGAGGGCATGGCGCGGCTCGGGCTGGACCCCGACAGCGTGATCGGCGCGCGCCAGGCCGAATGCGGGTTCGACACCTGGATCCGCGATGACGGGCTCTGGGGCGAGGGGCCGGACGGGTTCTACGACGAGAAACGCTCGCCCTACAACGCGTACCTCAAGGACAAGGGGTATCCGTCGCAGAACCCCTGGGCGGATTTTGCCAATGCCGGGATCGACGACGCCGGGGGTATCGCCAGCGGCTGGATGCTGGCCAATGCCGACAAGCCGGCCAATATCCGCGAGGAAGACAGCGA
>DQCI01000115.1:12510-13678 GCA_003545125.1 Paracoccaceae bacterium
CGCGACAAGGTGATCCCGGCCTACATGGGCCTGATCAAGCAATGCGACGACCAGCTGGGCGTGCTGCTCGACCACCTCGAAGAGACCGGCCGGATGGCGGACACGATGATCGTGCTCACCTCAGACCACGGCGACTACCTCGGCGATCACTGGCTTGGGGAGAAGGATTTCTTCCACGAGGAGAGCGTGAAAATCCCGCTCATCGTCTACGACCCGCGCGCGCAGGCGGACGCGACGCGGGGCACGACATGCGACGCGCTCGTCGAGAGCATCGACCTGGCGGCCACCTTCGTCGAGGCGGCGGGCGGCAAGGTGCCCGACCACATCATCGAGGGGCGTTCGCTCCTGCCCTGGCTGCACGGCGAGACGCCGGATTGGCGGTCCTTCGCGATCAGCGAATACGACTACAGCCTGCGGGTGCAATGCGTCGAGCTGGGTCTTGAGCCCCGCGACGCGCGGCTCTTCATGGTCTTCGACGGGCGCTACAAGCTGATCCACGCCGAGGGCGGCTTTCGGCCGATACTGTTCGACCTCGCCGAGGATCCGGACGAGTTTCACGATCTCGGCAAAGGGGGTGCGCACAGGGCGGTGATCGACCGGCTCTATTCCTACCTCACCGAATGGGGCCTGCGCCTTGGCCAGCGCGTGACCAGGTCGGAGGATGACATCAAGGCAATGCGTGGAGGCTCATCGCGCAAGGGGATCCTGCCCTTCCTGGTCGACGGCTCGGAAGTGCCCGACGCGCTCACCGAAAGATACCGCGGGCCCGCGCCCGGAAACTACCTGCCCGATACGGGCGGGGAGGGGTGATACCGACCGCAGCCCACACCGCTCTTGCCACGCGGCGCTGCAAATCGGCCATCCGGCGCGCGCGCCTGCGCTGACACGCCGTCGGTTCTGCTGCTGTGGTCGTGCGCATGATCGCGCCGCGCGCGACGGTCGCCACCGTCGATGCGACCGGGCGCACGCGGGGGGCGCGGCGCATGCTCACAGGGTCCCGCAAAAACACTGACACACCGGTCGGCCAGATCGTCTGAACCTGCAGGGGCCTGGGCGGGTCAGGTGAAAGACGCTGCGGTCTTGTCCCTCGACACTGCCGTGGGCGTCGGGGCGCCGATCTTCAGGAGGAACCGGTCTATCAGATCATCCGGAACTTCCGGGAATGCCG
>DQCI01000115.1:13729-15776 GCA_003545125.1 Paracoccaceae bacterium
GCCGTGCGCCCGTCTGTCTTCAGGCGCACCGCGACCTGCGCGCCGATCCCGATGGTCCCGCCACGCTCACACCCGCACGACCGTCAGCTTCGTTTTCAGCGCCGAGCGGCGGAAGGCGTGCAGAAAGCAGGTCTGCTCGGAGATATCGAGCATTTCCTGCGCGACCGCGTCGCTTTCGCTTGTCTCGACGAAGACATGGGTTTCGATCGGGTCGGCTTGGCCCGGCTTGCCGCTGCGCCCCGACGCGCCGCCGGGTGAGAAATGCGTGTCCTGGACGATGCGGTAGCGCGGCAGATCGAGCTGCAGCATCGACACGAACCGGCCAAACTGGGTCATGAAACAAAACCCGATCCCGGCGCTGATGAGCGTGTTCGCATCGGGCGCGCGGCCGTCTTCGGCGCTGAGAAACCGAAACGACGTGCCCCAGGGCGAATACAGCATCTGTTGGATCTCCTTGATCCCGTCTTCGCGCAGCTCGGCGACGGCGCCGATGTTGAGATGGCGGTCCTGGTGGTCGGACAGCGAAGACCCGCCGGCGGCGGTGCCCTTGGCCACCGGCTTCTTCGGCGTGGGGCCGACCGGCTCCATCAGCGTCAGCGCGCCCGGGAGCGGCTCGGTCCGTGCGAACTGGTCGCCCGGGTCGAGGAGCAGCGCGCCGCCGAGCTCGGGGGCCCGGGCGGTGGGCAGTTCACGGCCGTTCCTGGAGAGCTTGAACAGGCTCTCGACCGGCGCCCGCATCAGCCCGGACAACGGCGAGGCATAGGTCGCCTCGACCAGGAACTGGTGCAGGGCCGCGTCGTCGAGGTCGCAGTCGATCTCGACTTTCAACGCGATGTTCTCGGCCCCGCCCACCATCGTGCGGTCCCGCATCGAGCCGGTCATGGTGTAATAGTTGTCCAGCACCAGCCTGAGCTTGCGCAGCGCGAGCCCGCGGATCTCGGCCAATGCCAGGATCTCGTTCATGAAGCTCGCAGCCATGCCCGCCGACAGGAAGGCGAGCGGGCAAGGGGCGGCGTCTTGACCGTTGAGATAGGGCCCCTCGTCGGAGACGAGGCGCCAGGTTTCCCCGCTGCGCGCAGACTGCACCAGCGCCTCTTTCTGGAATCCCGACAGCGATCGAACCCGCGAGCGCAGCGCGTCGCCCAGGCGGATCTGCGGCGCGTCGATGCCCACCGCGTCCGGGTTGGCCAGCTTGAAAACCGGCACCAGGCCGCTCTCGCGGATTATGTCCTGGCCGAGTTTCTCCATCTCACTCACCCAGAAGAAACCCGGCCGGGCCCGAGATCGAATGCGGTTCGGCGAAGGCGAGCACGCTGTCGTAGCCGAGGTTGCGCCCGACGCCCGACAGCTTGAAGCCGCCGAAGGGTCCGCGCCCGTCCTGTGCCGTCGGTCCGTGGTTGTTGAGATAGGTGTAGCCCGCCTCGATCCGGCGCGCGATGCGCGCCGCGCGCGCGGCGTCGTCGGTCCAGACCGAGGAGCAGAGCCCGTAGTCGCTGTCGTTGGCCATCGCCACGGCCGCGTCCTCGGTCGCGAATTTCATGATCGGCAGCGCGGGGCCGAATTGTTCGTCCTTCACGATCGACAGCGCCGGGTCGGCGTCATGGACCAGCGCGGGTTTCTGGAAGTCGCCGCCGCCCCGGTAGAGCGCCTCGTCCGGCACCTGGCCGCTTTGGCGGACCTTGGCGCCTTTCGCGCGCGCCTCGGCGATCATGTCGGTGACGACCTTTAGTTGGGGCGCGTTGTTCACCGGGCCCATCGTGGTCTCGGGCAGCAGCCCGTCGCCGATTACCGCGCGGTCGCAGGCGGCGGTGAAACCGTCGAGCACCTCGTCGCACCGGCTCTCGTGCACATTCATCCGTTTCAGCGCCATGCAAATCTGCCCGGAAGAGGCGAAGGCGCCCCAGTACATCCGGGTGAAAGCCGCGTCGTCGACATCGCGTGCCGTCGCCGCCGCGGTCTGGCCCGCGAGCATCTCCGGGCGAGCCGGGTTGCGGATGTCGTAGACGGCGCCGTCCGCGGCCGGGCGGACCTGTCCGTCGATATACAA
>DQCI01000115.1:15885-23088 GCA_003545125.1 Paracoccaceae bacterium
CGGTGTCTCCTTCCCGGTGTCTCCTCCGGGCGCGGGCACACTTGCGAAGCGGGAATTGGACCGCGAATCCATTCATGTCTGTCCACGGTACGCGTGAAGGATTTCGATTTCCCAGCGCTCGGCGGCCAGCTCCTGCGCAGCTTCCTCAGTATCCTCGACGAAAACTCCGTCTCGCGCACCGTCGAGCGACAAGCATGAAACTTGCAGGGTACGTGTCTTCCTCGAACATGAATGGTCTTGCGGCGCACCCTTCGGAAACCACAAAATCTGGGGCCGGATTGTCCACTGCCTGAAAACAGGCCGTTCACCGCCTCGAACTGGCCAAATTCGCTCTTTAATCGAATCGACAGGGCGCATACCCGTGTCCAGTCATGGGGGGAAGCTCTGCGCACGATACTTCGACAGCGCGAATATCTAGCCAGTTCGACGTTTTATGAAGCAAGGTAACGGTAAGTCCATTGAAATATCGTCCTGAAATTGATGGCCTTCGCACGGTCGCGGTGGTCCCGGTTATTCTTTTTCACGCCGGCGCCGCACCGTTCAGCGGCGGCTTCATCGGGGTCGATGTCTTCTTTGTGATCTCGGGCTACCTGATCACCACGATCCTGATCGACGAGCTCGAAGGCGGGCGCTTCAGCATCATCAATTTCTACGAACGGCGCGCCCGGCGGATCTTGCCGGCGCTGTTCTTCGTGATGCTGTGCACGCTGCCCTTCGCCTGGGCCTGGATGCTGCCAAGCCAGATGAAGGATTTCGCGCAAAGCCTTTTTGCGGTCTCGATTTTCAGCTCCAACTTTCTGTTCTGGAAGACCTCGGGCTATTTCGCGGCGGCGGCAGACGACAAGCCGTTCCTGCATACCTGGAGCCTCGCCGTCGAGGAGCAATACTACGTGTTGTTCCCGATCTTCCTGTTCCTCGCCTGGCGGTTCGGGCGAAACCGCGTGTTCTGGATGGTCGCGTTCTTTGCCGGCGTCTCGCTGCTCATCAGCGAATGGGGCTGGCGCAACGAGCCCAAGGCCAACTTCTTTTTGTTCCCGACCCGCGCCTGGGAGCTTTTCGCGGGCTCGATCGCGGCCTTCGTCATCAAGAGCCACGGGATCCGGACCAACCAGATCCTGTCGGGCGTCGGCCTTCTGGCGATCCTTTATTCGGTCTTCTTCTACACCGAGGCCACGCCCTTCCCGAGCGTCTACGCGTTCTTGCCGGTCGGCGGGTCGGTGCTGATCGTGTTGTTCGCGACCCGCGACACCATCGCGGGCCGGATCCTCGGCACCCGCCCCTTCGTGGCGATCGGCCTCATCAGCTACTCGGCCTACCTCTGGCACCAGCCCTTGTTCGCCTTCGCGCGGATCCGGCTGACCGAGGCGCCGAGCTTCACGCTCATGATGTTCCTCTCGGCGATGGCGTTGGTGCTGGCCGCGTTCAGCTGGAAATTCGTCGAGCGGCCCTTCCGTCTCAAGGCGGTCACCAGCCGGCGATTGATCTTCAGCGGGTCGCTCGTCGGTATCGTGGTGTTCGTCGCGCTCGGGCTTGCCGGCAATGCGCTCAACCCGCGGTTCGAGCAATACTGGCTGGCCAGGCAGCCCGAGAACGTGCGCGCCACCTACGTGGTGCTGGCGCGCGCCAACCCCGAGCTCAGCAACTGGGGCGCCGACGAATTTGGCAATCAGAACCTCTCCGAGTGCCGGTTCAATGCCCGCAACCCGACCGAAGAGGTCCAGGCCCGCCTGTTTGCTTGCGCTGAAGAGCACGGGCCGGGCGTGCTGATCCTGGGCGACAGCCACGCGATGGACCTCTACGGCGTGGTCGCCTCGCGGTTCGAAGAACTCCCGTTCATCGTCGGCATCACCCAAGGCGGCTGCCGGGTTTTCGACTGGGAACCGGAATGCCACTACGACGACACGGCTGCGTTTGTCGCGGAACACCCGGAGGTTTTCGGCAAGGTCATCTTCGAACAGGCCGGCGTGTTCCTGCTGCAAGAAGAGGACGGCACCAAGGGCTCGCGCGAGATGTTCAGCAAGCTCAGGCTCACCCAGCCCGTCGCGCATATCGAGCCGGATCTCGAACATATCGCCGTCGCGGTCGACTACGTCACAGCACTCAGCCAGTCTGTGCCGGTGCTGTGGTTCCTGCCCCGCGCGGAGCCCCACATCGGCACCAACTACGTGTTGCGCAATGGCTGCGAGGGGACCTACTTCTTCCGCGACAAGCAATACGAGCTGTTCGAAAACCTCGAGTTGGTGATCGCCGCTGCCGTGGATTCAGCCGGGGCCGAACAGCTCACCTGGGTGTCGCAGAACGATCTGTTTGGCTTTGACCTGACAAAAGATTACATGACCTGCGATGACATCTACTGGAGCGACGGCGATCATTTTTCCGAGATCGGGGAAGTGCTTTTCGGCGCGCGTCTGCCGGATGAATTCGTGGAATTTTGAGGATTTGATCCGGCGGGCAGGTCATGTGGCGCCCACCGGATTCACTTGTTTCTGTCTTTGGTTTGGCCACATTCGGCCGTTTTCGCTTCGTATTGTCCACGAAACAGACTTGACCGGACCCCGGGAGCCATCCCGCGCCGCAGGGGTGAGGTGGGACCGAAATTGGAGGATTGCACGTGCGTGACGTCGCATCGCAGGTGGCCGCTATTGCTGGTGAGTACGGGGATACGCCCGCGGTCATGGATGCAACCGACCGGGTAAGCTACGCAGAGTTCGAGACCTGGACGAACGACCTCGCGAACCGGATCACCGCTGAGATCGGCATGGACCAACGGGTCTGCCTGGTCGTCGCCGGGTTCGACACCCAGGGGATCGTCGGGATGTTTGCGACCTTGAAGACGCCGCATATCTTTCTGGCGCTCGACCGCGAAAACCTGCCCGCCAATATCGCCGCAATCGCGGCGCAGCTCGAGGCGGGCGCCGTCGTCTATTCCGATTCTGCGCAGGAGGGGGTGCGCGCCGCAGGGCTCACGATACCGCTGATATCGGTCGGCCCCCGGCCCGAAGGACCGGTTACGGCCCCCGCACCGCTCACCGATCTCACCCGGACCACACTCTACAAGCGAACCTCCGGCTCGACCGGGGGCGCCAAGACGGCGGCCCACACCGTCGAAGGCATTCTTGGCGACGCCATTCCGGGGGCGAAAATCCTCGATCTCTCGCCGGGTGCGAAGCTCACGGTGGCCTCCACATTCGACGCCGCCCTGACAAGTGCGGCGACCCTGCGCTGCATCCTGTCCGGCGCCACGCTGTTGCCGGTGGACCTGCGGTTCGAGAGCCCCAGGAAGGCCGTCGACCGTCTGATCGAAGCCGGCCTCACCCATGTCTATAACACGCCAACCGCGCTCCGCCTTCTGTGCCGCGGCCTGCCCGAGGGTGGTATCTTCCCCGAGTTGCGCAGCATCCTCCTGGGCGGCGAGAAGACAACGATGGCGGATGTGCGCCTGCTCGCGCACTCGACCCCGCCCGACGCCAAGCTCAGGGCAACTTTCGCCTCGACCGAGACACAGCTTGTGGCCCATACGTCGGTGCCCCTCGCGGGAGATATCGGGCATGAGCATTTCGCCGAGATGCATGTGGCGGACGGCGTCAGGATCGACATCCTCGACGACGCCGGCAACCCGAGACCGGCTGGCGAGCTTGGCCATGTGCGGGTGACCTCGAAAATGATTACCCTCGGCTATCAGGGCGACGTGGACCCGGCGCAAGCGGCAAAGGTCAGCGCGAACGCCGACGGCACCCGCTCCTACATGACCGACGACATGGGCTACCTGACGCCCGAGGGAAAAATCGTGCTCACCTCGCGTGCCGGGCGCGAGATCAAGATCCGGGGGCGGCGTGTCGACCTTGGTGAGCTGGAAGCCTGGCTTTTGGCGCAGGACGACATCGCCGAGGCCGCGGTGGTGGCGCAGCCCATCGGCCATGACGGCGGTCCGCGGCTCGCGGCCTTCATCAAGGGCGAGCCCGGTTTCGACGGCACGTCCGATTTGCGCAAACGGATGAAGGCGGAGTTGATCGCCTCGATGCAGCCCACGGCCATCGTGGTGATGGAAGACCTGCCGCGCACGCCGAACCAGAAGATCAACCGCCGCGCGCTCGAGAGCGATCTTTCGCATCTCGAAGCGGACGGCGGTGAGACGCTGGAGGCCGAGGGCCTGCTCGGGCAGGTGGCAAAGATCTGGGCCGGCGTGTTGAACCGCGCGGTCACCGGGCCCGAGAAGGATTTCTTCGACCTCGGCGGCGACAGCATCGCGGCCACGATCACGGCTGTGCAGATGGAAGAGGCGCTCGGCCTGCCGGTCGACAGCGGGTTCGTCTACCGCTACCCGGTGCTGGCGGAGCAGGTTGCCGCGCTCGAGCAGATGGAAGGCGGCACGGATGTGCTCGCCGACCGCTTGTTGGTGCCGCTGACCATTCCCGGGCCCGAACCGGCGAAGACGCCGCAGCGGGTGTTTCTGATCTCGGGTGCCGGCGGGCATGTCTTTCCGTTTGCGCCGGTCGCGCGGGAGCTGCAGAAAGATTGGGAGATCCTCGGTATTCTTCATCCCGGCATCCTCGACACCGAACCGGCACTGGGCAGCATTTCGGCGTACGCCGACCGCATGGGCAAGGCGATCCGCGCGAGCCAGCCGGAGGGGCCCTATTTCATTGTCGGCTATTCCTTCGGGGCGGCCGTCGCGCATGAGATCGGCAGGCGGCTTGCGGCAGCGGGCGAAACGGTCGGAGTCGTGCTCGTCGATCTGCAACTGCTGCAGATCGCCACATTGCGGTACAAGGCGTGGTTTGCGCGCGAAAAGATCGAGCAGACCTTCCGCCGCGACGAAAACGAGGGCGCAAAAAAGGGATTCCTGGAGGCCCCGAACCTCGACGCGGTCGAAAAGGCGAAGCTGTCGATCTCGATCCGCAACATGGCCCGGATCCTCAACCGCTACCGCCCGGAAAAAACCGCGGCGCCGACCGTGGTCATCACCGCCGGGGTGAAGGACGAGCCCTATGAGGCAGAGGATCTCGGCTGGAGCAAGGTGGCCCCATTGGTGAAGGTCACGACCACGCCCGGCAACCATCTTGAGATGTTCAAGGATCAATACATGGAAGGGTTCGCCCGGCTGCTCGACGAGTGCTTGGCGCTTCTGGCGAAAGAAACCTGTGCGAAACACGAATGACCTCTGCCGCGGCCCGGACGGTCCGCACATCGAACCGGCCCCGGCGGCGACCCCTGACGGGACGCCGTCGCAAGTGAAGAAATCGGGATGCCAGGACACCTCGGCGTCGCAGCCGGGCACTGGCTCTGCGCCCCCGGTGATCGGTCTGGCTGGAAAGCTCCCGATGCCGCGGGTCGACGTGATTGCGGCGGGAGAACTCGACGCGGGGCTGGAGCGGACCTGGCGTGCCTTGCAGGCGGCCGACCCGGACCTCACGAGCCCGTTTTTTGCGCCAGACTTCTGCCGGATCGTCGGGCAGGTGCGCGACGACGTGCGCATCGCGGTGATCTCGGGTGAGGGCGGGCCGGTCGGCTTTTTCCCCTACCACCGCCAGCGTTCCGGGCGCCTCGCCCCGCTGGCGGGCCAGATCTCCGACTATCACGGGATCATCGGCACCGACGGCGGGCTCGGCGCCACCGCGCTGCTCACGGCACTGAAGGCGCAGGCCTTCGATTTCAACCATGTGCCGGGCACGCAAACGGGGTTGTGCGACCACGCCCACCTTCACACCACATCGCCGGTGATCGATCTCTCGGAGGGGTTCGAGACCTGGCGCCAGGAGCGGCGGGCGCAGGGCTCGGCGATCAAGAATGCCGAACGCAAGGGCCGCAAGCTGGGACGCGAAGTGGGCGCGTTGCGCTTCGTTGCCAACGAGACCGATCCGGCCGTTTGGGGCAAGCTGCTTGCGTGGAAACGCGCGGCCCTCGATGCCATCGGCGTGCCGTTCATCCTCGACCGTCCCTGGGCGGGTGCGGTGATCGACCGTGTCCGCGCGGCCGACGCCCCGGATTTTGGCGGCATGACCTCCACGCTCTGGGCCGGCGACGAGCTGGTTGCGGTGAATTTCTCGATGCGGACGGACACCACGATCCACAGCTGGTTTCCCACTTACAACCCAGGTTTCGAGCGCCATTCGCCGGGTCTCACCCTGCTCATGGAAACCCTGCGCCATGCCAGTGAGGCGGGGTTTGGCGAGCTTGACCTCGGGCGCGGGTCGGAGCGTTACAAGAGCGAGTTCGCCAACGGCGCGCGGGCTTTGTGCGAAGGCTCCATCGAACGCGGACTGAGCCCGCTCGGGCTCACCCGCAAATTGCGCAAGGCGGCGCAGGCGGTGGCGGGAAAGACCGGCAAGGTCGAGCAGGCGGAGACGGTCCGGCGCGTGGGCAACCGACTGCTCTCGGCGGGCCGT
Organism: Paracoccaceae bacterium; assembly: GCA_003545125.1. Classification (GTDB taxonomy): domain Bacteria; phylum Pseudomonadota; class Alphaproteobacteria; order Rhodobacterales; family Rhodobacteraceae; genus Sinisalibacter. The sequence continues at coordinate 22,272 of DQCI01000115.1, forward strand.
ATCTTTTGAGCCGGCGCGGCGCGCGGTCCGGGATGATGCAAGGCAGGGGGACCGACCGGTGAAAAGCCCGACAATCTGTGCTACGAACTTGAACCCGGACAATGGTCGCGGTGATCGTTGTGATCGCGGTGTGATCTGGTCCGCGATCTTCAAAATGGAAACAAAACACTGCCCCATTCCAGCCGCCTTGGCCGGGCTTACTGCAGGCCGAATGTTCGGATGACGGTAGAGTGGGCGCGCGGCAAGAGCCGTCGGAATGGGTGAGAGGCAATCATGGGTATCGCGATAGGCGTAGTACTTGATCAGGCGGATACGCCCGGTCCGGGTGTACGCAGGTTCGTCAAGGCAGTCGTGCAAGACCCGCGGTTCGAGCTCTGCCTCGTCACCGCAGCGCCCGCGGCGGCCGGTAGGCGCCCCGCTCTTGTCGACAAGGCGCTCGGGCTGGAGGCGCGAGCGTTTCCCGCACCGGACCAGGCCCCGACCGATATGCCCCAGATCGCGCCACTGCCCGAAACCCTGCCGGCGGGCTGTGACGTTCTTGTCGACTTCAGCCATACCGACGCGGCGCTCGCGCTCGCGGGCGCGGCGCGCGACGGGGTCTGGCGGCTCAGCGCCTATGCCCCCGGTGCCGGCCTTGCCGAAGCCCGCGACCGTGCGCCTTTCACCGAGGTGACCCTCACCAAGCACCTGCCGGGGCAGGCGCCGCAACCGGCCTCCACCGCGCGTTACGACACCAAGTTCCTCGCCACCCGCAACGTCGCACTGATCCGCGAAAAGTCGGTCCAGCTGGTCATCCAGGCGCTCGCGCGCCTCGCGC
>DQCI01000115.1:23118-24128 GCA_003545125.1 Paracoccaceae bacterium
GCCCGACCCGCTGCCCGCCGCGCTGCCCGCCCCGCTGCCCGAGAGGGCCCCCTTCGCTGCCGGCGATCTGCCCGGCTACGGATTGCGCACGGTGAGCGAACTGGCGACCCGGACGCTCAACGCCGTAGGCGAGCGGATCGGGCGCCGTCCGGGGATGTTCGAGCTTCGGCTCGGTCACGGCGACGGGCTCAACTTCGACCCCGCGTCCGGTGTCACCCTCACCCCGCCTGCGGGCACCTACTGGGCCGATCCGTTCCTGTTCGAACGCGACGGTGTGCTCTATCTGTTCTACGAGGTATATGACTACGAGACCCGGCGCGGCCATCTCGATGTGGGCCGCATCGAGGGCGACCGGCTTGAGCCGCTCGGGACCGCACTGAAGCAGCCCCACCATTTGTCCTACCCGTTCGTCTTTCATTGGAACGGCGAGATCTGGATGATCCCCGAAACCCATGCCGCGCAGCGCCTCGAGCTCTGGCGCGCGACGACTTTTCCGACCGGCTGGGAGCTTTCCGCGACCGCCTTCGAGGGCGTCTCGATGGCCGATACGGTGGTCTTCGAGCGCCGCGGCCAATGGTGGATGTTCAGCAATATCTGCGATGACAGTTTCGGCGATCATGGCGCCGAGTTGCATCTGTTCCGGATCGATGGGCCCATGCTCGGCAGGATCGAGCCGCACCCGTTGAACCCGGTGGTGATCGACACCACCACGGCGCGGGGCGGTGGCCGGGTATTCGAACAGGACGGGAAACTCTACCGCACCAGTCAGGACAATTCGCACGGGCTCTACGGGTTCGGGCTAAACGTCATGGAGATTACCCGGCTCGACATGGACGGTTACGCGGAGCGCCGGGTGCGCCATATCACCGGCGATTTCGACGACGCGATCATGGCCTGTCACCACATGGACGCGGCGGCGGGCCGGTTTGTGATCGATGTCCGGCGCCGGGTTCTGGGCGCGCCGAAGCCGACAGGGTAAACCGGGGGTTCCCGGGCGCAAAAGGCGTTTT
>DQCI01000115.1:24171-45159 GCA_003545125.1 Paracoccaceae bacterium
CAGGCCACCTCACAAAGCCACATTGCGCAACGTCTCATCCGTGATGAGGTGGACCGGCCGACGCGCGCGAGGCCCCTGATGACCACATCAACACAGGGCAACGCGGCAGGCCGCGGGGCCGTCACGTCTGACCTCGCCCGGGTCTTCGGGAGCCCCTACGGTGTGGGCAGCACCAGCGTGCGGCGGCGCAGGAACAAGATCATCAGCGCGAGCCAGGCGAGGCCAACCGCGGCAAGGCAGAGCACAAGCCCGACAACCTCGCCGAGCGCCTCCAGCGGCGTGGCGGTGGCAAGGATCACGGCGGCGGTCGCGGCGGTGATGACCAGCCCGGGCGCGAAGGTGCGCAGGAAGTCGGCAAACGTCAGGCGCAGCACGCGCACCATGGCCCAGAGCGCGACGGTTGCGACCAGGACCGAGCTCACCAGATGCGCCCAGGCGGCCGGCTCGGCGCCGTGACGGGCGAAGATCATCAAGAGCAGCAGCAATATGCCGGCCCCGAATAGCCGGATGAAAAACTGGGTGCGGCCGTGTCCGGTCGTCATCAGCGTCGGCTCGAGGAGCCCGCCGAGAAACACGACCGCGCGCGAGGCCGTGAGGATCACCACGACCCCCGCTGCCGGCAGCCAGGTCTCGTCGAGCACCGTCACCACCAGCGGTTCGGCGAGCAGCGCGACGGTGGCGCTGAGCGGCCAGAGGATGGCGGCGGCGATCGCCATATTTTCGATCCAGGCGGTGCGCAAGGCGTCGATCCCGTCTGCGTCCTTCTCGATCCGGGTGAACCGCGACCAGGTGAGAATGCCGAGCGGCTGGAGCACGAGATCGGAGGCGGTAATGGCGATCCGCGCGCCGCCGCGGTAGGCGCCGACCATGGCCGGGTTGGCGAAGGCGCCGAGGATGATGTCGGTGCCATACATCTGGAAATTGTGCACGATGGACGAGCCCCAGAGCGGCACCGCGGTCTTCGCGGCATCGCCGGTGGTGTCGCGGTGGAAGCCGAACCGGGGCAGGCGGCGCACCAGCCCGCCGGTGAACATCAGGCCGACCACTACCGAGACATAGCGTGGGACGATCAGCGCGGCGATCTGGTAACCCATCTGCAGCATCACGATGGTGGCGGTGAGCGCGCTGGCCTCGGCGGCGAGTACGTACAGGCTTGCCGCCCGCACCCGCTGTGCGCGCACCAGTTGCGCCTCCCACCAGGCTTGTGGGGTGATAAGGAAAGGAAGCGGGGCCATAACGAGCAGGGTCAGGCCCTTGACGGTGTCTGCCCCCCCGGCGATGAACCCGAACAGCACGATGGCAAGGGCGCTGGCGGCGCCGACACCGGCGTTGAGCCAGAAGATCGTATCGCAGTCGCGCTCGAAGTTTTTCGAGCGCAGCAGCGCCTGGTAGAAGCCGGTGAAGACGAAGGTGTTGCCGATCACCACCCAGGCCCAGGCGAGCGCATAGGTGCCGAAGATCTCGAGCTCGAGATAGCGCGAGGCGATGGCGACGGCGACGAAGGATATGACCTGCCCGAAAATCCGCGAGGCGACGCCGACGACATAGGGCTCTTTGAGGCTCTTCAACATGCCCGACATCCGGTCCTTACCCTGCGCGCCGCGGCGGTGACCGGTCCAGGAAGGACCAGCGTGCGCGGCCGGTTCAAATTGCTGGTGCCGCGGCCCTCGGGCGCTCGGTTCCGAGACGGAAGCGACCTGTTTGCGAGCTGTGCCGCCGACGGTTCGAGCGCCGCTGGACGCGGGACCGTGCTACGATGCGATCGTGTCCATTTCAAGCAGGCTTGATGACGGTTTGCCGCCCCGTGTTTCTTGGCCCCGGCCCTGTGGCCCGGACTGGGCGCGCGGTGGCTTGCGGGCGCCGGCGTGTCCGGCGGGACGGTTGAAAGGGTGCAGACGCGGATCATCGGGTTCCGGCTGGCGCTAGTCCGCAACCGCTGCGGTCTGCACGCTGATACCGTGCCGGAGCAGCACTTCCGCCATGCCACGCCGGAACGCGTGCTCGTCGAAGGACCGCGCATGCCGCACCAGCGCCGCGGGGTCGAGTCGGTCGAGCCCCTCCGCCTCGAAGGTTTCCACCGCCTCGATCATCGCGTCGACGCTTTGTTCTTGGAACAAGAGCCCGGTCTCGCGGTCGATGACCGTGTCGAGCGCGCCGCCGCGTCCGTAGGCGATCACCGGGCGCCCGGCCGCCATCGCTTCGACGGGGACGAGGCCGAAATCCTCCTCACCCGGGAAGATCAGCGCCTTGGCCCTGGCCATGTAGCTCTTGACCTCGTCGAAGGGGAGCTTGCCGAGCAGGCGGACGTTGTCCTTCGCCCCCGCGGCCAGTTTCTTCGCCGTCGCATCAGGGCCGCCGATAATGTAGAAAGGCTTGCCCAACCGGTTGAAAGCCTCGATGGCGAGATCGGCCCGCTTGTAGGGCGCAAGCTCGCCGAGCCAGAGGTAGAAGTCGCCGCGCTCTTCGGGCGCGACCGGGGCGAACGCCTCGACCGGGACCGGCGGATGCACCACCACCGCGTCGCGGCGCCAGTATTTCTCGATCCGGGTCGCCACATGGGTGGAGTTGGCGACGAACGTGTCGACCCGCGCGGCGCTGGTCACGTCCCAGCCCCGCAGCCGGTGGGCGAGGCGCGGCAACATGGCTTTGGACAGCAGCCCGGCGCTGTCGCGGTAGACATGGTACTGGTCCCACAGATACCGCATCGGCGAGTGGCAGTAGCAGATATGCGGCATGTCCGGCGGCGCGATCACGCCCTTCGCGGGGCCGGATTCGCTCGACAGCACGAGGTCGTAGCCCGTGAGGTCGATCTCCTCGAGCGCGCGCGGCATCAACGGCAGATATTTCTGGTAAAGCTTCGTGGCGAAAGGCAGTTTTCCGACCGAAGTGGTCCGCACGGTCTTCGACCGGATCAGATCGCTGACCGAGGCGGGATCATAAGCATGGGTATAGATGTCGGCCTGCGGAAACATCCGCAAAAGCGCTTCCAGCACCTTTTCGCCGCCGCGCATCCCGACCAGCCAGTAGTGGATGATGGCGACCCGGGGCTGCTGGCGCTGATGACGAAGATGCCGCGCTGCGGGCGGCACGGCATCGGGAAGCGTGGTCATCGGAACCTTGTCCTCGTTACTTCGCGTAGGCGGCATAGGTCCCCCCGCTGGAGTTTTCGGTGTATTTCGGGTCGGCGCGGTTGAGCACGATCCCGGCCACACCGAGACGCATGGCCGCCAGCGCCTCCAGCCCTTCGGCGACCGCCTGGCGCGGGGTCTTGTCCCAGCGCACCACATAGACGATGCTGTCGGCCACCCGGGCCAGCACCAGCCCGTCGGCCACTTCGAGAAGCGGCGGGCTGTCGATGATGACCACGTCATAGACGGCCTTCAGCTCGTCCATCATCGGCGCGAGCCAGTCGGTGCTCAGCTCGTCGGCGGCTTCGACGCTGTGGTGGGCGGTGGGCAGCACGTTGATACCCAGTTCTTCGTCGGTCAGGATCGCTTCGTCCAGCGCGCAGCGTTCGAGCACAAAATCCGCAAGATCGTGTTCCGGCGTCCAGCCGAAGTTTTTCACCAGCGACGAGCAGCGCAGATCGCCGTCGACCACGACGACTTCCTTGCCGGCCAGCACGGCCATCTCGGCGAGGGCCATCGCCACCATCGACTTGCCTTCGCCGGGGCGCGACGAGGCGACCATGATGACCTGCTTGTCGAAGCCGCCGCGGCGCATGAGCAGCACAGTCTTGAGCTGGCGCATCCGCTCACCGAAGACGGTGTTCGACTTGCCGCGCAGGTTGGTGATGAGCCGGCGCATGTCGCGGCCGCGCATCCGGGGCAGGGTGGCCAGCACCCGGTGCCCGGTCTGGGCCTCGATCTCGCGCCGCGTACGGTACGTCGAGCGGGTCATTTCCATGAACACGGCGGCGATGATCGCGACCGTGAGGCCGAGCAACCCGCCGAAGGCGCCGAGCAGTTTCGGCCTTGGCGCGGTCGGCGCTTCCGGCACCGGGGCGCGGTCGATCACCCGGGCTTCCGGCAGTTGCAGCTTGTCCTGGCCGGTGGCGGAGCTGAGGCGCGCCAGCAGGGTCTCGTAGTATTGCCGCGCGGCCGCGGCTTCAAGCTCGAGCTGGCGCAGGCCGACGGTGTTGCCCGAGATGCCCGCGAGCTGGTCTTCGAGCTGCTGCACCGAGACGGCGAGCGAGTCCATGCGCGATTGCGCCACGATCACGTCGCCCGCGCGCTGTTCGATGACCCTGCGGGCCTCAAGCTCGAGCTGGGCGTCGATGCCTTCGAGCTGGTCGAGCAGGCGCACCCGTTGCGGGTGGTCGGGGCCGAAACTGCGGGCCCATTCGTCGTCCTTGCGCTGGGCTTCCAGCCGGTCCGAGAGCAGGTTTTCGAGCATCGGCGAGGTCACGGCCATGGCAAGGCCCTGGGCCCCCTCGCGGGCGAGCACGGCTTCGAGCTGGTCATAGGTGGCCTGGGCGGCCGCCAGCCCGGCGCGGGCGACGGCAAGCTCGCTGGTCAGGTTGCCGAGCTGCTGGTTGGCGTTGTCGTAGCTCGACCCTTCGGCCTGAAGGCTCTGGGCGCGGGCTGCGATGAGCGCGGTCTCGGTGCGTTGCACGTCGAGCTGGGCGTCGGCGACCAGTTCCTGGATCCAGATCGTCGCCTGGCGCACGCTGTCGCGGCGGCTGGAAAGCTCCTGATCGATGTAGGTATCGGCGATGCCGTTGGCGACGGCGGCGACGAGTTCGGCATCGTTGCCGTCGAACCGGATCATCACCACGAAGCTTTCCGCCTCGCGCTGGACGCGCAGGTTTTCGCGGATCTGGTCGATCAGTGAGGCGACCCGGTTCTCGCGGGTATTGTCGGTGCGCGGCTGGTCGTAGTAGAGGCTCTCGAGCCGGTTGAGGCCGATCTGGTCGAGCAGATTGCCCAAAAGGGTGTTCGACCGCATCACCGACATTTCCGAGAAGATCTCAGGCTCGGTCACCTCCACACTCGACACCACCGCGTCGGTCTGGCTGACTTGCACGTTGCGCGGTGCAAGGATGACCTTGGAATAGGCGGTGTAGACCGGCTCCATCAGGTTGGCGGTGAAATAGGCCAGCGCGCCGAACAGCAGCATGAGGCCGACGATCAGCAGGCGGCGGCCGAAGATCGCACGCAACAGACCGCGCACATCGACGCGGTCGGCATCCGCCGTCTGCGTCGTCACGCGGGCTGGAATGGGCGAATGCACATCCATCCTGGACACTCAGTTGCCTCCTTGCGCCTCGGCGCGTTCACATCAGGTGATAATCTCGGGTCCGCCGGTGCGGCCGGCACGGTCCGGCGGCGCCTCCGGCGCACCGACCCGGCCGGAGTATGACGCTGAAACGCGTCCCCTCCAGCCGGGTGTCATGCTTGCCGCCCCCCAGCGGTCGTTACCCTCACCACCTTCACTCGTCACCCTGCACCCGTTTCCCTCTTCCAGATGCGGTGGTTCTTCGCGTTCTGTCAATCATTTATGGTTTTCTGGCCGATTTCGGACGTTCCTTGGAAACAATGCCAAATGCCCGGAATCAACTGGCTTTATGACGGCAACATTGTGGCGAGATCATGGCTGTCGCGCGGGGGGGGGGCGCCCGAGACTGATTCCCCCGTCGCGGCGCGTGACAACCCGGTGGCGGCGCCGGCGAGGGCGAAGATGAAAAGGCCGAGGTCGGGGGTCGAATGGGTCAGCACGGCCGACGACAGCATCGCGAAGACACCGGCCTTGGCCCCGCGGATGGACCCATGGCGCGCGTCGCCGGCAGGTCCGGGCGGGCTCAGCAGGAAAGCGGTGAGGAAGGCCACGAACAACGCCGTGCCGAGCGCGCCGATCGAGCCGAGGCAGGCGATCAGCCAGTTCGAGGCGCGCACCGAGCCGAGGCCGGCGCCGAGCCCCCAGGTGTCGCGAAAATTGGTGAGCGCCTGGGTGTTCCAGCTCATCCGTTCGACGCCCGAGTCCGATTCCATCTTGTCGAACAATATGTCGTCGAAAAAGGCGGTGACGGGCTCGACCATCTGGTAGCTCGCGGTCGCGCCGACCGCGGCGAACCAGAGCAGCAGCGCCCCTGCCACCGTCACAGCGACCGACCGGCGCTCGGCTTCGGGCCGCAGGAACCGGAAGAAGTTGAAGATCGCAAAGCCGATCAGGAAGACGACGAGCGACAGATAGGCCGAAGACGAAGTCGAGCGCAGCACCGCGATGCTCGCCATGGCGAGCATCCATGGTGCCGCGCGTGAGCGGTGCATGCTCAGCCAGTATTGCAGCCAGAACCCGAACAGACCGAGCGAGAAGAAGCCGAAGCTCGACGCCTCGGGGAAACCGCCGATCATCCGCTTCAGGCCCGCCATCGTGTCGGTCACGCGGATGGTGTAGTTGGCGGTGCGGATGAACTCGAGCAGATTGTCGAGGCCGGCGGCATAGGTGAGGACGTCGATCCAGCCCATCGCGAAATGCACCGAGGTGGCGACGATCATCGCCACGACGAGCGAGCCCGCCTCGGCGGCACGGCGAAAGGCGGTGGCGAGGCCGATGAACACGAGATAGCCCAGCATCAGCCGAAAAAGCTGGGTGATGTTACCCGCCGAGGGGCCCAGCGGGTTGCGCACGATCGTATCGCGGCTTTCGTCGCGGGCGATCGAGAAGACCTCGGTGAGGCCGGCAAAGAACCGTGGCGCGAAGATCGCCGAGAAGGCCGAGACCACGATCACCAGCGTCAGGAAAAACCCCGGCTGCCAGGGGCGCACGCTGCCGATCAGGCTCGAACCGGCGCCCGGCGTGAGAATGAGGATCACGAACATCGCCACCGCGGCGAGGTCGGCCACGATGATCGAGGCGCCGCCGAGGGCGGGCAGGTTGAACGCCGCCGCGGCTCCGAAGGGCAGCAGCGCAAAAAACACCCAGGCCCCGCGGCGTGCGCCGAGGACCAGGAGCAGGACGATCGCCACGAAGGCGATCGGGGTACTGGGAACGAACTGCAAACCGGGCCCTTCTTGACATCTTGCCCCTACCTGCCGCAAACGCACGTCGCTGTGAAGCCCGGTTGCGAAGGGAGCGCGGCTCGGGCAGTCTCGCTTCGGTGTCGGGTTTTGGAGGGTATCATGCGTGTCAACTGGGTCATCGGGTTTGTTCTGGCCGCGTCCGGTGCGGTCGCGGAGCCTGCACGGGGGCCGGAGTTGCAGGCGGCGTCGAATTTCGGCCAGACCTGGAACGAGGTGGTGTTCGACGCAGCCCAGGCCGAGGGGATCACCGCCCTGCGCGACGAGATCCACTGGGATTTTGCCGAGCGGGACGGCGGTTACGTGTTCGATCACGAGATCCTGACGTACCCCGAGTTGATGGCCGAGGCCGGCATGAAGCTCACCCTGATCGCTGTCGGCGAGCACCCCGACCACGATGCGGGCGCGACCCCCTACACGGCCCCGGCGATTGCGGCTTTCGCGGATTTCTTCGCCGAAACGGCGCAGCGTTTCCGCGCCGTCGATGCGGTCGAGGTGGGCAACGAGATGAACAGCGAGAGCTTCACCGAAGGTCCCGCGCGCGAGGCCGACATCGAGGGCCGCGCGGGCTACTACGCGGCCCTCCTGGAGGCCACCCACGCCGCCGTGCGGGCCGCGCGCCCCGAGCTCAGGATCCTCGGTGGGGCGGCCCATTCGATACCGTTGGCCTGGTTCGGCGCATTGTCGGCGGACGGGGCCGGGGCCTGGATGGACAGCATCGCGCTGCATCCCTACACCACCGCGCCGGAACAGTTTCGCCGCCAGATCGCGCTCTTGCGCGCGGTGCCGGGGTTTGAAACCCTGCCGATCGAGGTCACCGAGATCGGGACGGTCGAGCCGGCCAAGGCACAGGCGTTGTTGATGAAAACCTATTGCCAGGCCGCACTCGCCGGGGCGACCAATGTCACCTGGTATCCGCTCAGCCCCCGCGGCGACGGCTACGTCCCGCTGCTCGAAGACGACGGATCGGTCACCCCGGTGGGCCGCACATGGCAGATGATCCAGGCCGAATTGCAGGGGCTTGAGGTCACCGATGCCGCGCCGGACCCGTTCACCTATGCCTGCCGGTTCGGGGACCGGGCGCTGGTGATCTGGGGCGCGGAGCGGGCGTTGGTGCCGGAAGATCCGGCGCTGTCGGTGCGCGACCTCTCCGGCCAACCCGTCGCGCAGCCCCGTCTCAGCCCCGACAGGCCGCTCGTGGTGCTCTCCGACGGGCCCGCCCCGCGGCTGGGCGAAAACCTGCGCCTCGGGCCGCAGCTCGTGGTCGCCGACAGCTTCGACCAATTCGCCTATCCCGGCGGTGAGGCTGGCGGGTTTCACCGTTTCGTCCGTGTCGGCGGCGAGGTGGTGCCCTTTATCCTCGGGCCCGGTCAGCAGACCGGCGGCGTGCCCTGGACCCCGTATCTCACCACCGCGCGCGACGGCTCGCTCAGCATGGATGCGGAATACCTGCAGCCCTCGATGTGGAACGGCGTCGCGGCCGAGATCGTCCATGCCTTTACCGCGCCGGAGGCTATGGTGCTTTCGGTCGAGGCCCGGGTTGCGCCGACGCCGGAGAGCTCCGACGGCGTCGTGATCTCGTTTCGCCACAACGACGCGCAGCTTGCCGCAACGACCGTGCGCGACGCGACGGGCGTGACCCTCCCCGGGGTCGCGCTCGCGGCCGGCGACGTGCTGGAAATCGTCGTCGGCCCCGGACCCGAGCCGAATGGCGACGACAGCAACTACCGGTTCACGTTGCGGCGGGTCGAGTAGGGGCAGGCTGGCGCACACAGGGGCGCAGGCCGACCGTTTCCGCGGCGTCTCATAGAAGCCAGTTTCCTAGGAAACCGATCCCCTTGGTGAAGTGAAAACCCTATGGATATCAGTGACTTGCCTACGCCCCGACGTCAACGCTCCAGTAACCTCCTCGACCCCGTCCACCAGCTTTGGCCGGCTCGCCCGGTGGCGCGCAGACCCCGGGAACGGGTGTTCCGCCGCCATCCCTCGGGCCGGATGACAGTACGGCTGCGTTCCTTGGTCGTCACCATTCGGGGCCCGGCAACACCCTGTTGCCCGATTTTGACTGGCCCTCGTGCGGCTTTTGCGCGATCTGTGTGCGCGACCGAACCAGGTGCCGTGTGTGAGAGATCGTGTGAGAGATCCTGTGGGGGAGCCAATGGATAAACGCCGCATTGTCGTCGTGAACGACGACAGCGTCGCGCGCGGCGGCACCGCGGTGCTCGCTGTCATGTCGGCCAAGGCGCTGGCCGACCGCGGGCACGAGGTGATCTGGCTGTGCGGCGATGAGGGGGCCAATCCGGAGCTTGTCGCGCATGGCATCGAGGTGGTCGCGCTCGGTTCCCGACCGTTGTTGGACTTGCCGGCCAAACGCGCGCTCGTCGAGGGGGTGCACAACCGGGCGGCCGCGCGGCTGATGGCCGATTTCGTGGCTCGCCGCGACACATCCGACACGCTCTATCACGTCCACAGCTGGGCGCAGATCTTCTCGCCCGCGATCTTTCAGGGCCTGAGGCCCGTCGCCCGGCGCACCCTGCTCCACGCGCACGACATGTTTCTCGCCTGCCCGAACGGCGTCTACATGGATTACCAAAAGAACCGGGCCTGTACCCGGGTGCCCAATTCCTTCGACTGCATCACCACCCATTGCGACAAGCGCAGCTACGGCCAGAAGCTCTGGCGGGTGGCCCGCGCAGCGCGGGTGCACGCGGCGCTGGGCACGCTCGACGGCTGGGGCGGGATCATCGCGATCCACCCGGGGATGAAGGAGAAGCTTGGTCGTGCCGGATACCGCGCCGAGCGGCTGTTCACGGTGCGCAACCCGGTCGTTGCGTTCTCGCAGGACCGCATCCGCGCGGAAGACAACAGAGCGCTTCTCTATGTCGGACGCCTGGAGGCCGACAAGGGGGTGGGCGAAGTGGCGGCCGCGGCGGCGCGCGCGAACGTCCCGCTTATCGCGGTTGGGGAGGGGCCGATGCGGGCAGAGCTGGAGGCGCGCTATCCACAGGCCGAGCTGGCCGGCTGGGTCGACAAGGCGGGGATCGGGGCCTATGCCGCGCGCGCCCGCGCCCTGGTCATGCCCTCGCGCCATCCCGAGCCCTTCGCGCTGGTCATCGCCGAGGCGGCGGCCAGCGGCCTGCCGGTGCTCGCCTCCGACACCGCGGCGATGGCCGGTGAAGTGGAGGACGCCAGGCTCGGCTTCGCGTTCGACGTGTTCGACCCTGCGAGTTTCGACGCGGCGGTGGCCCGGATCATGGACCTGCCGGACGATGAGGTTCAGGCGATGAGCGCGCGCGGCTATTCCGGTGAAGCGGCGCTCGGCAACACCCGTGAGGGCTGGATCGACGGGCTGGAGGCGGAATACGCCCGGGTCCTGGCCGAAATCCGGGCCTGAAACCCGCTCAGAGGTCGAGGATCCGGTCGGGCGAGACCTTTCCGCGCAGAAGATCGGCGAGGGCGATCAGGTTGCCCTTCAACCGGCCGCGGAAATCGACATAGGGCGGCGGCCGAACCGAATGCGTCAGGTTGGAGAGCATGTTGCGTGAGGTCATCTCGAGCACATGCCAGATCGTCATCGAGCCCTTGCGCAGCAGATAGACCGGGTTGGCGATCTGCGAATAGCCGAGCCGGACCCCCGGGGTGCGCCCGGTCTTGGTGCCGAGATGCACGCCGCGCATGGCGCCGGATTTCACCAGCGTGCCGTATTGGGCAATGCGGCGCGAGAAATCCACGTCTTCGAGCCAGGAGTAGAGCGGCAGGTCCTCGTCGAACCACAACTCGTAAGCCGCCACGACCGACACCCGGAAGGCGATATTGCAGCCATAGCCCGAATGGGCGGGCGCGCGCGTGTCGGGCAGGCTGTCGGTGTTGAGCTCTGCGAGCAGCGCGCGCCCCTGTTCGTGGCTGTAGCCGGGGCCGCGAATGCCGTCGGCGAGCACCGTCCCGGTGGCCAGCACCACCTCGGCGTCGTCCTGGAAGACCGCGAGGGTCTTTTGAAGGTAGTCCGGCGCCATCAGGAAATCGTCGTCCAGCATCAGCACGATGTCGTCGGGGTTGAGCTCTTCGAAAACCCGGTTGCGCTGGGCCGTCGCGCTCTTGCGCCCCATCACCACCTCGACCGGGAAGGGCAGCGTCTCGATGTCGAGATCGCCGATGTCCTCCGGGAAGGCAAGGCTCAGGATCAGGAGGTCCGGTAACCGGTCCTGAAGCGCGATCGCGCGCACGGTGTCGGGCAGGATCTGCGCCCGGCCGGTGGAGGGGATCGCCACCACCAGGCGGAAGCCGCCGCTGGGTTCCGGCAAACCACGGACAATGGGCCCCGCGGGGCCCAGGTTGTCGCGGTTGCGGTCGGGCAGGTCGCCGGCCCGGCCGGTCCAATCCGCATCCCTAACGTTCTTCATCATGTCGTGTGGCTCTTGGCTGTGGAGCGAACAGGTGGGTCAGCTCGCACCCTCTTGTGTCAAAACCACGGCGAAGGTCTTCAGCACAATGCGGAAATCGTCGAGGAGTGTCGCATTGCGCACATAGTCGACGTCCAGCGCGACCCGTTCGTCGTAGCTCACAAGATTGCGGCCACCGACCTGCCACGCCCCGGTGATCCCCGGACGCACCGCGCAGTAGTCGGCGAAATGATGGCCGTAGCGCTGCGCCTCGTCGCCGATGATCGGGCGCGGGCCGACGATCGACATGTCGCCTTTCAGCACGTTCCAGAACTGCGGCAGCTCGTCGAGCGAGGTCTTGCGCAGGAACCGGCCGACCGGATGGATGCGCGGGTCGTCGGTGAGCTTCTGGTCACGTTCCCACTCGATGCGGGCGGCGGGGTCGGTGTCGAGCAATTCCGCGAGCACCTCGGCGCTGTCGACGCGCATCGAGCGGAACTTGACGCAGTAAAACGGCTTGCCGTTCTGTCCTATGCGCTTGTGCTTGTAGAACACCGGACCGCGGTCGCCAAAGCGGTTCGCGATCGCGATTGCCGCCAACACGGGCGCAAGCGTAAAAAGCGCGAAAGCGGCAAACACCTTGTCGAATACAAGCTTGCCGAACGAAATATCCCGGACCCTGGCCCTCGGCGCCGGACGGCCAACGCGTACAGCTTCTCCGGTCGGGAGCGGTCCCGCTTCAAAAGTCATGTCTATCCCCCTAGTACACACACCACACCAATCGCAAATTAGTCCGGTTTCTGCCCGGTGTCTGCCATATCGGTGCCCAATTTCTGCCTAAATCACGGAAACGTTTTGTTCATGGTATTTTTGCCAAGATAATTCCCCCCAAAATGTTCGATTGTCCGGTAATTGGAGACAACTGCCAACCCTCAAGGTGCACTTGGCACCTGTCAGCTCGGTTGCCACGCCGAGATTCGGCCAAAACGGAGGGGTCACTTGTACGATTCGGTCATGATTCGCACCCGATCCTCCCCGTTCCGCGAGGGCGGAAGATGGTGGCAAACGGCTGGGCGCGCGCCCGAGTGGCCCCCCGCCCACCGCCCGAGCGCCCGTGCCACCATCCGTCGCCCGGATACGTCGTTCGGCGCGTTCACGGGCCGGGCGTCGGGACCCGCACTCATCCGTCCGTCCCGGCCGCCGCGCACCCGGTTGGTCCGCAAGAGCGGCCCGCGGCCTGTGCGTCAACTTCCGCATACGCTATTGTGCGCCGCCTGGCAGACCCCCGGGGCGGGCGTCGTTTCTCGGCATGTCACTCGGACGTTTGCAGACACGGACCAGTGGCCAATGTGGGCCCATGTTTTTGCCCAGTCATGGACATTCGCGCGGGTAATGCGCTGCCAGCCGCCCGATTGTTTCCGTACGGGAAACAAATGTCGGGGCGCACAACCCCTGTTTCCCGGTGTGTCACGACGGCGTGCCATGGCGCGTGGCATCATCGGACGGCGCCGTCCGAAGGCGCACGACCCGCGCCACCGCCGCCACCGCTGCCATCGACGGACCGCGCGGCCGGATGTCCGGCTTGTCCGGGGGCCGTGCCTGCGCTGCGCCGCTCCGGCGCCGCCGCGGCCCGACATGGCGGCTAACCGAGGGGCGCAAATCACCCTAAATGACCATTCCGCCACAATAATATCCGGTCGCAACCTCGACTTGGCCCGATTCCCCACTATCGTGCAGCGCAGAACATCCTTCCCACGAAGGGTGCGGAAAAGGAGGGCCCATGGTGCATGACATCCGGATCGTGACCGAAGCCGAGTTGCGCCGGGCGGTCACGATGGATCTCGACACGGTCGAGGTGGTCGAACGGGCCTTCGCCGCCCTCGCCACCGGCGGTGTCTCGATGCCGCCGACCCTGTCGATGCCGTTCGCCGGCGGGGAAGGCGCGGTCGATGTGGAGACCGCCCTGATCGACGGGTTGCAAAGCTACGCGGTCAAGATCCTTTCCGGCTTGCGCGACACGCCCGACCTTCGACGCCCCGGCCGCGATGGGCTCGTCGTCCAGTTTTCGGCCGAGACCGGGGCGGTCGAGGCCGTCTTCCTCGACAATGGCTATCTCACCGACCTGCGCACCGCCGCCGCGGGCGCCGTCGCCGCCCGTTACCTCGCGCCCGAGGACGTGACCACGGCGGGTGTGATCGGGGCCGGGCCCCAGGCCAGCCTGCAGATCAAGGCGGCGCGCCTGGTCCGGTCCTTCGAGCGGGTGTTGGTCTATGGCCGCAACCCGCACAATGCCGCTGCCTGCGCGGCGGACCTGGCCGCGAGTCTCGACGTGGAGGTCGAGGTGACGACCGACCCGGAAGTTCTGGTGAAGCGGTCGCAACTCGTGGTCACCGCAACCTCGGAACAGGCCCCGGTGCTGAAGGCCGCCTGGCTGCACAAGGAACTGCATGTCACCGCCGTCGGGACGGATCAGCTCAACAGAAACGAGATCGAAGCCGCGGGCCTCGTCCGCGCCGATCTCTACGTCTGCGACCGGGTCGATCAATGCGCGACCGCGGGCGAATTGCGTGCCGCCCGGGAGGCTGGGCTGTTCACGGACGAGGCCCCGCCGGAGCTTGGCGACATCGTCACAGGCCGCCGTCCGGGCCGCCGCTCGCCGGCGGAAATCACCATCTGCGATCTTGCCGGAACCGGGGCGCAGGACACCGCCATCGCCGCGCACGCGGCCGACCTAATCAGCGAAACCGGTACGGTCATCCGCGCCTAGCATCGGCCGCAGCCGCCGATCTCGCGAGGGGCCGATCCGCTCTCGCACCGACCGGGCAGGCCGGGGGCTGCCGCCGCCAACGTCGGTCCGGCCAAGCCCACCTTTGTCGTGGAAGCGCTCTGCGGGAGGTTGCCATTGGTGTGGCATTGGAGACGGGTGGAAAGCCCCGGGTATTCGACAACAATGCGTGGTGAGGGTGGGATTGTTTCCAAATTAGAACCAATCCCACCGCCCGCTAGTTCTCCCGGAACGCGCGCTGCATCGAATCCGTCACCGGCTTCATGATGTATTGCAGGAAGGTGCGCTCTGCGGTCTGGATCATTACCTGCACCGGCATGCCCGGGACCGGCGCGAAACCGGACACCCGATCGAGCTCGGAAGTCGGGATCTGGATCCGCGCGATGTAGACCTCCTGATCCTCGATGCCGTCCTGGACGATCGCGTCGGCGGACAGGTAAAAGACATTGCCGTTCAGAACCGGGGTGGTGCGCCGGTTGAGCGCCGTCAGCATCACGCCCGCGGGCTGGCCGACCTTGACCGCGTCGATGTCGGTGCGCGCGATCATCGTCTCGATGATGAGCGGCACGTCGGTCGGCAACACTTCGGCGATCACCTTGCCGGCCTCGATCACCCCACCGACGCTCGAATAATTGAGCCGGACGACAGTGCCCGAAACCGGGGCCTCGATCACAACCCGCCGCAGGATCGACTGCGCATCGCGTTCCTTTTCGCGCACGGTGTCGAGCTCGGCCTGAACGCTTTCGAGCTCGTCGAGCGCAGCCTGGCGGTAGGTGTCGAGCACCTGGCGTTTCTGGGCGTCGTATTTGGCCATCATTTCCAGCGTTTCGGCAATCTCGGCCTCCATCCGGCCGAACTGGCCTTCCGCTTCGGCAAGCGCCCGGTCCAAGGCGTTCAACTCGGACCGGCGGATCAGCCCCTTGGCAAGGAGTTGGGCCTTCGAGGTGCGATCCTCCGACAACAGCGCGATCTGGCGCGCGAGCGCATCGCGCTGCGCCTCGTAGCCGCGCATGCGCTGCTGCATCACCGCGACATTTCGCTCGATCAGATCAATGTCGTTTTCAAGTTGCGAGCGGGCGACGGTGAAGGAGAGGAGCTGGTTGTCGAGGATGGTGGCAACCTCGGGATCGATCCGGCTCTCCATGAGGTGTACGGGGAAAAGCAGCTCGGGCTCGGCTTCGTATTCCGCAAGGATCCGCGCCTCCATCGCTTCGAGTCGGACCCGGCGCAGGAACAGGGCCCGCTGGGTGGCGAGCGCCGAAGTCTCGTCGAGCCGGATCATCGGCTGGCCGGTGACAACCCGGTCGCCTTCGGAGACACTGAGATCGGCGATGATCCCGCCTTCAAGATGCTGAACCAGCTTGTTGCGCCCGGTCGCGACGAAGGAGCCGGGCGACATTATCGCGGCGGCAAGCGGGGCGGTGACCGCCCAGGTGCCGAAACCGCCAAAGGCGGCGAGAATGATTATCAGCCCGGCAATCACGTGATAGCGCACCCGGCGCGGCACATTGGCATCCCAGCTCTCGGCCGGGGCCGGTGCCGCCGGTGCCAGGGCGGTCGGGACGGGGAGGGCAGTCTGGGCGTTCATGCGATTGCTCCCTGTGTTTCGGCGGCTGCGCCGGCGGCGGACCCCGCGGCGGCGACCACATCGGCCTTGGCCTTGGCGGCGGCGAGACGGGCGGCCTTGGCCTGCTTCATCTTCTGAAGCTCCGCGAGCACCTGGTCGCGCCAGCCGAACATGGAGATATTGCCGTTGTTGAGCGCCATGATCTTATCGACGGCGGTGAGCAGGGCCGGTTTCTGGGTGATGACAACCGCAGTGATGCCATTGGCCCGCGCGTGGCCGAGCGCGCGCACCAGCGCCTGGTCGCCATTGGTGTCGAGGTTCGAGTTGGGCTCGTCGAGCAGGAGGAACCTGGGGTTTCCGAAGAAGGCACGGGCCAGGCCGATGCGTTGCTTCTGGCCGCCCGAGAGCGGCGTGCCGTCGGCGGCCACCACCGTCTCATAGCCCTGTGGCAGCGAGGCAATCATCTCGTGGACATCCGCGAGCACGGCGGCACGGTGGATCTGTTCGTCGGTCGCCTCGGACCGCATCCGGGCGATGTTGTCCTTGATCGTGCCGGGGAAGAGCTGCACGTCCTGCGGCAGGTAGCCGACGATCTCGCCGAGCTGGCGCGGCTCCCAGTTGCGCAGGTCCATGAGATCGAGCCGCACCGCGCCCGAAGTCGGCATCAGCGAGCCCACCAGCATCTTGCCGAGCGTCGTCTTGCCGGCGCCGGAGTTGCCGATCACCGCAAGGCTTTCGCCCGCGCCAAGGCTGAATGTGAGCGCGTTCAGCACGACGTGCTTGGTGCCCTGGGGCACGTAGAGCAGCCGCTCGACATCGAGCCGGCCCTCCGGGTTGGGCAGGCGCAGCTTGTCGTTGCGCTTCGCCGAACGGGCGAGCAGCGCCGACACACGGTCATAGGCCCCGCGTGCCATGAGGAAGCTGTTCCAGCCCTCGATCGCGCCTTCGATGGGCGCGAGCGCACGGCCTGCGACGATCGAGGCGGCGATCACCATACCGCCGGTAAGCTCGCCCTGCAGCGCCAGCCAGGCGCCCCAGCCGAGCATCCCGATCTGGGCGAGCAGGCGGAAGAAGCGCGAGAGCGCGGCTGTCATGATGTTGCGGTCCTGGGCTTGCACCTGGGCGGTCAGCGAGCCGACCATGTCGGCGCCCCAGATCCGCACCGCCTCGGGGATCATCGCCATGGCGTTGATGATCTGGCTGTTGCGCGACATCGACTCGAGGTGAAGATTGGCCCGCGTCTGGGCGACGTTGGCGGCCTTGAACCCTTCAGAGGTGATCCTCTGGTTGATCCAGGCGAACAGCGCGAGGATCAGCGCCGTGGTGATCACGATGGCGCCGAGCTGCGGATGGATCAGGAAGATCGCGAGCAGGAACATTGGCGTGAAGGGCACGTCGAGGAACGAGAGCAGCGTGCCCGAGACGAGGAAGGCGCGCATCGAATTGAGATCGCCCAGCACCTGGTATTCGCGTCCGTTGGAATGCAGAGAGGCCTGCGCGGCGGCCGACAGCACCGGACCGCCGAGGCTGGCCGAGACATCGACTGCTGTGCGCATCAGCACGAAGCGCCTGAGCGCGTCGAGCATGGATTGCACCGCAATCGCGCCGACCACGACGATGGTGAGCATCGCCAACGTGTCGGTCGAGCGCGAGGTGAGCACCCGATTGGAGATCTGAAACAAATAGATCGGCACCGCGAGGATCAGGATGTTGGTGCCCACGGTCATCAGCGCGACGAACACCATGTTGGCGCTGAGCCGGCGCCGGACCCGGGCCATGGTCTTGGTGTGGTCTTCCGGCTGCGTCCGTTGGTGAAAGCCGGGCGCCGTTGCGCCGTCCCCACCGCCTTGCGCCCTCCCGGGGACTGCGGAATTCACCTTCGCGTCAATCGTTACCTGTGCGCCGGTCTGCGCCTTGCCCTTCCTGGTCGTCATGTCCCCACTCCCCTAATTGGCGACCCGGTCCCGGGCCGCCTGCCAGTTATTACGCGACAACGCCGCCCAGCGTGTCGAAGGTGCCCGAGCCGCCGCCGGTATCGACGATCACGTCGCCGCCGCCGGGTTCGATCCCTTGGCCGTCGTCGATCATGCCGTCCGCCAGGAACACCACCGCCTCGCTCGCGAGGTCAGATCCGGCGCCAGCCAGATCCAGTGGTGTGTCGTCGGTGTCGTACATGCCGGCCTGGTGGATCACCAAGTCGGAGAAGACACCGTCTGTCGCCATGATCGTGCTGTCGGTGCCGTGGATATCGAGGCTCGCCACGTTGGCGAGCAGGTTGTCGCCGGTCGCCACGTCGACCGGGTTGAAACCGTTGTCCTCGGCCATATCCGCGAACAGCTGCACCGTGTCCGCATCCGCCAGGATGTTGATCTGTTCGAGCCGGTAGTCGAAAACCAGGTTGCCGCCGATCGTCAGCAAAAGCGGCACTTCCTTGCCGTCGAGCAGGCTTTCGCCCTTCAGCGCTTCGAAGTCGAGCTGGCCGCCGGCCATCGTGTCGAGCGCTTCGGCGGCGCTGTCGGAGACTTCCTCCGCGGCCGTGTCGATCCCGTGCCAGGTGACCTGGGCCTCGTTCCAGAGCAGGTTGCCCGAGGTGTTGATGTCGCCGCCGACACCGTCGCCATCGGCCACCAGGTCGTTGTCGAACAGGAGGTTCAACTGCGACATCGACACGAGGGTCTGCATGTCGCCGCCGACCAGGATCATGTCGAACCCGGTCTGGAATCCGAGCTGGTTCAGTACATCGAGCGAGACGTTGCCGCCGGTGCCGATCTCGACCTGGTAGAAGGTGGTCTCGAAAGTGATCATGTCGTTGTCGGTGACCAGGTTGAGCTGGATGACATGAGTGGTCAGAACCAGGTCGCCCTCGATCTCGGTGATCGCGAAGGCGATCGGGCCGCCGGTGCTTTCGGCCTCGCCCCGGGTCGCGCCTTCCCATGTCACGCTGGCGATGTTGTGGCCTTCGGAGGCCGGATCCTCGAAGGCGTGGTCGGTGCCGGTGCAGATCGCCTCGTCCGGCCCGACCAGCGTATCGCGATCGCTCATCACGTTGACCTGGCTGATGACCGTGAGCGATATCGCCTGACCGGCGACGGCGATCAACGGCGCATCGACGAGCGCGAGGCCGGACATGGCGGTGTTCATCAGGAGGTTGCCGCCGGCCTCGATCAGCTGTGTCGCATCCGACTGCGGGCCGGCGTCGTCGGGCCCGATCACGATCGTCCCGCTCACCACGCCGTCGCCGCCCGTGTTGCCGCCCGTGTTGCCGTCGTCGATCTCGTCACCGCCATCTTCGGGGCGCATGTCGCCGACATCGCCGACATCGCCGTCGTCGTCGCGATCTTCCAATGCTTGTTCGAGCGTGTCGGGCAGACTGTCCGCCTCGGCGCCATTGATGAGGATGCCGCTTTCGGGCAGCGTCCCGTCGGCCTGGCTGACAAGCGTGACGGTCGCCCCGTCCCGGGCCTGCGCCGGGTTGATGCCCGCGTAGGTCTCGCGCAGGGTCTCGATCCGCGCCGCCGTGTCTTCGATCTCGCGGCCGAGGGTGAAGTCGCCTGGCACGAGCGCATCGGCGGTGGCCGCAAGCGTCATGAGGCCGTCATTCAGCGCGGCGTCGGAGCGGCTGGCGGCGAGCTCCGGCGAAAGGTCCAGCGGTCGGGTGATCAGCAGGTCGTTGTCCTGCATTGAATTCTGTTGATAGGCGAAAACGATCAAGCTGCCGGGCGCGTCGAAGTCGAATACCGGCGCCGGGAAACTCGCCGCGTAATACGGCAGACCGTCATTGAACTCGAATTCGACGGCGACCTCGGCAAAGGGCTCGAACAGGACCGGCAGCACCGGACCGACGTCTCTGGCGAAAACCTCCAGCGGCACCTGGTCGTCCTGTGGTGTCGGCTTCTGCGCGTCCCACTTGACACGGCCGGCGATATGCTTGTCGGGCATCAGCTCGGATTTTACGTGTATGTTGACCTCGAGCAGGGCACCGGGCTCCTCCTCGGGACGCTGCTGGGCGCGGAAGGCGTCGTAGTGCAGCCGGTAAAGCGACTGTTCTGCAACCTGATCGAATTGGCCGATAAAATGCGCGATGATCTCGGAATGTCTGTCTAGCATCGTTACCCCCTTTCAACCCGGTGCGCTCTGCGGCGCATCTTGTTCGTCCCGGGGTGCTCCGGGCCCGGCCTGGTTTGGTCGGACCCGGGGCGCCTGCGGCCCTGGCAAGCCGCAGGCAGTTTCGGCGAACCCCCGGGGACTGTGGGGCGGTGGGGGCACGCCATCTCTCTTTCGGGCGCAGAGCCCTCAGGCGAGGTCGTCGTCGCCGAAGCCCGCGCTATCCCCGACATTGCCGCCGACCACCGTGGTGTCGACCCAGTTGCCGAGAATGTTGGCCCCCATCACGACCGACTGGTCGATCGAGGCGGACATGTCGTCGAACGAAGACGAGGCATCCGCGGCCGGGGCGATCTCGAGCATGTCGTCGCCCGCGCCGTTCAGCCACGCCCCTGCGTCGGCGGTCGTCGCGTCGCCGCTGGCGCTCTGTGCGCCGCCGCCGCCCTCACCGGCTTCGTCACCGTTCACCTGAACGGTTACCGGGATGCCCTCGAGGCCGATATCGGCCGCGCCGGCGCCGACGCCGAGGCCCTGACCGGTCGTCACGGTGTCGGTGCCGGAGGCGTCCGGCGCCTGGCTGATCGCCCCGCCGTTGTTGAACTGCGGGTTGCTCAGCGTGTCGTTGTCGACCAGCGAGTTCTGCCCGGCAAAGACGAGCCCGGTGTCATTTCCTGCGCCGTCCAGGGCGCCGTCCATGATCCCGCTGAGATCGATGTCGTCACCGGGATCGTAGTCGATCGTGCTGCCGCCGGTTGCCGTGAACACGTCGCCGACCGTTGCGCCATCGTTGAAGTCGAGATCGACCATGTCGTCGTCCGACGGATCCAACCCGGTGAGGCCGAGATCGATGTCCACATCGACAGTGGTGGCGTTCAGGTTGGCGTTGGCATTGAGGTTGGCGTTGCCGTTCAGGTTGCCGTTGGCGTTCAGGTTGCCGTTGCCGTTCAGGTTGCCGTTCAGGCTCTCGGCATACTGCGCCTGATCCTGGGCCTGGAATTCAGACTGATCCTGACCCTGGCCCTGTTCCTGCAGTTCGGCCTGAGCCTGCAACTGGGCCTGCAGTTCGGCCTGAAGCTGGCCTTGACCTTGAACTTCGAGTTGTTCCTGATCTTGCGACGGGTCGCCGTTGTGGTG
>DQCI01000115.1:45211-49892 GCA_003545125.1 Paracoccaceae bacterium
TTGAGGTCTCCCCTCCACCCTTGATCGCTTCCGGATACGCCCCCCCAAGGCGTCCGCAGTATGGCTCGAACTCCAATGAGGCCGGACCCGGTAGCGGATTCAAAGGTCGCCGGGAGAATATCCCGACAAGAAAATGGTGCGCCGAATCCGGGTGCATTCACAGTCGCGAATTCGGGTGATCGCCGAATGGGGAGTCCCCGAAAGTTTGTTTTCGGTTTCGGGATAATCCTAACGATCTGGTAAAAACGTTTTCGAATAGACAATCGGGTGTATTCCGCCCGGTGTGCGCCCAGCTGCGGGTGTTGCATGAAAGACTCTGTGGAAAAGTCCAGTTTCCCGGGTGACCGCGCGCCATAGGCAGCCGTGGAGTCGGAGGCGCGGCGCGCCTGCTCGGCTTTACCAGGGCCCGTTGACCGGGTGCGGGTTCCTGGGCGGGCGCCCTGCGGCATTTTATCGCGATATTCGTGAGTGATTGATCTATCACGATAAAATAGTTACTATGACTTATATTCAAAAGGCTAGTTTGGTGTTATCATCAGGGTGATTTTGATCGAAGGGGTGTATTGAGTTTGATTTCGCGGGCAGTGGTGTGGTGTTGCTTTTCGCGAGAACGGGTTGAAGGTTTCGTTTTTTTTCGAGCGTGTTTTCCAGCGCTCACGGGGGTGGAAATGACTTATCACAATGTGGCCGCTACGGCCTCTTCATTCGTAGGCGGCGTTTACTTCATCGGGCCCAGCGCGGTGTTTTCCAGGGTTGCGCTGCGCACGGTGGAAAACGAGCTCGACGGCCCGACGCATCGGTTTCCCGACATGGACGCGTTACGCTTCGCGCGAATGACCAAAACCGGAAGCGTCAATCCCGCACATATGGTCGTGGTGCACGAAAGCAGCGCGCGGGCGCTTCTGAGCGCGCTGGAACAGGGCGCGGATTACCTGCCGAAACACCGGCTCGCGATCGCCTTCGAAAACGAGACGACCGCCTGTGCGCTGTTCGCCGACATCTGCGACGAACTCCTGCAATGGCGGGTGAGCCTGTTACCGATGAACACCAATGTCACCAACTGGGTGCGGCTCCTGCAGGTGATCCAGGCCGGGGGCCATTACGTGCCGCCGGAGCTGTTGCAGACGCGGGCGCAGGACCGGCTGGTCGAGGTGCGGCCAGGATTTGCGCATGACCGAGCCAACGACCCGGCGCCGGAAATCGCGCGCGCTTCCGAGACCCACAAGGCGGGACATTCGGCCGGAGCGCGGGAGGTCCGGGCGCCGGACGGGCTGACACCGCGCGAGGCTGAGGTGCTGGCGATGGCGGCGGCCGGGAGCCCGAACAAGCTGATCGCGGGTGAGCTGGAGCTGTCGGAGCATACTGTCAAGCTCTACATGCATCGCATCATCGGCAAACTCGGTGTCAGGAACCGCACCGAAGCGGCGGTCTGGTATCACCAGAATGGCCAAGGTGCCTAAGCGTCCGCCGGCCGCCGCCTCCGGGAATCCGGCGCGCGCTGGCGGGGCGGTGCCGCCGCCGGAATTCGACGCGTTCCTGCTCCGGATCGGCCGGATGAACTACGCCTGGACCAACACCGAGAGCTTGCTGATCCACCTGATCGCGGGGCTGGTGCCCTGCGACAAGGAAACCGCCACCATCGTGCATCTCACGCTCAACACCAGCCGGGCCCGGCTCGACATGGTCGAGCGGCTGGCCAAACGCGAGCCCTGCCCGGTGGGAGCGGAGGCACGGGGCAAGATCCTCGAGGTGTCGGGACGGATGAAGCGGCTCTCGGGTCTGCGCAACCGTCTCAACCACTCGATCTATGCCTTCGACACCGAGGGCGGACCGGTGCGCGCCATCGAGATGCGGATCGCCGATCGCAAGAAAGGGCTGCGCATGGGCGGCGAAACATCGCTCGACGGCGCCACATTGGCCGAGTTCGACCAGGCCCTCGACGATATCCAGGCGATCAATCGCGAAATCTGGGCGATCCTCGTCGAATTCCGCCTGCCGCTCTGACCGCGCCATCCCCAGGCCACCCGCCTGCCACTGCCTGCCACCGCCTGCCACCCGCCTGCCGCCCGCCCGCCCGGGCACCACGTTTTCGCCGATTGCCGCCCCGGGTCCGAACGAGCAGTTGTAACCCATGCTGCCGCGCGCCCATAATGGAACTCGGGGCTGCTTGAGAGCGTTGGTTCTCTGTCCGAGTCGGCAGGGGAGCAAAGACTGCGGGTTCGGCCCTTCGGTTTGAACGGGATCCGGCCATGGCCAATTTGACATTGCTTCCTCGAGTTCTGGGCGTCGCGCTGGCCGCGGCGGCTTTGCCGGCACCTGCGCAACAGCTCGACTTCGTGGTCAAGGGCGACGACAAGGCGGTGACCGCGGCGCTCCAGGGCGCCTCGCTCCTCTATGCCGGGCAGGACGCGGCCGACCGCGACCCGCGCGATGTGTTGGCGGCGGCGCGGGCAGACTACGCGCGCCTTGTGGGCGCGCTCTACGCAGAGGGCTATTACGGCGGCGTCGTGCGGATCCGGGTCGATGGCCGTGAAGCCGCAGCGCTGTCGCCGTTTGCCGCGCCCGCCGAGATCGGCTCGGTCGCGGTCGAGGTCGATCCCGGTCCGCAGTTCCAGTTCGGCAATCTGACGATCGGGCCGCGCGTCCCGGGCTCCACCGCGCCTTCGGCGTTCCAGACCGGCGCGCCCGCCTACAGCACGGCGGTGCAGGGCGCCGTCGACGCCGCGGTGTCCGACTGGCGCGATGCCGGCCGGGCCAAGGCGGCGGTGGCGGGGCAGAGCGTGTCCGCCGATCACCGAAGCCAGACGCTCGATGCCAGCATCCGTCTCGCGCCGGGGCCATTGGTGACGCTCGGCGATCTCGTCCAGACCACCCCGTCGGCGGTCCGCGCGGACCGGGTCCAGCGGATTGCCGGGCTTCCGACTGGCGAGGTCTATTCCCCCGACGAGGTCGAGCTGGCCGCGCAGCGGCTGCGGCGCACCGGCGCTTTCGCTTCGGTCGCGCTCACCGAGGCCGAAACCCTCGGCCCGGGCGACACGATGGATATCGCCCTGGCGCTGACCGACGAGAAGCCCCGCCGTTTCGGGTTCGGCGCCGAGCTCGCGTCGCTCGAAGGGCTGTCGGTTTCGGGCTTCTGGATGCACCGCAATCTGCTCGGCGGTGCCGAGCGCTTGCGGGTCGATGGCGAAATCTCCGGCATCGACGGCACGCTCGACGGCATGGATGCCGAGGCGCTTGCCCGGCTCGACATCCCCGCCGCCTTCGGCACCGACAACGACGCCTTCGTATTTCTCGAAGGCAACTACCTCGACGATCCCGGCTACCTGCTCTACGGCGGCGGCGGCGGGGCAGGGGTGCAGCGCTATTTCACCCCCGAGATCGAAGGCTCCGCGGCGCTCGCCTACCATTACACGATTACCGAAGACGATCTCGGCAAGCGCGAGTATTCCTTCCTCTCGCTGCCGGCGAGCCTCACCTGGGACCGGCGCGACAACCAGCTCGACCCGACATCCGGCACCTATGTCATCGCCGAGGCCGAACCGTTCTACGAGTTCAACGGCGAGACCTTCGGTGCGCGCACCTATGTCGATGCGCGCGCCTACCGCGGCTTTGCGGACGGCAGGGTCGTGCTCGCCGGCCGCGCCCAGCTCGGCTATGTCGCGGCGCCGTCCTCGGAAGACGTGCCGTCGGACTTTTTGTTCTTCTCCGGCGGCGGCGGCACCGTGCGCGGCTTCCCCTACCAATCTATGGGGGTCGATCTCGGCGGCGGCGACATCATCGGCGGGCGCACCTTCCTCGGCGGGTCTGCCGAGCTGCGCTACAAGGTCACCGACACGATCGGCCTCGTCGCCTTCGCCGACGCGGGGCGGGTCGGGGCCGACAGTTTCCTCGACAATGCCGACTGGCAGATCGGGGCCGGCGCGGGCCTGCGCTATTACACCGGGCTGGGGCCGATCCGGCTCGACGTCGGCGTGCCGGTCTCCGGTCCGGGCGCCAGCCTCGACAGCATCTGGGATGCCCAGCTCTACATCGGGATCGGGCAGGCGTTTTGACCCGTTTGGCCCCTTTCTTTGCGGCGGCCCTGTTCGCGGTCCTGCCGGCATATGCCCAGGACGGGGTCGCGGATGGGGCCGCGGATGACAAGTCGATCCTCGAGACCTTTCTGCAGGACAACCTGTCTGCTGCGGGCCGCACGGTGGAGGTCACCGGTTTCGCCGGCGCGCTGTCGTCGCGCGCGACGATGGAACGGCTCACCGTGGCCGACGATGAGGGCGTCTGGCTCACGCTGGAAGGCGCCAAGCTCGACTGGACCCGCTCGGCGCTGCTGACCGGCCGGCTGGAGATCGAGGCCCTCACTGCCGCGCGGATCGAGATCGCCCGCCGTCCGGTCGCGGTGAACGACGGGCCGCAACCCGCGAGCTCGGAGTTTGCCCTGCCGGAGCTGCCGGTCTCGATCAACATCGGCGAAGTGTCCGCCGCCAGCCTGGTGTTGGGCGCGCCGGTTCTGGGCGTGCCAGCCGAGCTTCGGCTGGAAGGGCGCGGCCAGCTCGAAGGCGGCGCCGGGGATGCCGCTTTCACGCTCGAACGCATCGACGGCCAGAAGGGTCTGTTCGCCGTGTCGGCGGGGTACGCCAATGACACCGGGGTGCTGGCGCTCGATCTCGATCTCGACGAGGGGGCG
>DQCI01000115.1:49917-52727 GCA_003545125.1 Paracoccaceae bacterium
ACCGGCACCGGCCCGATCGACGATTATGTCGCCGATCTCGCGCTCGCGACCGATGGCGCCGACAGGATCGGCGGCCGGGTCACGCTGAACCGCGAAGCGCCCGAAGCGCCACTGAATTTCACCGCCAACCTTGCGGGCGATCCGACCGCGCTGATGGCGCCCGACTACCGCGATTTCTTCGGCGACGACGTCGCGCTCGCCGTCGAAGGCCAGCGGGGCGCGGACGGCCGCCTTGATCTGTCCAAGCTCGACATCGTCGCCGACGCGCTCACCCTCTCCGGTACCGCGGTGATCGCCCCCGGCGGCTGGCCCGAACGGGTCGCGCTCACCGGCGCCGTCGTCGCGCCGGACGGTGGCCCGGTGCGCCTGCCGTTCGGCGGCGACCCGAGCTGGGTCGACCGGCTGGGCCTCACCTTTGCCTACGACGTTAGCCTCGGCGAAGACTGGCAAGCCGATATCACCCTCGACGGGTTCTCGCGGCCGGATGTGCAGCTCACCCGCGCCACGCTCTCGGGGCGGGGCACGCTCACGCCCGGTGCCGACGGCGCGTTGCCCGCCTTCGGTGGCCATGTCGACCTTACCGCCACCGGCCTCACCGGCCTCACCGGCGCGCCGGACAGTGCCGCGGCGGCGCTCGGGCCCAATCTCACGGGCAGTTTCGATCTCGCCCGCACCAGCGGCGAGACGCTCGGATTGCGCAACCTCACCCTCGGCGGGGCCGATTACCGGCTCGCTGGCGATGTCACTCTCGACACCGTGGTCGAGAAGCTCGACCTCATCGCCGAGGGCGCGGTCACGCTCACCGCCGACAACCTCGCCCGTTTCGCCCCGCTCGCGGGCCAGGACCTCACCGGCGCGGCCCGGCTCCGGATCGAGGGCAACGCCGCGCTGCCGGGCGGGCCCTTCGATGTCGACATCACCGGGACGGGGCAGGATCTCGGCATCGGCATGGCCGAGGTCGACCGCCTCTTCGCCGGGGCCAGCACCCTCGCGATCTCGGCGGCGCGCACCAGTGAGGGCACCGAGATCGAGCGGCTCGACATCCGCGCGCCCGGGGCCGCGGCCACCGGCACCGGCTGGCTCGCCGAGACCGACAGCCAGCTCGCGCTGCGGCTCGATCTGCCAAACGCGGCGCTGGTCGCCGAGGGGCTCGACGGGCCGCTCTCGGTCCAGGCGACCGCGCTGCAACGGGGGCGGGACTGGGATCTGTCGCTCGACGCCTCCGGCCCCGGCGGCGCCCGCATGGACTTCTCCGGTCTGGCCGCGACCAAGCCCCGTGGCATCGTCAAGGTCACGGGTAAGCTGTCGGGTGCAATAGCGCGGCTGTCCGCCTGGTCCGGGCTCGCCGGGCGCGACATTGCCGGCAGCGCGACCTTCACCGGGGCCGGCACCTTCGGTCCCGAGGACGGCAGGTTCGCCCTCGAAGGCGAGGCCCGCGGGCAGGACCTCGACTTCGACCTCGGCACCGCCGACCGCCTGACAGCCGGCGCATCGACCGCCAGCTTCGAGATCCGCCGCAAAAAGAACGGCGTTCTCATCGTCGACCAGTTCAGTCTGGTGACCCCGGAACTCAGTCTCAACGCCAACGGGCGCGCCAAAGAAGAGCTGCCGCGGGTCACCTTCGACGGCCGGCTGCGCGATCTCGGCCCGTTTGTCCCGGGCCTGCCGGGCGCGCTCACCCTCTCCGGAGACGCCAAGCTCAGCGAGACCGGCTGGCGGGTGAAGGCCAGCGGCGACGGCCCCGGCGGCACGGCGATCAAGGCTTCGGGCACCGTCGCCGGCGACGGCCAGAGCGCCAACCTGACGCTGACCGGCCGGGTGCCGCTCGCGCTCGTCAATGACAGCATCGCGCCCCGGGCGTTGTCGGGCATGGCCGCGTTCGATTTGCGCCTCGACGGTCCGTTCGCACTCGGCTCGGTCTCCGGCACACTCACCACCAAGGGCGCGCGGGCCGCGCTGCCCACGGTCGGGCTTGCGCTCGATCCGCTGTCCGCGGACGTCCGTCTCGCCGCAGGCCAGGCCACGGTTGATGCCAATGCAAAAGTCTCGACCGGCGGGCGTGTTTTCGTGCGCGGACCGGTGGCGCTGACGGCGCCCTACCTCGGCAACCTCGCGATTGATCTGCAAAACGTCCGCCTGCGCGACGAGAGCCTCTACGATCTCACCCTCGGCGGCAATCTCGCCCTGTCGGGAGCGCTCGCGGGCGGGGCCAGCATCACTGGCGGGCTTCAGCTCGGCACGGTCGAACTCAGGATCCCCGAGACCGGCTTCGGCGCGGGGGGCAGCCTCGAGGGCCTCACCCATGTCGGTGCGCCGCCCGCCGTGCGCACCACGCTGACGCGCGCCGGGCTGACGGGTACCGGGTCCGGCGGCGGGGGCGGCGCCGACTACGGGCTCGGCATCTCCATCAGTGCGCCGTCCGCCGTGTTCATCCGGGGCCGCGGCCTCGATGCCGAGCTTGGCGGCGCGCTCACCGTTGGCGGCACCACAAGCAACGTCGTCACCACCGGCGGGGTGAGCCTGATCCGTGGCCGGCTCGACATCCTGGGCAACCGGCTCGCGCTCACCGAAGGCACGGCCACGCTGCGCGGCAGCCTTGATCCGTCGCTCAACCTGCTGGCCGAGACGGATGTCGAGGATGTCTCCGTGCAGATCGCCGTCGAAGGGCTCGCCTCCAATCCGAGCGTCACCTTCACCTCTTCGCCCGACCTTCCCGAGGACGAGATTCTCGCCCGGCTGGTTTTCGGCCGCGGCCTCGACCAGATTTCCGCCTTCCAGGCGCTGAAGCTCGCCTCGGCGGTCGCCACGCT
>DQCI01000222.1:0-8480 GCA_003545125.1 Paracoccaceae bacterium
CATAGTGCTGGCGCAGCGCTGTGAGATCCTGGGGACCGAGGCGGGTGGCCGCGTAACTGTCGTGGGCGAGCGGAGATATGCCCTGGTAGGCGGTGCCGGCGACCTCTGTCGTCAAGCCCATCGCCCGGGTCAACGCCTTCAGCATCGCCGCCTCGAAAGCCTTGGTTTCCAGCCCGGCCGCGACGACGATGCTGGCGCCGAGGATACGGGTCCGGTCGGGGTCGACCGCGATCAGGGTGGCGATCTCGTCGATCTGCGCGCCGTCGACCCAATCGATCCCGGTGCCCGAGATGCTCACGCCCGGGTCGAGGTCGAGGAAAAAGACCGTGATCTCGGCGCGGTCGGCGGGACCGACGCGGGCGAGGTGGAACCGGGCGCCGGTGGCGTTGAGCTCCCGCAGCGCCCGGGTCAGCGCGGCCTCGGCGCGTTGCTTGGGGCGGCCGAGATAGCCTGGGTCGATCCGCCGGAGCGCGACCCGGATGGGGCTTTCGCTGCGCCAGCGCAGCATCGGCCGGGCGCAGGCCCCGCCGGGCGGCGCGGCGCAGCTGACGAGGCGGTAGAAATCGCTGTCGGAAAGCCTGCCCGGCGCCGCGACCACGTCGGCCGCCGGCGCCGGGGCTGCGCCGAGCAGCAGCAGGACCGAACAGACCGGTACACAGACCGGCGCGCAGACCCGTGCCAAGACCCGCGCCAGCGCGGGTCCGGGGATCACAACACCCGCCCCGCGACCGCATCGAGCTTGGCGACCAAGTCGGGATCGCGCTTGTCCGGCGCGGTCATGATCGCGTGGGTGAGCGCGGTGTCACAGCCGTGGCGGCAGCTGGCGTGCTCGGCCCCGAGCGCTTTCGGCAGGTTCGCGATGAGCTTGCGGGCGGCGGCCGAATTGGCGGTCAGCGTCGCCATCACCTGTGTCACATCCACTTCGCCGTGCTCGGGGTGCCAGCAGTCGTAATCGGTCACCATCGCAACGCTGGCGTAGCAGATCTCGGCTTCCCGGGCGAGTTTCGCTTCGGGCATGTTGGTCATGCCGATCACGTCCGCGCCCCAGTGCTCGCGGTAGAGCTTCGACTCCGCCAGCGTCGAAAACTGCGGGCCCTCCATCGCGAGGTAGGTGCCGCCCATATGCACGGTGACCCCTTCCGACGCCTCGAAACAGGCGCGCGACAGGTTCGAGCAGGTGGGGTGGGCGAGGCTCACATGGGCGACACAGCCGGTGCCGAAAAAGCTCTTGTCGCGCGCCACTGTGCGGTCGATGAACTGGTCGACGATGACGAAATCACCCGGTGCCATCTCCTCGCGGAAACTGCCCGTGGCCGAGACCGAGACGATATCGGTGACCCCGAGTCGTTTCATCGCGTCGATATTGGCGCGGTAGGGTACGCTGGTCGGCGTGTGCACATGGCCGCGGCCGTGGCGGGGCAGGAAGACCATCTTCACGCCCCCGAGTCTGCCGGTGCAGAGCTGGTCCGACGGCGGCCCCCAGGGGGTGTCGACGCTGACCCAGTTGGCCCCTTCGAGCCCCTCGACCTGGTAGAGCCCCGAGCCGCCGATAACGCCGATCACCCGTTCCATGTGTCACTCCCTTTCCAGTGCTCAAACTGCTGCCAAAGGGGTTGCAAATGCTCGGGCGGAAATCAACTCGAAACGGCGCAGGGGATGCAGACGGAAAGCCGCATTCGCGCCCGGAAAGGGCCGAAATCGGAGGGTATCGTCGCGGGCATGTGGTTCTTCCGCTCGATAGAACTTCTGCCGCGACCGAGCTTTGTCGGGCTCGCGCCGACCGGGGCCATGCTTGCGGTTTGGACCTTGTTCGCGGGCACCGGGCCGCGGTTGTTCGGCGCGCAGGTCCTGCCGCTCTGGCTCGCCCTCGCGACCTATTTCGCGCTCACCTACGCCGCGCGGCTGCCCGAGCTGCTGGCGCGCGGCGAGGTCACCCGGCGGGCCCGGTTGACGCTCCACGCCTCGGTCGCGGCCACCCTGCTGGCGATCTTCGCAGGGGTCTTCGTGTCCGATCCGTGGTTTCTGCAGCTCGGCTGGATCGTTGGATGGCTGGGCTACACCGGGCTGTTCGTCGGGCTGCTGGTCACCGCGGGGCCGGGCGACCTCGCGCTGATGCCCCACCGCTGGGCCACCGATCACCCGTTTTCGCGCGAAGCGATGTGGATCGTCGCGGTGCGTCTTGCGGCGGTCGCGTTGCTGGTGTCCGCGGTCGCCTTGCACGGCACCCTCACCGAATGGGTGTACACGATCAGCCTCGGGCGGATCGCGCTATATTACCTGTTCGAATGGATCACCATCCTGTTCGCGTTGACCTGGCGGGACCGCGACAGCTGAGGGCCCGCACCGCGGGCAGGGGTCTCCGGAGCGGACGGCCGATTTGGGTCTTTCCGCCAGGATGCAGGGCGCGCCCCGGGACGCGCCGTGGTCTGGCGGTAACAAGGTGCGGCCCGCTGACCTATATTGCCTGATGAACTGTGGTCATCCGCGGCGCATCGGTGTAGGGGGCGCGCAATCCATCCAATTCGACACGAGGTGACACCTTGGCCCGAGCCCTGCTGGCGCGCTATGCCGACCGTATCCGACCCGACTTTCGCGCAGGGTCCGGCGAGACGTTGAGCCTCGCCCGGATGCGGATCGAACTCCTCGCCGGTCTCACGGTGGCGCTCGCGCTGGTGCCCGAGGCGGTGGCGTTTGCCTTCGTCGCCGGGGTGCATCCGCTGGTCGGGCTCTACGCGGCCTTTCTGGTCGGTCTGGTGACCGCGCTGTTCGGCGGACGGCCGGGGATGATCTCGGGCGCCACCGGCGCGCTGGCGGTGGTGATGGTGTCGCTGGTGGCCGAGCATGGCGTCGAATACCTCTTCGCCACCGTGGTGCTGATGGGCATCCTTCAAGTGGCGGTGGGGGCGCTGCATTGGGGCAAGTTCATCCGGCTGGTGCCGCACCCGGTGATGCTGGGCTTCGTCAACGGGCTCGCGATCGTGATCTTCCTGGCCCAGCTTGGCCAGTTCAAGGTGCCCGGCACGGTCGAGGCCACCGGCCACGGCGCCGGTGGCGGCGAATGGCTGACCGGCCTGCCGCTCTATGCCATGCTCGGGCTCGTGGTGCTGACGATGGCGGTGATCTGGGTCATGCCGAAGCTTACCAAGGTGATCCCGGCGCCGCTTGCGGGCATCGCCGTGGTTGCCGCGGTGGTGATCGGCTTCGGCATTGACGTGCCGCGGGTGGGCGACCTGGCCTCGATCGAGGGGGGCTTGCCCGGCTTCCACCTGCCGGGCGTGCCGTTCGAGCTGGAGACGCTGCGGATCATCCTGCCCTACGCGGTGATCCTCGCCGCCATCGGCCTTATCGAGAGCCTGCTCACCCTCAACCTTGTGGGCGAGATGACCGGTAAGCGCGGCGGCGCCAGCCAGGAATGCATCGCCCAGGGCTCGGCCAATATCATCACCGGCTTTTTCGGCGGCATGGGCGGCTGCGCGATGATCGGTCAGTCGATGATCAACGTGAAATCGGGCGGACGCACGCGGATCGCCGGTATCGCGGCGGCGCTGTTCCTGCTGTCGTTCATCCTGTTCGCGAGCCCGCTGATCGAGCAGATCCCGCTCGCCGCCCTCGTCGGCGTGATGTTCATGGTGGTGATCGGCACCTTCGCCTGGAACTCGGTCCGGATCCTGTTCCGGGTGCCGCGCACCGATGCTTTCGTGATCGTGCTGGTGACGGCGGTCACGGTGGCGGAAGACCTTGCGACCGCGGTGGTCGTCGGCGTGATCGTCTCGGCGCTGGCCTACGCCTGGCAGAACGCGCGCCGCATCCACGCCGATGTCTACACGACGGCGGACGGCCAGAAGATCTACCGGGTCCAGGGGCCGCTGTTCTTCGGCTCGGCGGAAGGCTTCGCCGAGCTGTTCGACGTCGGCGCGGACCCCAAGTCGGTGGTGGTCGATTTCGCCGACAGTCGGGTGGTCGATCAGTCGGCGTTGCAGGCGATCGAGGCAGTGGCGTTGAAATACGAGGCCGTCGGCAAGACGCTGCAGCTTCGCCACCTGTCGCACGATTGCCACGCGCTGTTGACCAAGGCCGGTCACCTGATGGTCGATTCGGACGACGACCCCGACTACGCGATCGCCGCCGACTACACGGTGCGTACGGGGATCCTCGGAGGCCATTGAGCGGGACCAAGGATTTTCGAGAATCCTTGGCAAAACCCTTCAAAGGGTTTTGGACCGGGATCGGTCCCCGCGCCGGGGGGGGACGCCGCTTCGAAGCGGCGTAAACGCGGTTTCGAAACCGCGTCTCAAGGCGCTTCGAAGCGCCTTCGCCCGCCACACCCACGCCGGTCTTCTCGGCCGAAAGGGCTCTGCGGGCGGCGCGCCGGCCCTTCTGGCGAGCCTCAGTCGTCCGGACGCTGTAACTCGACGTAGTCGCGCACCACGACGTAATCGCGGTAGCCCAGCCGGCCGACGAGGCCGAAGCGGGCCGGGTCGAACTTGCCATCGACCAGGCAATCGTCGCGGATATAGACCCCGACCACTTCGCCGAAAACCACGAAGTTGTTCTCACCCTTGGCCTTGACGACCTGGGTCAGCCGGCATTCGAGCGCGGCAGGCGCCAGTGCCACCCGCGAACAGGCGATCTCCTTGCAGGCGGCCTTGGTCACGTCGGCGGCGGCGAATTCGTCGGTGCCGGCGGGAAAACCGGCCGACGAGGCATTCATCGGCCCGATGCCCTCTTCCTCGACGATGTTGATGCAGAACGCGCCGGTCTGCTCGATATTGCTGAGCGTGTCCTTGCCGCGCAGACGGTCGGGTTTGGAGCCGGTGGTGGAGAACATCACCTGCGGCGGATCGTAGGCGACGCCGTTGAAGAAGGAGTAGGGGGCGAGGTTGTCATGGCCGTCGGTGCCCCGGGTCGAGACCCAGGCGATCGGCCGGGGCGCGACGATGGCGTTGAACGGGTTGTGCGGCAGGCCGTGGCCGTTTTCGGGGCGGTAGAACATCAGTCCGGCTCCTCGCTTGGGTTTGCTCTGCTGATAAGCCCATGTTACGGGCGTTTCCAGCCATATTATCGGCCATAATCGGCGTCATTACACGAGGCGTCGTGAAGGCCGGATTAACGGGAGGCGAAGGCAAAGCCCATGTTTCGGGTGCAGGGTGAGACAGAGGCGGATTGGTGGGAGGTCGAAGGCCTCTACGATCTGTGCTTCGCGCCGGGGCGCGAGGCGCTGTCGTCCTACCGGCTGCGCGATGGGGTCGAGCCGGTCTCGGGCCTGTCGCTCACCGCGCGCGATCCACAGAGCATCCTCGCCGGCGCGATCCGGTATTGGCCGGTGCGGGTCGGGGGCCGGGCAGCGCTCTTGCTGGGGCCGGTGGCAGTTCACCCGACGCACCAGGGCGAAGGTCTCGGCGCGCTGTTGATGCAGGAAAGCATCGCCCGGGGGGCGGTGCTGGGCTGGAAACGGGTGATGCTGGTCGGCGACAGGCCCTACTACGCGCGATTCGGGTTCGAGGTGTTGGAAGGGGTGGAGATGCCGCCGCCGACCAATCCCGAGCGTGTGCTGGGTCTCGACCTGGTGCCGGGAAGCTGGGCCGGAGTGACCGGAGCGGTGGAGCGCTGGCAGGCGGGGGACTGAAACCAGGCGGGGCCGGTGCGACGGTCAGCGCCGCGGCGCTTGCGCCTCGACCCGTGCATGGCGGGCGCGCATCGGGCGGGCGCGGACGGGCCGGGCCCGCAACGTGCTGCGGGCGCGGACCGGTTGGGCGCCTGCAGGCAGGCCGCGGCGCGGGCGGGGCCGCGGGAAAGACGGCGCGAAGGCGATGATCAGCGCCGAAAGCACGACGCCGAGCGCGCCGGCCAAGGAATAGGCGAGCACGGCGAGCAGAACACTGCCGCCGGAATAGAGCACAAACCCAGCCCCGATGGCACCGGTGACGAAACCGACCAGGACGAAGTAGAGAATCATGTCCGTCTCCCTTGTTTGTGCCACCATGGTCGGCCGGGATGGGTTAATGGACGTTTAAGCCATCTCGCCCTGGAACGCGCGTGCGAAAAGAATAGTGAAATGTTTTTGCGGATTTTCGCGCATAGTTTCAAGAGCCGTTGTTGGGTTTGTACAAGAATTCAACCACAGATGGTCTTACGGACTGCGCGCCGGAGGCCCGGGCATCGTCGATCACGCGCCGCAACCCGACAAGATCCATCCGCCTTATCAAGTGCTTGACCGGCCCGATCGAGGCCGGACGCATTGACAGAGACCGCAATCCGAGCGCGGCGAAGACCAGCGCCTCAATCGGCCGTCCGGCGTCTTCCCCGCAAAAGCTGACGGGTGTTCCGGTCTCCTGGCAGCGGCGCACGATCATTTCGATCAGGTTGAGGAAGGAGACGTTGAGCGTGTCGTAGCGCCGGCGGACCCGTTCGTTTTCGCGGTCGGCGGCGTAGAAGAACTGTTTCAGGTCATTTCCGCCGATGGAAATGAAGTCGGCTTCGGTGAAGAATTGCGACGGGGCGAAGGCCATCGAGGGGGTCTCCAGCATCGCGCCGACCTTGACCTCATGCGGCAGCAAATGCCCCATGCGCCGCTCGCGCTCAATCTCGCGAAACAGCAGTTCGCGGGCGTCGCGAAACTCCTGGAGCTGTGCGATGAAGGGGAACATCAGCGACAGCTTGCGTCCGGCCGCGGCCCGGATCAGCGCCTGGAGTTGCATCCGCATGACCCCGGGTTTGTCGAGGCCGACGCGGATCGCCCGCCAGCCAAGCGCCGGGTTCGGCTCGTCCTGTGGCTTCATGTAGGGAAGCACCTTGTCGGAGCCGATGTCGAGCGTGCGGAACACCACTTCCTTGTCGCCGGCGCGGTCGAGCACGCTGGAATATTGTTCGGCAAGTTCGCCCCGGCGCGGCACCTTTGGTTGGGTGAGGAACTGCAGTTCGGTGCGGAACAGCCCCACGCCCTCGGCGCCGGAGCTGCCGAGGCTGGGCAGGTCCGCCATCAGGCCTGCGTTCATCGTCAGCCGGATCCGGATCCCGTCCTTGCTCTCGGCCGGTTTGTCGCGCAGGTCCACGTAGCGTTCCTGCTGCGCGGCCTCCATCGCCATCTTGTCGCGGAAGCTGCCGACCACCGGGTCTTCGGGCCTCAGATGCACGACCCCGTGCTCGCCGTCGACCAGGATCAGATCGCCGTTCAGGGCCTCGGCGGTGATCGGCCCGGTATGGACGATGAGCGGTATGGCCCAGGCCCGGGCGACGATTGCCGCGTGGCTGGCGACCGAGCCTTCCTCCAGCACAATGCCCTTGAGCTTGCGCCGACCGTATTCCAGCAGTTCCCCGGGGCCGATGTTGGAAGCGATCAGGATCGGGTTTTCGGGCATTTCCGCCCCGGTTTCCTTGCCCTGGCCGGTGAGGATCCTGAGCAGTCGGTTGGACAGATCGTCGAGATCGTGCAGCCGTTCGCGCAGGTAGGCATCCGGCACCTGGCTCATCCGCTGCCGGGTCGCGGTCTGCTCCTTCTCGACCGCGGCGGCCGCTGAGAGGCCACGGGCGATGTCCTCTTCCATCCGCCGCCGCCAGCCGCGCGAATTGGCGAACATCCGGTAGGCCTCGAGCACCTGCAACTGCTCCTTGTCGGCGCTGCCGGCCGTGGCCAGGAGCTCGTCGACCGAGATCTGCAGGGTGGAGATCGCGACGTCGAGCTTTTTGAGCTCATCATCGGGGTCATCGCCGATCGGGTCGGTGACCACCACCCGCGGCTCGTGCAACCAGACATGGCCCATCGCCGAGCCTTCCTGGCCGATCCCGCCCTTGAAGGTGACCGCGCGCCGGTGCAGGGGCGCGAGGGCGGCGCCCTCACCGACGAAGGCGCCGAGCTCGGTCATCTCCGCGAGCACCATGGCCACGACTTCCATGCCGTAGACCTCGTCATCGGAATAGGCGCGCCGTTCCTTCGACTGGACGACCAGCACGCCCATGTTTTCGCCGAGCCGCTGGATCGGAACGCCGAGGAAGGTCGAATACTGCTCCTCGCCGGTCTCGGCCATGTAGCGAAAGCCCTTCTCAGAAGGCGCGTCGGCGGTGTTGATCGGGCGCTTGTCGCGGGCGACCCGCCCGACCAGGCCTTCGCCGATGCGCATCCGGGTCTTGTGCACGGCCTCGGGGCGCAGGCCTTCGGTGGCGCAAAGCTCGAGCGTCTCGGAATCGCGGAACAGATAGATCGAACAGACCTCGACCCCCATCGCGTCGGCAATGATGCTGGTCACCCGGTCGAGCCGTTCCTGGCCTTCCGAATCCTCCGCGAGCGCGGTGCGCAACTGTCCGAGCAGCTTGCGGCTGTCGCTTTCTCCGCCGTAATCCAAATCCGTCCCTGTCGTCCGTTCTATCGCCATGGTTGTGCCTTGACGCCTTGGGTCCACGGTACTGCGCCGCTGGGGCTTTGCCAACGGTTGGGTTTCCGGGGGGGCGTGTTTAGTGAAACGGCGTCCGCGCGGGGGATCGGG
>DQCI01000222.1:8520-11684 GCA_003545125.1 Paracoccaceae bacterium
AAAAAGCGGTTTCGAAACCGCTTGGGCCCGGCCTCAGCCCGCCGTTTCCAGCTCGAACGCGTCGTGGAGCGCCTGGACGGCAAGCTCCATGTATTTGCGGTCGATCAGGACCGAGAGCTTGATCTCGGAGGTGGTGATGACCTTGATGTTGATGCCTTCACGGGCGAGCACGTCGAACATCTTGGCCGCGATCCCGGCCTGGCTGCGCATGCCGATCCCGACGATCGAGACCTTGGCGACATCCTGGTCGGCGACGAGATCGTGAAAGTTGATGCTGCTCTCCGTCTTCGCCGCCTGCATCGCCTTCTCGGCGCGTGACACCTGGCCCACGGGGCAGGAGAAGGTCATGTCGGTGCGTCCCTCCTCGGAGATGTTCTGCACGATCATGTCGACGTTCACGCCCGCGTCCGACAGCGGCCCGAAGATCGCAGCGGCGATCCCGGGGCGGTCGGCAATGGAAATGAGTGTCATCTTGGCTTCGTCTCGCGAATAGGCGATCCCGGCAACGGCGTTCTGTTCCACGATTTCCTCCTCGTCGCAGACCAGCGTGCCTGCATTGGGGTCGTATTCTCCGAAGCTCGACAACACCCGGAGCTTCACATTGTAGCGCATCGCCAACTCGACCGAGCGGGTCTGCAGCACCTTGGCGCCGAGCGAGGCGAGCTCCAGCATTTCCTCGAACGCGATCTTTTCGAGTTTGCGGGCCTTGTCCTCGATCCGCGGGTCGGTGGTGTAGACCCCGTCGACATCGGTGTAGATGTCGCAGCGCTCGGCCTCGAAGGCGGCGGCGAAGGCGACCGCGGTGGTGTCGGAGCCGCCGCGGCCCAGCGTGGTGATGCGGTGATCCTCGGCCAGTCCCTGGAAGCCCGCGATCACGGCCACCCGCATGCCCTCGGCGAACTTGGCGAGGATGTTGTCGGGCGGGATCGCTTCGATCCGGGCGGCGGAGTGCACGCCTGTCGTTTTCACCGGCACCTGCCAGCCCTGCCAGCTGCGTGCGGGAATGTCCATTTCCTGCAACCGGAGCGCCATCAGCCCGGCGGTGACGTTCTCGCCCGAGCTGACAACAGCGTCGTATTCGCGCGCATCGCAGAGCGGTGAGGTCTCCTCGACCCAACCGACAAACTCGTTGGTCCGCCCCGCCATGGCCGAGACGATGACGATCACGTCATAGCCGTTGGCCACTTCGCGCGCGACGCGCTTGGAGGCCCGGGCGATACGGTCGAGGGTGGCAACGGATGTGCCGCCGAATTTCATCACGAGAATGGGCATGGGCTCAGGCGGGTCTCGGCTTCTCAGGTTGCGGCCTTCTAGGCCCGGTCGCGCGAAAGGGCAAGGGCGGGGCGGCAGCCGGCCCGGGGCCGGTTTTAAAAAAAAGAGCCGGCCAGTGCGACATGCGCCGCGCTGGCCGGAAGGGAAACGAAATGCCTGTATGAAAGCCCGCGCCGAAACGCTTTAGTCTGTGCACCATGTGCTTTCATTCAGCTGCCTGTGTTTCATGTTTGCGCTGCTTTGCAGCCGCCGAATGGCAAGTTCTTGGAAAGAATGTGGCATTTCGCGCGGGATTGTCCCGTCTCGCGCAACACTCGGCCGGTCGGGCCGTTGCCGACGCAGGGTCGATGGGGATTGGCCCGGTCCGCATTCACAGATGTCCGATCCCGCAACCCACACACCCGCGCGGCGGCTCAAACGGCGCGGGCGCGGGCGTTCAGTTCACTTTGCGGGTCGGGACGAAGGGCAGGGGCGCGACCGGCACACCGTCTTCGATCAGCGCGATCGCTTCGGCCGGTTTCGCTTCGCCGTAGATCGGCCGGTCCGGCGCGTCGCCGGTATGGATCGCCCGGGCCTCGCGCACGAACCCCATGCCGACGTAATCCGCTTCCGCCTCGACCCGTACCTTGAGCGCCGCCAGCGCCTGTTCGCGGTCGGATGTGGCGGCGAGGGCGGGGGTTG
This sequence comes from Paracoccaceae bacterium, assembly GCA_003545125.1. Lineage (GTDB taxonomy): Bacteria > Pseudomonadota > Alphaproteobacteria > Rhodobacterales > Rhodobacteraceae > Sinisalibacter. The sequence goes on from DQCI01000222.1 coordinate 10,474, forward strand.
GGGGGGCGGCCGGGGCGGGCGTTTCGGCCGGGGGTGCCGCCGCAGACCGGGCGGGGCGCACCTGCGGCGTCATCAGGCACTTGGTTATCTCGGCGGATCCGCAGTCGGGGCAGGCGAGCTCGCCGGATTTGGACAGCGCCTCGAAGGCGCCGCCGTCGCGGAACCAGCTTTCGAAACGGTGCCCCTCGGGGCATTGCAGCGTGAAACGGATCATCCTGTACGTCCTCGTTCGACAAGTATGGGGGCCGGCGGGGCCGGGCGCAATGGGGCAGCCCGCAGGAGGCGGTGTCGCGGCGGCGCGGCGGCGCGATCCAGTGAGCGCACGCCCTGAGGCCCCTTTGCGCTGCATATGCGCAGGGCTAGCGCAGCGCGCGCGGGTCGAAATGCTTGATGATCTGGCGCAGTTCGGGTTCGGCGACCAGTGTCGCCGCTTTCCGGGCCGGGAACCACCGGCGCTTGCGCGCGGCCTGCTCGGGCCAGTCGGGCCGCAGCCGTTTTACGCGGATCGGGAACACCGCGACGACGATCGGCAGATCGTCGACCTTGTCCATCTGCTTGAGGTAGCCATAGAAGCCCACGACCATGTGTGAAAGCTTGCCTTCGACGCCGCCTTCCTCCCAGGCCTCGGTGGCCGCTGTCTCGGCGGGTGTTGCCCCGTCCATCGGCCAGCCCTTCGGGATGATCCAGCGCCCGGTGTCGCGTGAGGTGATGAGCAGCACTTCGAGCTTGCTGTCGGCCATCCGCCACGGCAGCGCGCCGAACTGGGTCCGCACATCGCGCTTACCGGAGCCCGCGAGCCGGATCGGCCTTTGATTTGCACCGAGATTCATCACTTTGGTCCTGCCCCCGATCGCCCGTTCCTAGGGCGCCGACACGAACTTGCAAATTCGTTGTTTCAATTTGATCGGTGATATAGCGCCTCGCCGGGGCTTTTTGAAGGGAAACGGCGAGGATTGGTCGCGTCCGTCGGTTCCGGCTCAAGCGTCGGGTACCCCGCCCGCGAGGATGCGCGCGAACCAGCCGGTGTCGATATTGCCACCCGAGAGAACCACCGCCACCTTGCGCCCGGCCATCGCCCCGCGCTCCTGCAGGAGCGCGGCGAGCGGCGCTGCGCCGGCGCCCTCGGCGACATTATGTGTGCATTCGAAATAGAGCCGGACGGCGGCGGCGATCTCCGCCTCGCTGACGGCCAGGATCCGGTCGGCCCCGGT
>DQCI01000222.1:11773-18053 GCA_003545125.1 Paracoccaceae bacterium
GTCGCGCGCGGTGATCGTGCCGACGATGCCGGAGCCGCAGCCGATCGGCACATAGACCGTGTCGAGATCGGGATGGGCGGTCAGAAGCTCGTGGCCATAGGTCGCGACGCCGCGCACCAGCTCGGGGTGGAATGGCGGCACCGGGTAGTAGTCGCCTTCAGTCGCCACGCGCATCGCCTCTTCTTTCGCGGTGTCGAAATCGCTGCCGAAAACGTGCAGATCGGCCCCGAAGGCGCGCATCGCGGCGTTTTTCTCGACCGAGTTGCCTTCGGGCACGTAGATTTTCGCCTCCAAACCGGCGGCCGTCGCGGCCCGCGCCTGGGATTGGCCGTGGTTGCCGCGGGTGGCGGTGACGACACCGCGCGCCTCGGGGTGTTCACGCCGCAGCCAGTCGATGAAGGTGATCCCGCCGCGCACCTTGAACGCGCCGGTGGGGGCGTGGTTTTCATGCTTGACCACCACCTGCGCCCCGATCCGTTCACCCAGCAGCGGCCAGGTGATCTGGGGTGTCGGGTCCATCTGGGAATAGACCAGGGTGCGGGCGGCTTCGATCTCTTCGCGGTCGAACAGGGTCATCGGTTGGTCCTGTTGTTTTATTGAGCGCCTGCGGCGCGCTTTGTTTTTTCCATGGGGGGCGCGGCCCCCCAACCCCCCCCGAGGTATTTCTTGACCCGAGGAAGCGCGGGCGGGCGAAGGCTTCGCGGCGGGTGGGCGAACTCGGACACCTATCTAACCGTTTGTATTTGTTACTGGTAGCGCAAACAGTGTTCTCGCGGGCGAGGGCCGGGCGACCCCCGGGTCCGGCGCGCTCCTACCCGCGTTGGCCCGCGAACTGCGCCTCCCAGCCTTCGCGCGCCTCGTCGGTGATCTTGTCGAACAGGTTGTCGGGCACGGTGAAGCTCTGGCCGGCGGCAAGTGTTTCGAAGGCGGCGGCGCGGTCTTGCGGCCAGGCGCCGTCGGTGCCCATGGCCTCGGCCATTTTCGCGGCGGCATCGGGGATGAATGGCGCCGACAAGGCTGCGTAGACCGCGATCAGGTTGAGCGCAAATCGCACGATACCGGCGGCGGCCTCGGGATCTTCCTTGAACACCGACCAAGGTGCTGCGTTTTGCAGGTACTCGTTGCCCGCGGCCCAGATCGCGCGCAGCGCGGTTGCGGATTTGCGCACTTCCATCGCGTCCATGAGCTGTTCGTACGCGGCGATCTTTTTGCTGAGATCGGCGATCAGCGCCTGTTCGGCCGCGCCGAGCCTGCCGCCCGCCGGCACCTCTTCGCCGAACTTCGAGCGGCAGAACTTGGTGACCCGGCTGACGAAATTGCCGAGCACATCGGCGAGATCCTTGTTGATCGAGACCTGAAAGTTTTCCCAGGTGAACTCGCTGTCGGAGTTTTCCGGCGCGTGGGAAAGCAGCCACCAGCGCCAGTAGTCGGACGGCAGAATGGCGAGCGCCTGGTCCATGAACACGCCGCGCCCTTGCGAGGTGGAGAACTGGCCGCCCTGGTAATTGAGGTAGTTGAAGGACTTGATGTAATCGACGAGTTTCCAGGGTTCGGAGCCGTCGAAATTGGCGCCCATCAGCGTGGCGGGGAAGGAGAGCGTGTGGAAGGGCACGTTGTCCTTGCCCATGAACTCGACGTAGCGCACATCCCCGGCGCCCTTGTCGGTGCGCCACCAGCTTTCCCAGTCGGCATCGGATTTGCCGTTCGCCTCCGCCCATTCCGCGGTGGCGGCGATGTATTCGATCGGCGCGTCGAACCAGACGTAGAAGACCTTGCCTTCCATGCCGGGCCAGTCGGCCTCGCCGCGTTTTACCGGAATGCCCCAGTCGAGATCGCGGGTGATGCCGCGGTCCCGGAGCCCGTCGCCGTCGTTGAGCCATTTCTTCGCGATCGAGGTGGTGAGCACCGGCCAGTCGGCCTTGCCGTCGATCCAGGCGTTGAGTTTGTCGCGCATCTGCGATTGCTTGAGGAACAGGTGCTTGGTCTCGCGCACCTCGAGGTCGGTCGACCCGCTGATCGCCGAGCGCGGGTCGATCAGGTCGGTCGGGTCGAGCTGCTTGGTGCAGTTTTCGCATTGGTCGCCGCGGGCGCGGTCGTAGCCGCAATTGGGGCAGGTGCCCTCGATGTAGCGGTCGGGCAGGAAGCGGCCGTCGGCCTTGGAATAGATCTGTTTTTCGCTCACCTCCTCGATCAGCCCGGCGTCTGCCAGCCGGCCTGCGAGGTGCTGGGTGAGCCGGTGGTTCTGGGGCGACGAGGATCGGCCGAAATGGTCGAACGACAGCCGGAAGCCGGCCGCGAGCCCGGCCTGCACCTCGTGCATGCGCGCGCAGTACGCGGCCACCGGCTCGTCGGCTTTGGCGGCGGCGAGCTCCGCCGGCGTGCCGTGTTCGTCGGTGGCGCAGATGAACATCACCTCATGGCCCCGCGCACGCTGGTAGCGGGCGTAGAGATCGGCCGGAAGCTGGGAGCCGACGAGGTTGCCCAGATGCTTGATACCGTTGATGTAGGGCAGCGCGGAGGTGATGAGAATGCGGGCCATGGGATGTCCTTTTGGGGCTTGCGTCCGGCTTTAGCGCAAGGGGCGGAGCATGGCCAGAGGGCGCGGGCGCGGGCGCATGTGAAGAGGCCGGCGGGGTATCGGTCCGGCGCGGCCCGGCAGCCCCCCGNNCCCGACTGCCTCCCGACTGGCCCCGGTGATAGGGGTGGCACGCGGTGTTTGCGGGCGGGGCCTGTGTGCCGGGGGCGGGCGAAGGCCATTCGAATGGCCTTCAACGCGATTTCGAAATCGCGTTCTCCCGCCGGGTCCCTGCCTACCCCGCGTCGAGCGCGAACCCGTCGTCCTTCGGCACCACCCGCCAGTCGCCGGGCGGGTCGGAGCGCGCGCGCTCGCGGGCGAGTTGCCAGCCGGTCTGGTCGGGGGTGTGGGCGGGCGACATCTTCCAGCGGCTCTCGGCCCCCTGGGCCCCGCCTTCGGGCGTCAGGATCAGTCCCAGCGGCGGCGTGCCGCTGGCCTCGGCGCCCGCCTCGGCCGCGAGATGCATCCGCCGCATCGGGGTGAGCCCGGGCGGTCCCGGCAGATCGCCCACCACCAGGGGCACCGCGCCCGACCGCAGGATCTCTTCCAGCGTCCACAGGATGTCGGTCGCGTGGCGGGCGTGGACGAAGGTGATCCGCCCCGGGTTCACGCCGAGATTGGTTAGGCCGGACGGATAGAGCCGGTCGGGGACCCAGGCGGGGGCGACCCAGAACAGGGGACCTTGCATGGCGTGCGCCAGCATCAGCGCCAGCGTGTGGCGCGCGCCCCCATGTGCCTCGTGTACCCGGGCGCGGGTAAGATCGAGGGCGCCGAGAAACCTCTGGCCGCCTCCGGGCCGGTGGGGCTCGCGGGAGAGAAGGACATGCTGCATGGGGCAAGGATATATGTTCTTGGTATGTTCTTCACCTCTCGTTTTCGTGATCGCCGGTTGGGCCAAAACGCATAAGTTGATCGGATACAAACCAAAACACGACCGGGAGAAAACAATGACCCTGACACGCCGAGGATTCACTGCGCTCGCAGCAAGTGCCGCGCTGTTCGCAACACCGGTGCTGGCCCACGATTCTGGGGCCGAGCACGACATGCACAAGCTGGCGATCCAGGTCAGCGACAACGACCCCGGCACCATGACCAAGGTGCTGAACGTGACCGCCAACGCCGCCAAGGCGTTCCAGGCAGAGGGCCTTCCCTACGAGATCGAGGTGGTTGCCTACAATGCCGGGCTGCACCTGTTCCGCACCGACACCTCGCCGGTGCTCGACCGGGTTGCGGGCTTCACCGGCTCGGTGCCGGACGTGACCTTCTCGGCTTGCGGCAACACCATCGCCGGCATGACGAAGAAGGAGGGCGTCGCGCCCACGCTGATCGACAGTGCCGAGGTGGTGCCCGCGGGCGTCATCCGGCTGATGGAACTGGCCGATCAGGGGTACACGGTGATCCGCCCCTAGGGGTCTGACGCGCTGGGGCTTGCACCCCGGGACCAGCAGGCTAAGTCTGTTCCCCGAACGCGGGAACGGGGGACAGACCGATGAAAAAGAACAAACTTGCGGGCGGGGCGCTCGAGGTGAGCGAGCTTTGCCTCGGCTCGATGACCTGGGGCACGCAGAACTCCGAGGCCGAGGGCCACGCCCAGATCGACATGGCGCTCGATCACGGGATCAATTTCATCGACACCGCCGAGATGTACCCGGTCAACCCGGTGCGCCCGGAGACCGTCGGGCGGACCGAGGAGATCATCGGCAGCTGGTTTGCCAAGAGCGGGCGGCGCGGCGAGGTGGTGTTGGCCACCAAGGTTGCGGGCGACAGCCGCTCGGTGCGCGGCGGCGAGGGCTATTCCGGCGCGATCCTGCCCAAGACCATCGACACCTCGCTGAAGCGCCTCAGGACGGATGTGATCGACATCTACCAGCTGCACTGGCCGATGCGCGGTTCCTATGCCTTCCGCCAGCATTGGCGCTACGACCCCTCGAAACAGGACCGCGCGGCGACGCGCGCCCACATGACCGATGTGCTGGAGGCGGCGCAACGGGCCGTGGCGGCGGGCAAGGTGCGCCATTTCGGCCTGTCGAACGAAAGCGCCTGGGGCACGGCGATGTGGCTCCAGGCCGCCCGCGAGATCGGCGCGCCGGAGATGGTGACGATCCAGAACGAATACTCGTTGCTCTGCCGGCTGTTCGACACCGACCTCGCCGAGGTGTCGGCGAACGAGGACGTCAAGCTGCTCGCCTACTCGCCGCTGGCGACCGGGATTCTCACCGGTAAATACCACGGCGGGCTGACCGTTCCGCACGGCAGCCGGATGTCGCTCAACAAGGGGCTCGGGGGCCGGGCCACGCCGCGCGCCTGGGAGGCGACCGCCGCCTATCTCGCGATCGCCGAAGAGCATGGGCTCGACCCGGTCCAGATGGCATTGCGCTGGGCGGCCGACCGGCCGTTCATGGGCTCGGTCATCTTCGGCGCGACCTCGCCGGAGCAGCTCGCGCGTGCCATCGGCGCGGCTGACGTGACGCTCCCGGATGCGGTGCGCGAAGCGATCGAGGCGGCGCACAAGGCGCATCCGATGCCGTACTGATGCCGTGCCGCCGGCTGTCCGCCAGCCGATTTCGATCCGCGCATCTCCTGCCGCCGGATCAGGACAAAGGAGCACCAACATGCGTTTACCCAGTTTCGTCCTTGTCGCCGCGGCGGCGCTCGGCCTCACCGCCCCCGCCGAGGCGCGTTACCGCGACACCAGCCAGCCGATCGGCGTGGTGGTCAACCTCGATCTCGCGCGCTACCTCGGCAAGTGGTACGAGATCGCGCGCTTCCCCAACCGCTTCGAACGCGGCTGTGAAGGCGTCACCGCTGAGTACGCGATGCGCACCGATGGCAAGATCAGCGTGGTAAACACCTGCCACAAGGGCAGCCCGGACGGACCTGTCGAGGTGGCCGAGGGCGTCGCCAGCGTCGTCGCGCCCGGCAAGCTCGAGGTCAGCTTCGTGCCCTGGCTCCCCTTCGCCAAGGGCGACTACTGGGTGCTCTACGTCGATCCCGCCTATTCCGTCGCTGTCGTCGGCAACCCGAAAGGCCGTACCGGCTGGATCCTTGCGCGTGACCCCGCTCTCGCACCGGCGAAATACGACAAAGCCGTTTCGGTGCTGCAAACAATGGGTTACGATACCTCCCAGTTGCAAATGGTCGCGCAGTGACGCGCGATCCCAGAGGGGTGGGGTCCAATGCACAAACTACTGATCGTTCTTCCTGTAATCCTCGCGGGCTGTATGGCCGCGGGTCCTGAAACCTACGCGCCGTTCGAGGTTGCGCCGGTCGCGGACGAAAGCGGCTGGGCAGGCTGCGAGGCCGAAGGCGGTTCGTTCGCCACCGGCGATGGCGGCGGGCTTGTCTGCGTCGCGCAATAGCCGGTGACGCGGCGGCTGTGCTGTTGCCAGCTTCGCGGGGCCCGGGGGGTACGCCCGGTCCGGGCGCGCCATCTTCAATGCGCGTGCGGGTGGCGGGCGCGTGACGGACGGACGACCAAACCGGAAAGAGGCAAGCAATGAGCCGAATGATCCTGACGATCCTGCTGGCGGGGCTGGCGTTGACCGGTTTCGTATTGACGGGCCCGGCCCGGGCGCAAACCCTCGACGACGTGGTGCCGGAAACCGAGGCTGCCTGTCTCGATGCCGGCGGGCGCTGGGATCGGGGCGGCCTGGCCGGCCAGCTTCTGTGTTTCCTGCCGACGCCGGATGCCGGCAAGGCCTGCAC
>DQCI01000222.1:18090-24204 GCA_003545125.1 Paracoccaceae bacterium
GACGGGGCCGAGGTGACGCTCTGTATCGACTGACCGCGGTGGGTACGGGCGCGTTGTCGGGCCCTGCGAGGCCCCGATGATCCCGCTTTGGCTCGCCGCGACGCTTGCCGCCGCCATGGTGCAGACCGGGCGTTTTGCGTTGCAGAAACGGCTCAAGGGCAGCGGGCTCTCGTCCGGTGGGGCGACATTCGCCCGGTTCGTCTTTGCGGCGCCCTTCGCGGTGCTGCTGGCCGTCGGGTTGGTTCTGACCAGCGGGCAGGGGATCGGCCTGCCGCCGGTGCGGTTCTGGTTGGCGGTGGCGGCGGGCGGACTCGCCCAGGTGTTGGCGACCATGGCAACGGTCACGCTGTTCTCCCTGCGCAACTTCGCCACCGGCATTGCTTTCACCAAGACCGAAACGGTGCTGGTCGCGCTGTTCTCGGCGGTGTTTCTCGGCGAGGCCGTGAGCGCGGGCGGTTTCGCGGCGATCCTTGTCGGCGTGGCGGGCGTGCTGCTGCTGTCGCTGCCGGCGGGCGGGCGATGGGGCGTTGGCTTGCGGGCCCCGGGACTGGGTCTCGTCGCTGGCGCGCTGTTCGGCCTCTCGGCGATCGGTTACCGCGCCGCGAGCCTGGCGCTGCCTTCAGGGGATACGCTGCTGCGCGCTGCGGTGACGCTCGCCGCGGTCACATGTTTCCAGACGGTGGTGATGCTGCCGTGGTTGCGGCTACGCGAGCCCGGCGAGATATCGCGGGTTCTTGCCCGGTGGCGGATCACCGCGCTGGTCGGGGTGACCGGCATGCTCGGGTCGCTCGGCTGGTTCGTCGCCTTCACCTTGCAGAACGCCGCCTATGTGCGCGCCGTCGGCCAGGTCGAGCTGGTGTTCTCGGCGCTTGTATCCTGGCTGGTGTTTCGCGAACGCGCCGGCGGGCGGGAGCTGGTCGGGATCGGTCTGCTCGGGGTGTCGATCATGTTGCTGGTGTTGCTGACGGGGTGACGACCGTGGGGCGCCGGCAGGGGTGAGGTCCAGAATCCGAGCGCCATTCAGCGCGCGCGGACCCGGTGTCCCCCGGGCGCAGGAAACCGGGCCCGCTCACCCCAGCGGCGACGCGCCGCCAAGCTTTTCGAAATGCAGCGCTTCGTCGTCGTTGCGGAAGTAGGGCACCGTCCGCGGCGGCGAGAGATCCGGCAGCCGCGCGGTGACCTCGGCCAGCACCACCTGGGTGATGAACGGCAAATCGTAGCGGCGCGCGTTTGCGACCGGCACCCAGTGGAGATGCGAGAGCTCGTCGGAGGCGCGGGAGAAATCGTCCGGGTCGGTGGCAAGACGGCCCGCGTCGACCAGCAGGAAGCGCGCGTCGAACCGGCGCGGCCGGCCGGCCGGCGTCCTGGCCCGGAACACGAAGGAGAAGCCCGTGGCGGTCGGGATGTGGCCGGTGGCGGCGAAGCTCGTCCAATCGGCGGGAACTTCGCCCGCCCAGCTGCCCGGCTGGCCGAGGATCAACCCGGCCTCCTCCCAAAGCTCACGGATCGCACAGGCCAGCAGCGCCGAGCCGATGCCCGGTGCCGCCGCCTCGGCCAGGCGCTGCCCGAGCGGGTCGGCATCGCAGCCGGGCACGTCGATCCGTGCGTCGTCCGCATCGACCGCCCCGCCGGGGAAGACGAACTTGTTGGGCATGAAGGCGGCCGAGGCGCCGCGCTGGCCCATCAGGACCTGCGGGCTGTCTCCGCCGGGACCGCGCACCAGGATCAATGTGGCGGCGTCACGCACCTGTACCGCGCCGTCGTTCACACGGGATCCTCCACGGCCGGTCTTGCGCCGGGCGTAAGGGCTGCGGCGAAGCCATGCATGCGTTTGGCCCACTGAAACCCGACCATCATCCCCTTGAACCGGGGCAGAAGCCAGAGCGAGGCCGCCACGGTGCCGATCGCGAAGACGGTGGCAAGCACCGCCGGATCCGGCCGCCAGGTCACCCAGGCGGCCCCGAGCAGTGGCGCCATCGCGTGGCCGACCACGAGAATGGTCAGATAGGCCGGGCCGTCGTCCGCGCGCTGGTGGTGCAGCTCCTCGCTGCAGACCGTGCAGGTGTCGCGCACCTTGAGGAAGTTTTTCATCATCGGCCCGGTGCCGCAGGCCGGGCAGCGCCGTTTCCAGCCGCGCCAGACCGCCTGGCCGAGCTCGCGCTCGCCGAAATCCGGCCCGTGCGGCACATAGGGCATCTGGGTCGGATAGCCCGCGGCCGCGCCCTTGTCGGTATCGTCTGTCATCTCGGTGTCCCAATTGCGTTTCGACCAACTTAAGGGCCCGCGACGCTCAATCCCATCCCGTGCGGTGCCGTTGCGGCCCGATGTCGCAACCATCCGCTTATCCGCTTCTTCGCTCATCCGGTGGCCTCGGGGCCAAAAACGAAAAAAATGTGCCCCCTGCGACGGAACCCCACACATAGGCCGTTGAAGAGATACGACACCGGGCAGCCGGGGTCAAAGAAACGGCAGGATAAGAAAGAGCTCTGAGGAGAACCTCTCGATGAAGAAAACATACAAGATTGCCGGTTTCGGCCTGGCCGCCGGCGCGGCCATGATCATGGCCTTCGCGGCGCCAGCGACCGCGCGCGGCCCGGCTGGCGGCTTCGGCGGCGCCAGTGAAATGGGCAGTGCTATAGGCGGTGCGATGGGGCCGGGGGGCCGGGGCGTCTTTGCGGTCCAGTTCAGCGATCTCGACACCGATGGCGACGGGTTCATCACCGAGGCCGAACTTGCGGCCCGCGCGCAAGCCCTGGCGGCTGAGCGGCTACGCGACATCGATGCCGATGGCGATGGCACGGTGACGGCCGCGGAGCTCGAAGCGCAGATCCTCGCCCGGATCGGCGCCGGTGACGGTGAGCGTGGCCGGGCCCGCATGGGCAAAGCGGACCGCCAGGGTCGTCGGGCGGCCGACCCGGCCGAGAGGGCCGCGGTCATGGTCGAGCGGATGCTGACCGCGCGCGACACCGATGAAGACGGCGCGCTGTCGGGTGAGGAACTGTCGCCCGCCGCCGACATCGCCGCACTGGTCGACCGGTTCGACAGCGATGACGACAACGCCTGGAACCAAGAGGAGTTCGCCCAAGTCAGCTTGGGCAAGGGCGGCTTCGGCGACCGCGGCGGCAAGCGTCGCTGAGCCACGCATGAACACGCATCGGGCGGCGGGCCGCCCGGTGCCACCGGTTGTTGCGGCAGCCTGCGCAAACGGATACCTGACACGCATTATGGCCATGGCATTCGACGCTGAAACAGATGTATCGGACGAAGCTTTGCTGGTCGCTTATGGAAATGGCGACCGGGAGGCGGCGGCCCTTCTGACAGCCCGGCTCACCCCCCGGGTGATGGGGCTTGCCGCGCGGATGCTGCGGGGCGATCGGGCCGAGGCCGAGGACGTGACCCAGGAGGCGATGCTGCGGCTCTGGAAGATCGCGCCCGAGTGGCGCCAAGGCGAAGCCAAGGTGAGCACCTGGCTCTACCGGGTGGGCAGCAATCTGTGTACCGACCGGCTGCGCAAACGCCGTTCGGTCGATATCGACGCGATCCCGGAGCCGGAAGACGGCAAACCGGGCGCGGCGGAAACCATGATCGAAGCCGACCGGGCGCGGGCGCTGGACCGGGCGTTGGCGGAGCTGCCGGAACGGCAGCGGGTGGCGGTGACACTGAGGCATCTGGAGGGGCGCACAAACCCCGAGATTGCCGAAGTGCTGGAAATCAGCGTCGAGGCGGTGGAAAGTCTGACCGCCCGGGGCAAACGGGCGCTGGCGGCCCTTCTGGCCGGGCGGCGTGAGGAGTTGGGATATGGCGAAGACTGACAAGACGATGCTGGACGATGCGGCACTCGAGGCGTTTTTCGAGGCCGGCCGGGCCCGGGCGCCGGAACCCGGACCAGACCTGATGGCCCGGATCATGGCTGACGCCGACGCCGAGATAGACGCGCGCGCGCCGNNTCGCAACGCCGGCCGCACGGCGGGCACGCAACGGCTTCTGGGCCGCTTTGGTGAGCGGGATCGGCGGCTGGCCGGCGGTTGCCAGCATGGCGACGGCGGCGGTGGCCGGGGTCTGGTTGGGGTTCGCCTCGCCCGACCAGTTGAATTCCCTTGCCGGTGGGCTTCTGCCGACGGAGGACGCCACGAGCGAGGCGGCTTATGAACTCGAGGATCTCCTGCCGGGGTACAGCGGCTTCGAGAGCCTCGCCGAGGAGGTGCAGGGATGACCCAAAAAGCCGGAAACGACGCGCCCGAGCCGCGCCGGAGCGTCTGGCCGCGGCTGCTGCTGGTGGCCTCGCTCACGCTCAACGTGCTGGTGCTGAGCGTCGTCGCGGGGGCGCATGTGCGTGACGGACGCGACGGCCGTCGGGCGCCGCCGCCGGACCGGGCGATGCTGCGCGAGGGCGGTTTCATGCCGTTTTTCGACGCGATGCCGCGCGAGGCGCGCAAGCGCACGGCCGAGGCCTTTCGCGAAAAAACCGGCGGAGGGAAGCCGGACAGGGCCGCGCTGGCGGCGGATTTCCGGGGCTTCGTCGGCGCCTTGCGGGCCGAGCCCTTCGCTGCCGAAGCGCTGGCCGCGGTGCTCGAAGCGCAGCATGACAGGGCCGGGGCCCGGGTGAGCGCGGGGCATACGATCCTCGTCGAACAGATCGCGGCGATGACCCCCGCCGAGCGGGCCGGTTTCGCCGATGCGTTGGAGAAGCGGTTTCACAATGCGCTGGCCCGCGCGCCGGGCAGGGCCCCGGGCAACTGATCGCGGATCCGCGGGACCTGCACGTCCGCAAGGCCATTCCACCATGTCCGGCGGGCGGTACCACCGGCGCTTGCGGCGCGGCCGACGATGCGCCGTGGGGGCGCGGCGCGCCAATTCGTTTCCTTGAAACCGACCCCATCCCCGGCACGGCGCGCCCCTTGGCAAGCCGGTCGCGGTGCTGTCCTTGGTTTGGCGACGGGAGGTGTGCCTGCGCCGCGCTCGATAAAGCGAAAGCCCGGGGCCTTCTCCGGCCGCGAGACGATACCCGGCCGCACGCCGCTGGCGCGCAATGGATCCGGTGTTGGTGGACATCGCAGCGCGTGTGCAAAGGCGGCGGCGTTCAGGCGTGGGCGATCAGGCGGCGGCGACGTCGGCGAAGGTCACGAGGTTGCGACCTTCGCTTTTCGAGGCATAGAGGGCGCGGTCGGCCGCGTCGATCAGCCCCTGCAGGGTATGCGCCCCATCCGGCGCGCCGGTGCAGACCGTCACGCCGATCGATACCGTGATTGCTACGTCCGTGTCCTGCGCCGAGGCATGCATCGGCGTTTCGGCGATCACCCGGCGCAGCCGTTCGGCGGCGCTCGAGGCGGCGTCGAAATCGGTGGCGGGCATGGCGATCAGGAATTCCTCGCCGCCGTGGCGCACCAGGAGGTCGACTTCGCGCACATTGGCCTGGAGCCGCCGCGCAGTCTCGATCAGCACCTCGTCGCCGACATTGTGCCCGTAGGTGTCGTTGACGCGTTTGAACCGGTCGAGATCCAGCAGCATCAGCGCGAACGGCTGGCCGGTCTCGCTTGCCTGGGCGATCACGCGGCGCATGTAGGTCTCGGCGTAGCGGCGATTGTAGAGCCCGGTGAGCGGGTCGAGCACGGCGAGGCTGAGGCGGGCGTCGACGCTGTCGCGCAGCGCGTCGACCTCGAACTTGTGCATGATCAGCGGCGCCAGCCGGTGGGCTATCTCGTCGGCGTCGAACGCCCCCTGGGTCACCGCATTGGCACCGATATCAAGCGCCGAGGGCACCATGGACGGGTCGCGGGCGATGTCGTGAACGACGATCACCGCGTGCCGGGTGGCCGGGCGCGACCGCAATTCGCTGAGCAGCATCAACCCGTCGCGGGCATGCGCGAGGTCGGCGCCGACGATGAAGGCGTCGGGTGCGTCGCCGGGCGCCCAGCGGTCGAGGGCGCCGCCCCGGTCGATGACCACGATCTGCCCGTCGCGGCGCTCGAGCAGGTCGCGGCGCCAGTCGAGGCCGGTCTGCGGATCCGGGGCGATCACCGCGATCCGCGCTGTGCGTTGCAGCTCGCGCGCGACGTCGGGAAGCCCCATTTCCGCCGCCGCGTCCTGGCGGCGCGTGAGCTCCTCGTGGGTCAC
>DQCI01000222.1:24377-27516 GCA_003545125.1 Paracoccaceae bacterium
GCGCCAAGGATCACCATGTCGGGGTGGTCGGTGCGCGCGCGCGCCAACAGGTCCTCGCAGCTAGTGGCCTGCAGGATATCGTACCGGGCCGCCTCGAGCTTCGCCTTCAGGATGATCCTGCTCGCGGCGGTGGTGTCTGCGATGAGTATGCGGCCTGCCATGAGGGATGCTGTGCTTCAGGTCTGTTGGTTTGCGTTCGATTGGTTAATCATTGCCGTAGAATCGTTAACAAAGAGTTGCCGCGGGCGGGAGAAAAACAACGATGAAGCAGGAAATTGCCGAGACGGTCGGCTTGCAGGCACTTGCCTGGCTGGCCGGGAACGACGAGATTTTCCCTGTGTTTCTGGGAAGTTCCGGGGCAAGTGCGACGGATCTGAAGGACCGGGCCCAGGATCCGGCCTTCCTCGCGGCCGTGCTCGATTTCGTCTGTATGGATGACGCCTGGGTCACCGGGTTCTGCGATAGCGCCGGTCTTGGCTATGATCAGCCGATGCGGGCGCGCCACGCGCTTCCAGGCGGCGGCGAGATGAACTGGACATGACCGTCTTGCGCGCCGAGGCGGTTCTCTTCGACAAGGACGGGACCCTGTTCGATTTCAACGCGACCTGGGTCTCCTGGGTCGAGGTCATGCTCGTGCGCTGGTCTGGGGGGGACACGGCGCTGGCCGAGCGGCTAGCGGGGGCGATGGGGTTCGACCGGACGGCGCGCGCCTTCACCGCGGGCTCGGTGGTGATCGCCGGCACGCCGGAGGAGGTTGCCCGGGAGGTTGCGCCGGTGCTCGGCATCGCGGCAGTGGACCTCGTCGACCGGCTGAACGCCGAAGCGGCCGCCGCGCCGATGGCCGAGGCTGTGCCGCTGCGGCCGTTTCTCGCCGGGCTCGCCGCCGCCGGCCTCCGGCTCGGCGTGGCGACCAATGACGCCGAGGCGCCGGCCCGCGCCCATCTCGCGGGTGTCGGTGTCGAGGCCCTGTTCGACTTCATCGCAGGGTCCGACAGCGGTTATGGCGGCAAGCCCGAGCCGGGAATGCTTCTCGCCTTCGCACAGGCGGTCGGTATAACCCCGGGGCGAATCGTCATGGTCGGCGACAGCACCCACGACCTCGATGCGGGCCGCGCGGCCGGGATGCAGACGGTCGGTGTCCTGACCGGCCTCGCAGGCGCAGGGGTTCTTGCGCCCCTGGCCGACACGGTGTTGCCCGATATCGGCCATTTGCCGGACTGGTTGCTCGCGGTCGGCTGAACTGCGCTGACGCGGCCGGGTTGTGGTTTGAAAAANNGGGGCCCGATCTCGCGTTGGCGCGCCAGATGGGGCGCGCCCGGACGGCCATTGTGCGGGTTCCATGTCCTGTCCTGTGGCGGCGGTCTTGCGGCCACAAGCTTCTGCAAACCAGAGGTGACGGTCGTCGTCCCGGGCGGCTGAGCTTTGCGGCTTGTTAAGAGTTTTTCCCTATATTGCGGCCATTGAGGATTCCGGGGGCGCGGATCATGCACGGGCTGATAAATCGATCATTCGAAAGTTTTCTGAAGGTCACCTACGGTGCGTCGCTCTGGGCAGGAATCGCCGAGGAGCTCGACGCGGGGTTCGAGCAGTTCGAACCGGTTCTGCACTACGACGACGCGCTGTCCTACCAGATGCTTGAAAGCGCTTCCAACCGGCTCGCAAAGCCGCCCGAAACGCTGCTCGAGGATTTCGGCACCTTCCTGGTGGCCGCGCCTGCCGCCGAACGGGTGCGGCGGCTCTTGCGTTTCGGTGGCGTGGACTACGAGGATTTTCTGGCGTCGCTCGAGGATCTGCGCGGCCGGGCCCGGCTGGCCGTGCCCGATCTCGACCTGCCCCAAGTGGAGCTCGAAGACCGGGGCGGTGGTCTCTACCGGCTGGTCTGCCGCTCGCCGCACAAGGGGTTCGGCCATGTCTACCTCGGGATGCTCAGGGCGTTGGCGGACGACTACGGCGCGCTCGTTCTGATCGAATTCGAGGGCGATGCGGACGGCGCGGAGGTTCTCACGATCCGCCTGGCGGATGTCGATTTCGCCGAGGGCCGCGCTTTCGACCTCGCCGACCGGGTCGCGGGGTAGGGCAATGGCGAATCTGATTTCACTCGATGCCAGCCGGCTTGATGTCCTGATGCCGATGCATGTGCTGGTCTCGCCGGACGGTATCATCCGTCATGCCGGGCCGACCCTGGTAAAGGTCCACCCCGGGGAGGCGCTTGTCGGCGCGCCCTTCTTCGATCTGTTCGAGCTGCGCCGTCCAGGGGGGGCTGCCGATATCTGCACGGTTTGCCGGACTGCGGGCCCCAAGGTCTCGCTCCGGCTGCGCGATCCCGCCCGGACCCCGGTGACCGGCAGCGCCATCTGCCTGACCGGCGATGACGGCGTTTTGGTGAACCTCTCTTTCGGGATCGCCGTGGTCGATGCGGTGGCGCGGTTCGGCCTGGCCGGATCCGATTTCGCCGCCACCGACCTGACACTCGAATTGCTCTACCTCATCGAGGCCAACGCCGCAGCGATGGAAGAAGCGAGCAAGACGGGCGCCCGGTTGGCGGGTGCGAAGGATGCCGCCGAGGCGGAGGCGGTGACCGATCCGCTGACCGGGCTCGATAATCGCCGTGGGCTCGACCAGGCGCTGAACCGGCTGATCGCGCGTGGCACGTCGTTTTCGCTGATGCATGTCGACCTGGATTTCTTCAAGGCGGTCAACGATACCTTCGGCCATGCTGCAGGCGACCTGGTGTTGCAGGGCGTGGCCGGGATCTTGCGCGAGGTCACCCGCGGCGAAGATGTCGTGGCCCGGGTCGGGGGCGATGAGTTTGTTGTCGTCTTCATTCGCGCAACCACCGAAGCAAAGCTTTCCGCCCTGGCCACGCGGCTGATCTCCCGGCTCGAGGAACCGGTGCCCTTCGGTGACTGCGAAGCACGGGTCTCGGGGTCGATCGGGATCACGTCGTCGCATCTGTACGACTACCCTGACCTCGATCGGATGGAGCGCGACGCCGATGCAGCCGTCTACGAGTCGAAGCGCCGGGGACGGTCGTGTTTCACTCTCGTGCAGCCGGTTGGCAAGGCGGCGGATGCATTGGACGAAACACGCGGCGAAAGACGGACCGAAGATCAGCCCGGGGTACAGGCGGGAGATCAGC